>CAZOOE010000296.1:0-8378 GCA_964581275.1 uncultured Clostridia bacterium
CCTTTAAAACCAGCACGACCTTGCCCAGTCCTCCCGTGGAGGTCGAACTTCTTTTTCTATAACATCACGATAACGTCTTTCGGGCCGCCTATCGCGTAACCGGAAACGCCGTTGATGCCTAGGACGTTCTTCAGACCGTTTTTCTCCGACTCGTGCGACGCAAAGAGAAGGTTGACCTGTCGCCCAGTCCGGGCAGCTATCTTCACCGCGCCGCTGTTAATGCCTCGCTCGATCTATTGCGCAGCCGGACCCGCTCGCGCTCGGTGTCTATCGAAGAGATCGCATTTGATGCTCCTCATAGCTCCGAGCCAAGTCCGGAAACTCAGCAGGTCGATCGCGAGCTTCAAAATCAAATCAGGCGGTCAATTGCGACGCTTGGTCCCAAGGCTGCCGAGATCGTCGTCCTCAAGTACTTTGAAGGGCACAGTAATCTCGAAATCGCCGAGATGCTCGGCACGTCCCAGATGGTAATCGGCGTTCTGTTGCATCGAGCGCGGACCAGGCTTCGCAAAGAAATCGCCAAGTTCATGGAGGCACATGATGAAGCGGAGTAATAAAGAGCTTAACGACATACTTGACCGGGCCACGGCCGGGATCCGCAGCGAGCGGGTGGATCCATCTGTGGTCGAGAGCGCAGCGGAGCGCGTGAGGGCGAAGCTGTCTAACGAGCATGCGACGGCCAGCGCGCCCGCTGCGCACGTCGATCATATTCGCAGTTGTGACGACTTCCAGAAGCTCATACCCGAATACTTGAGTGGAAGCTTGTCGTCCGCGCGCTCGCTTCTATTTGAAGACCACACCCACGAATGCATCCCCTGCCGCAAGGCGCTCAAGGAAGCCCGATATGGAGCGGCAGCCGTTCCAGTCAGACCGGCCGCGTCGAAGATATCAGCCTCGCGCCGTACGGTGCTGAGATGGGCGATCGCCGCTACCGTCATCATTGGGGTCGGTGCACTCTCTTACGAGCGCTTGTTCAAAGCCGGCGACGCATTTCACATGGTTGTTCACGCGATGGACGGCCAGGCGTTTCTGGTGTCCGACACCAATACCGAAGGGCTCAAGCTCGGACAGGAGATCAAGCCCGGCGACAAGGTTCGCACCGCCAAAGATGCGGGTGCGGTCGTGCGTTTGCCCGACGGCTCGCTGATCGAGATGCGGGAGCGTTCGGAGTTCTCTGTAACCGACAGCGCGCAGGGAACAACCATTCATCTGGATCGCGGCAACATCATCGTGCAAGCCGCAAAGCAGACGCGGCTGCGTCATCTCTACGTCCAGACTGACGATTGCCTGGTCTCGGTGATCGGCACCGTTTTCTCGGTGAACAACGGAACCAAGGGCTCGCGGGTCTCGGTGGTCCAGGGTGAAGTCCACGTCGAACATGGCGGCAAACAAGATGTCCTTCATCCCGGAGATCAAGTCGCGACGACCGCAAGCATAGAGAGCGTTCCAATAAAGGACGAGATAGCCTGGAGTCGCGATGCTTCGCGCTACAAGCAGATGCTTGCCGAAGTTGCCGCACTGCGCAAAGAGATCGACGATCGGGTAGCTCGGCCCGGTGTTCGGTATTCGACTCGATTGCTTGATATGACGCCCGACGACACCGTCTTTTACGTCGCCATTCCGAATCTGACCGAGACTTTGATGGAATCGAACAAGATCATCCAGGAGCGTCTTGCTCAGAACCCCGAGCTCCAGCAGTGGTGGAACAAAGAGCAGGGCTCGACGCGCGGAAATCAGGAATGGGACAAGGTCATCTCGAAGATCTCAGAGTTCGGTGAGCAAATCGGAGATGAGATCGTAGTGACCGCGCAGCTTGCCAGGACTGGCAAGGGTGAGCCGGACGGTCCGCTTGTTCTAACGACACTGAAGAATCCGGGGTCGTTCCGCTCGTATGTTGAAAATGCCGAAGGAATAATCTCGACGCTGAGCGCGGGCTCGAAGAAGGCGCCGGGAGTCCGGTTCGTCGATGATCCGATGAGCGAAATGAAAACGGCTAGCGCCAACACGCTGAGCGATCTGTATGTATGGATAAACGGCGATGTGCTCGCAGCCTCGCCGAAGATCGACTTTCTACAACGGGTGCAAGCGAGCACAAAGACTGCGAGCGCGGCCCAGTACCCCGAAGGTTCATTCCGCTCGCGCATCGCCGATATCTATCACGACGGCGCGGGGTTCATCATCGCCGCCGATCTGCAGAGATTCATAGCCGAGTCGAAAGGCGACGATGCCAAGACCAACGCCGCGCTCGATAAATTGGGCGTCACGAACCTGAAGTACTTCATCGCCGAGATGAAGGAAGACCAAGGTAAGGCGTTCAATCGAGCGACGCTGACCTTTAGCGACACTAATCACGGAATGGCCTCGTGGCTGGCTGCGCCCGGACCGATGGGGGCCTTGGAGTTCATCTCGCCCGATGCGAGCGTCGTCGCGGCGTTCGTTGTGAAACAACCAGTCGCTTTGGTAGACGATCTGATGAGCGCGCTGAACGCAGTTGATCCGAAGTTCAGCGAGCATCTCGGCGAGTTCCAGAGTGAAACGGGTCTGAACATCAAGGACGACTTCGCTGCGCCGCTTGGCGGAGAGTTCGCGTTTGCGATGGACGGCCCGCTGCTGCCAGCGCCTTCGTGGAAGATGGTGTTCGAGGTTTACGATCCGGCGCACTTGCAGCAGACCTTTGAGCGTGTGGTTGACAAGATGAACGAATTGGCTGCCCGAGAAGGCAAGAAAGGCTTCCAGTGGGATCGATCCGACTCAGGAGGGCGAACCTTCTATACGTTGAAGTCGATCGACTTCGGGCCCGAGCTGAACTACACCTACTCAAACGGCTATTTGATTGCCGGACCGAGCAGGGCGCTTATCGACCGCGCGTTGAAGTATCACGATTCCGGCTACACCCTGTTGCACTCGCCCCGATTTGTGGCAGCGCTTCCGGAAGACAAGCAAGCCAACTTCTCGGCTCTGATCTATCAGAACCTGGCGCCGGTGCTGGGCGGCATAGCAAAGCGCGTAGGAAGTGTTGCCGGCAACTTGCCCGAAGAGCAGCGCAAGAGTTTTAGCTCGCTGGTCGGTGGGCCGGTGCTCGCGTATGCCTATGCGCAGGGCGATCACATATCGTTCGCGCTGAACGGCGAAGAGGGACCGATTGGTTTGAAACCGTCTAACTTGATTGGCATGCCGGGGTCGTTCGGGTTGAGTAATATCATCCAACATTCCGTGCGTTGATAAGCCGAGCGATTTTGTTCGCCTCAAGCGCCAGCCGGCGGGAACTCAAACCCGCCGGCTGGCGTAATCTTTTTGAGACTTTGGAATCACATTATACTCCGGAAATAGAAACCAAAGAGTGGACGGGCGTGGTGAAAGGGTTGATCTTCCGAAGACCCTGGGGCCAGAATACCAGCGGCCACAAGGGCAATTGATCCGATACGATTGAGGCGAATAGATCGATGGACAACGCTCTGCAGAAAACTCCCGAGCCGACGACTACGGTCGCGGTGTTGCCGAAAACGCCCGAGCTTGTTCCGGCGACACCGGTGATCGAATTAGACGGATTGAGCGTGACGTTTGGAGGCCGCCCGATACTCAGAGACCTGCGACGCGAGTTGCGCGGAAGAGCTATCGGCCTTCTGGGACCAAACGGCGCGGGCAAGACGACCCTCATTCACACGCTGCTTGGGTTCCACGCGCCTTCGGCGGGCACCGCGCACATATTTGGCCGTGACATCCGCAGCAACGCAAAGCAGATTCGAACGCAGATCGGTTACATGCCCGAACGCGATTCGTTTATCGCGAACATGAGTTGCGTTCATTTCGTCAGATTGATGGCTGAGCTTTCGGGGTTGCCGTCTGATGCTGCTCTTGAACGGGCCCACGAGGCGCTGTTCTACGTCGGCCTGGGCGAGGCGCGCTATCGTAAGGTCGGGACTTACTCGCTGGGCATGAAGCAACTCGCCAAGCTCGCCCAGGCGATCGCCCACGGTCCAAAGCTGATCTTTCTTGACGAGCCGACCAACGGGCTTGACCCGCCGGCACGCCAGCGAATGATCGAGTTGATTCGCCAGATCCGAGACAGCGGGAAGGCACACATATTGTTGTCATCTCACCTGCTGCGCGACGTCGAAGAATGTTGCGAAGAGATCTTGATCATCAACAAGGGACGCATCGCGGTTTACTGCAACCTGGAGGAAGAGCGGAAAGCGAATCTCAAGTTCCTGGAGATCGAGACCCGCGGCGATCGTGAAGCGTTTATTGAGGCGATCGAGACGCTCGGCTGCGAATACGCGCTGACGAGCGATCGACGGCTCAAGCTTGTCCTGCAGAACGGAGTCGAGATTCGCGACCTTTATCGGATCGCCGGCGAGCAACGGGTTCAAATTCGCCGGCTCAACTTCAAGCGCGACTCCCTCGAAGACATTTTCCTGAAGGCAATGGAGGACGGCAATGGCGGTTTATGAGCATACCTACAAGCCGTACGCGGGTCTGCTGACGCCGGAGTGGTCGCGTTTCCTGGTGATCCCTCGGCACGCGTACCGCGATGTCTTCCGGTACAAACTGTTCACCGGTTTCTTCGCGCTGTGTTTCGTTTGCCCGCTGGTGATGGCGATCCTGATCTATCTACACCACAACCTGACTGCGATGGCGATTTTTCGGATCGATCTGCGAGACCTCGCCCCTATCAACGGCTTTTTCTTCCAGTTCTTCGTTGCATTTCAGACCGGGCTTGCCTTTCTGCTGACCGTGTTGATCGGGCCTCCGCTGATATCTCGCGATATGGCGAACAATGCGCTGCCTCTCTACCTGTGCCGTCCGTTTTCGCGAGCCGAGTACGTGATCGGCAAGATGAGTGTGCTGCTGATATTGATCTCGACGATTACCTGGGTGCCGGGCGAGCTGCTGTTTCTCTTCCAGTCCTATTTGGAAGGTGCGGGGTGGGCCGCGAGGAATCTTTGGATGGCGGGCGCGATCTTTGTCTATAGCTGGGCGTGGATTCTCTTGCTCGCGATGTTATCGGTAACGATATCGGCGTGGGTGAAGTGGCGGCTCGCCGCGAGCGCGGCGTTGTTCGGCCTGTTTATCATCTCCAACGCGATTGGGTTCACTGTGAACGGTGTGCTCCAGACACGGTGGGGAGGACTCTTTAACCTCAGCATAATCATGAAGACCATCGAAGACAGCTTGTTCCGCGAACCCAACTCGGCGGGACTACCTAGCTGGATGGTGCTTCCAACTGCGGCTGCGTGGATTGCGTTCGGACTGTATTTGGCACTCTGCCTGTTTCTTCTCACTCGTAGGGTCAAAGCATACGAGGTGGTGCGGTGATGGACGGACCGGAAGACAAGATGATCTTGTTCGAGGATGTCTCGAAGTTCTACGGCGAGATACTGGGTGTGAATCGGGTGACGCTGGCGATCGAGCCGGGCATTACCAGTCTGGTGGGGCCGAACGGTTCGGGCAAGACCACATTGATGAATCTGATGACCGGATTGATAAGGCCGACGCGTGGCCAGCTGAGTGTGCTCGGGCTCCGAGCCGATCATCCCGAAGTGTTTTTCCGAAGAGTCGGCTATTGTTCGCAGTTTGATTCGTTTCCGCGGGCGCTGACGGGCTTCCAATTCATTAACTCGTATCTGCGCGTTCACGGCTACTCGAAACAACAGGCCCAGGAAGGGGCGTGGAAGGCGCTGCATCGAGTTGATTTGCTCGAGGCTGCTCACCTCAAGATCGGAGCTTACAGCAAAGGCATGCGTCAACGCGTAAGGCTGGCGCAAGCGATTGCGCACGAGCCGGTTGTGATGATTCTGGACGAGCCGCTCAACGGACTTGATCCGATGGCGCGAGCTGAAACCATTCGGCTGTTTCGCCAGCTTGCCGCCGAAGGGCTTCACCTGATCATCTCGAGTCACATCCTTCACGAAGTCGATATGATGAGCGACCGCGTGATTCTGCTTAACAATGGCTATGTTGTCGCGGAGGGCGAAATCCATGGTGTTCGCGATGAGATGGAAGAACACCCGATTCAAATCCTTATTCGCTGCGATCGCCCCGGGCTTCTGGCTGCGAGAGTGTTCGAGCAGGACTCGGTCGTCGAAGCGAAGATTCACAAAGATCGTCACGGTTTGTTCATCAAGACTCGCGACGCGGACGCGTTCTACCTTCTGTTGAATAGCATCGTGGTCGAAGACGGCTTGAACGTCGAATCAATCGCGCCGGTGGACGATGATCTGAGTGCGGTCTATCAGTACTTGATCGGAGGAGGTGAAGCCGCGTGAGCGCATCAACCGAAGCCATCCCCGAACTGAGGCCGTCGCGCGAAACCGGCAGGTCTGTGTGGGCCAGCCAGATCGCCGCGATAATGCGGTTGGAAGTCCGAAAGAATTTCATTGGCAAGCGCGCGATCTTGATTTATCTGCTCGCTGCTGTGCCCATATTGCTGATGGCGGCGTTGTCCGCAGAGATCAGTTGGCAGCAGTCTCGCAACAACAACATCGGCGAAATTAACATCGTCTTCGCGAACCTGTATGAGGGCTTGATCCTGAGAACGATCGTCTTCTTCGGTTGCGCGTGGATATTCATGAACCTGTTTCGCGGGGAAGTCGTTGATCGCAGTCTTCATTATTATTTTCTCTCGCCTTTGCGGCGCGAGGTGTTGGTGTGCGGTAAATACTTCTCGGGCTTAGTAGCGTCGCTGGTGTTATTCGGAATAAGCACGGCCGGATCACTGTTGTTCTTGTATATTGGATTGGGCTCGGCGGGAGGCAGCTATTTTGCAAGCGGGGCAGGCAAGAGCCAGGCTATGGCGTACCTCGGGATAACGGTGCTGGCCTGTGTTGGCTACGGCGCTGCCTTTCTGGTCATCGGACTGTTCTTTCGCAATCCGATCATCCCGGCGCTACTGGCATATGCGTGGGAGTGGATCAACTTTCTCCTGCCGCCGGTGCTAAAAAAGATCAGCATCATTCACTATCTGCATTCGCTCTCACCGGTACCGGTCCCCGAAGGCCCTTTCGCAATGGTTGCCGAACCGACGCCTGCGTATCTCTCAATCCCGGGGTTGTTGATTGTGACCGCCGCAGTGCTGGCGCTGGCGAGCTATCAGATTCGCCGGATGGAGATCAATTATGGCGGGGAGTGAAGGCGGCGCCCCCGAGATGAGAGTTCGTTCGTCCAAAGCAAAGGTAGAAGGCTGGCAGCAGACGCTTTAGTCTGTCTCGACGGATTCAGTTAGAACCGTCCTTGTCTCGCCGATTGAAGCTGCCCGCGACACAAATAGTTAGATCGAGCCCGGCGTCTTTGCGGACCTGTGCGTCTTCGCGCGAAAAGCCCATTGGAAGCCTCGTTTCGCGCGAAGACGCAAAGTTCCGCGGAGGCTCCAAGCACTCATCGCACATTCTGTGGACCTCACGCGTTTCAGTCGCGCAATTACAGAAGTGTTCTCGAGGTTGGGCGCCGCACTGCTTGCTCGGAGCGAGGCTCATACCTTATCCTGCGGTTTCACTCGCGCATCATCGGCACCTTCGGACAATAATGAACAATCGACGAGAACAGGTGGGCTGGTACTTCTACGACTGGGCCAACTCGGCGTTCTATACAACTGTAGTCACGGTTTTCCTCGGGCCCTATCTGACCGGAGTCGCCGAAGCTGCCGCAAAAACCTTGGGCGCGGACAACGTCTACATCTATCCGCTTGGCATTAAGGTCCTCTACAAATCGCTTTTCCCTTACGTCGTCTCGCTGTCGGTAGGCTTGCAAATGGTCTTCCTCCCGATACTGGGCGCCATAGCCGACAATTCGCATCGCAAGAAGCAGATGCTCGCGCTGTTTGCTTACATCGGCGCTTTCGCGACGATCGGGCTCTACTTCTTGCAGGGCACGAACTACTTGCTCGGAAGCGGGCTGTTCGTGCTTGCGAATCTGAGTTTCGGTGCGTCGATTGTCTTCTACAATTCGTTCTTGCCCGACATTGCGAGTGCCGAAGATCGCGATCGAGTATCGTCCGTTGGATGGGCAATTGGTTATCTCGGCGGCGGTCTGTTGTTAGCGCTGAACCTGTATCTGTTCTCGAAGGCGGAGTCGTTTGGGTTGACATCCGGTCAAGCGGTTCGCATCAGCCTCGCGTCATCAGGAGCGTGGTGGGCTGTTTTCACGTTGATACCGCTTACGACGTTGAAGAACAGGCGGCCGGCTAGGGAGCTTCTGCCCGGTCAGCATTAAATCGTGACCGGTTTCAAGCAGCTTCGTCACACTATCAGCACGGCGCGACGCTATCCACAGACGTTTCTGTTTCTAATTGCCTATTTGTTGTACAACGACGCGATACAGACGGTGATCACGCTCGCGTCGGTGTTTGGAGATAAGGAGTTAAAGCTCGAACAATCAACGCT
>CAZOOE010000297.1:0-8361 GCA_964581275.1 uncultured Clostridia bacterium
CATCATCGGCGCCGCGTTTGGCAAGATCGTCACCTCGTTTGTAAGTGACATCTTGATGCCGCCCATCGGGTTGTTGCTCGGGAAGGTAGACTTCGGCAACCTGTACATAAACCTGTCGGGCGTCCGCTACGACACGTTGAAGGCAGCTAAAGAAGCGGGCGCGGCGACTATCAACTACGGCGTGTTTCTGGGAACCGTGATTGACTTTCTGATAGTCGCCTTCGTGATCTTCCTGGTGATCCGGCAGATCAACAGGATGAAACGCAAACAAGACGAGTCTGAGGCTTCGACCCGGGAATGCGCATTCTGTCTGTCGAGCATTCCGATCAAAGCCACTCGATGCCCGCATTGCACATCTGATCTGAAGGCGGCGCAGGTTTGACCCGCCGGCATCCGGTTGCGTTTTGATATCAACGATGTCAGCCTTCTGGCATCGCGGTAGAGACGAGATCACAGAACAATTGGATCGGAGGAAGATATTATGAGATTCACAGGACAGTGGAGAAATTTCGCACCAGTCGCGCTTATGGCCGTTATGATGACCGCAACGTGCGTGCCCAGTTCATCGGCGTACGCGCAGAAAAGGGCGCCTGTGAAAAAGGCTCCGGCAAAGCCGCCGGCGCTGAAGCAGCCGGCGACGCCCTATGGCCAGGGTTATCAGAAAGGCTACGCCGACGGGTTCGCCCAGGGCGAAGGAGACTGGAGCAACAATGCGCGTCCCGACTTTCGACGCTCGGACAAATGGCAGCAGCGCGACACGGGATCATCCGACGAATTTCGCCTGGGCTATGAGCTTGGATTCGAGCTTTCGTACGCGGACGGGTACTACGGGCGGGCTCGCAACGCGGAAGTGCCTCGCAACGCCGAGGTGATCGCTAAAGCGGCCGCGCTCGCCGATCAGCGCGCACGGCGTGAACGTCCAGACCGTGACCGGGTTGACCGCGACCGCGCTGACAATGACCGCGGCCAACGCGAGCCAAATAGGTCAAGGCCTGACGCTCCGCTCAACATCCCAAACGGAACTGAGCTTCGGATAAGGCTCAGCACCGCAATAAGCACAAAGAACGCCAGAGTCGGAGATACCTTCAAGGCCACCGTTGTTTCACCGTCAACCTATGAAAGCGCGATAGTAGAGGGTCACATATCGACGTTCAACAAATCCGGCCGCGTCAGTGGCAAGACTGAAGTCGGGCTTGCCTTTGACACAATTACGCTTCAAGACGGCAGGCAGACTCGAATTGATGCGGACCTGGTGAAGGTGTACGAGTCGGAACATGTCAAGAAAGTCGATGAGGAAGGCCGGATCGAATCCGGAAGCCGTACCAAAGATTCTGAGGTTCGGGGCGGCATCGGCGCCGCGGCCGGGGCGATCATTGGCGGCATCGTGGGCGGCGGCAAAGGCGCTGTCATCGGCTTGATCCTCGGAGGGGCGGCGGGCGTTGGGAGTGTATACGTCGAAGGCAATAAGGACTTGATTCTCGATCCGGGCACTGAGATGGTGATTCGCACCGCAAGCTCGACCCCTCGTTGAGTCAATCCAATAAGGAGAATAGATCATGAAGAGATTGGTAACAGTTTCGTTTTTGTGTCTCGCGCTTGCGAGCCCATCGTTTGCTGTACAGAATAAGAACGCGAAGGCGCCGGCAAAGTCAACGACTCAAAACAGCAACGCGAAAGCGCCAGCGAAGCCAGCCGCTGCGAAAACACCGGCTGCGCCAGTAGACGATGCGACCATCACCGCTGCCGTGAAGGCCAAGCTTGCCAAGACTCCTTCTCTTAAGACTGCCAGTCTTGATGCCACTACCAAGGACGGTGTCGTCACATTGACCGGAGCGCTCAAGACCGGCGGCCTCAAGGGTGTTGCCACCAATGTCGCAAAGAGCGTCAAGGGTGTAAAGAAAGTCGACAATAAGATCACGGTGGAACCAAAAGCGAAGGCTCCCGCCGCCAACAAGAATGCAGGCGCGCCGAAAGCGACTAAAACAACCAACAAGAACGCCAAGAAGTAAGTAGGGTCTGGCGCGGGCCCACGGTCAGAAATCCGCGCCTGTTTTCTTCGCCGCAAGCAGGCCACGCGAGGTGGTTAGTCTCCGTCGGGCGCAGCGCTGTGCGATTCGCTCTGAGTCTATAGTCAGCGATTCACGTCCAATCGAGTGGTGAATAGCCTTCGGAGCTGACCCGCCGAACCGTTGTTGAGTGCGACTGCCGGCTGGGGATTGCAGGGAAATGGCGCGCGTTTTCTGTAGGCCGAATTGGACGCCCGCAACCCGCCCGTTTCCAGTAGGCTGGATTGAACCACACGCCAACCTTCCGTTTAGGGGATAATCGCGAACTTTTCACGCAACAGTGTCTGACGCGTTTGGGATCCGCAAACCTGCGCGGCGGCTGCGGTCGCCGGTTCAATTCCTTCGCTGGCTGGACCTGTGATATATTTGCGTCCGCTTTTCACTGCAGTTCCAGCATGACCCGGATTAACGCGCGGTCAGCAACTCGGCGGAGCAAGTCAAGGAGTTATTCAAATGGCCGAACAAGCAAACAAACAAGTTGCAGTTGAGGATCCCAAAGCCATCGAGGGAGACGGGTTGACGTCTCAGGCATCGAGCGCACCCACATCCAGTGGAGAGAGCCTGGAGAAAGTCAGAGACATACTCTTTGGCTCGCAGGCTCGTCAGTACGAGAAGAGATTTGCCCGGCTCGAGGAGCGACTGGTGAAGGAATCCGCCGATCTGAGGGACGAGTTGAGTAAACGCTTTGACTCGCTTGAAGCGTACGCGAAGAAGGAATTCGAGGCAATGACCGATCGGCTGAAGGCAGAGCGCGATCAGCGCGAGCAGTCCCACAAGGCGATCTCAACCGACTTGAAAGACACGGTCAGTTCCTTCGATCAGAAAACCAGTCAACTCGATGACCAACTGACCAGAGGGCAGCGCGAGCTCCGCGAGCAGATTCTGGAGCAGTCGAAGACGCTGGCCGAAGACATACGCCAAAAGTATGAACAGAATTCAGCCGCGCTCGAGCGTGAGGCGAAGGAGTTGCGCGAAGAGAAAACCGATCGTTCCGCGCTCGCCGCGATGTTTGCCGAGTTGGCCATGCGCCTGAAAAACGAATTCCGGCTCCCAGGCCCGGAGGAGATCGAGCAATGACTGACGCTGCTATCCAGGAAGGCCGTGACGAGGCCGAGGATAACAGTGGGGCTCCAACGACAGATGAGCTGACCGAACTTCGCAGCCTGCTGTTCGCTCCAGAACAGGCACGGCTCACGAATCTGCAGGAGCGGTTGGACAACTTTGGCCTCGATGCTGAAAGTGTCAGCCGTGTATTACCGGACGCCTTCAGTCTTCGATCAAACAGGGACAACAAACTCACCAACGCGCTAATGCCTACTGTTGAAGAGGCAATCGGCATCTCGGTCAAGAATAACCCTCAACGTTTGGTCGACGCTATCTTTCCCATTATGGGTCCCGCGATTCGCAAATCCATAGCGAACGCATTCAGCGAGATGGTTCAATCGCTAAACCAGTCTCTCGAGTACAGCGTTTCGCTCAAGGGGTTGAAGTGGCGGTTTGAAGCGCTTCGCACCGGCAAGTCGTTCGCCGAAGTGGTGCTCTCGCATACGCTGCTGTACCGGGTCGAGCAGGTGTTCTTGATTCATCGCGAGACCGGCTTGCTGCTGCAACACGTCGAAAGAGGATCAACGGGTGCGGTTCACGATGTCGATCTGGTGTCTGGAATGCTGACGGCGATTCAGGATTTCGTTCACGATTCATTCGGAGGAGAGTCGACCGATGCGCTCGATTCGATGCAGGTCGGCGAGTTGACCGTGTGGATCGAGCGCGGATCGCAGGCGGTGCTGGCGGCAGTGTTCCGCGGCAACGCGCCGGGCGATCTGCGAAGGATTATGCAGGACGCGCTCGACGGAATTCACGTCGAGCAGCGGGAGGCGTTTGAAGCGTTCGCGGGCGACACCACTCCTTTTGCGGCGAGCCGCCCTCACCTCGAGAGCTGCATGCAGATGCAGACCGAAGCGGTGACTCGGAAGAGGCCCTCGCCTTTTTTGTTGGCCTTTGCCGGCTTGATCATCCTTGCGCTTGGCTTGTGGTTGTTCTTCTCCCTTCGTGAGAGCCGGCGCTGGAGCGACTACCTTAGCAGGCTCAACTCCGAGCGGGGGCTGGTCGTGGTCTCAGCCGAGAAGCGCGGCGGTACCTATTTCATCACCGGTCTGCGCGATCCGATGGCAGCGGATCCTGCCGCGCTGCTCACCGCGTCAAGGGTCGATCCGACGAACGTCTCGGCTCGTTGGGAGACTTATCAAGCGTCTGATCCGGAGTTCGTGCTGGCCCGGATGAACCGATTGCTCGAGCCACCCAATACTGTTTCGCTCAGCGTCGAAGACGGGGCACTGGTCGCGCGAGGGGCCGCCGGGCACGACTGGGTTAACGCCGCGCGGAAGGTCACGCAAATGATGCCGAGCGTGACACGTTTCGCCGATGAGAATCTTGTTGATTTAGATCTGGCTCGAAAAGAGATTGAATCCATTGAGCAAAAGCTAGAGCAACGCGCGATTCGCTTTCCGTTAGGTGGCGCCGAAATTACGCCGGACCAAAGAGACGAACTGATGAGTGTAATGTCAGAGATTCAGCGGATTGAGCTACTGGCTCAATCGCTCGGAACGCAGGCTCGCATCGAGGTCTGGGGTCACGCCGATCAGTCCGGATCGCAAGAAATTAATGACCGGCTGATCGCGGCTCGCGCAGCACAGGCAGTGTCAGCGTTGCTTGCGCTTGGCGCTAAGCAGAGGGACATCGAAATCGCGGACCCCAAAGCGTCGAGCAAGTTGAGAGACTACAGTCGAACCGCAACGTTCAAGGTCAAGCTGATCGACACCGCGAGGGGAATGAAATGAGCGAGCCCTCGGTCGTTCTACAAAAGAAGGTTTGCATGCTGGGAGCGTATGCGGTCGGCAAGACGAGCCTCGTTGCGAGGTTCGTCAGGAGCATCTTCTCTGAGAAGTACCATACAACGGTTGGTGTTAAGATCGACAAGAAGTCGGTGAATATTGGCGACCAGCACTTTAGCTTGATTCTGTGGGATCTTGCGGGAGAGGACGACTTCATCCAGGTGCGAATGTCATACCTCCGAGGCTCTGCGGGATACTTGCTGGTCGCCGACGGCACCCGCCGCGCGACTCTGGACAAGGCGTTCGAGCTTCAGCAAAGAGCCGACAATGAGATCGGCAAGGTTCCGTTCATTCTGGTTATCAATAAGCTTGACGTGATCGATGAGTGGGAGATACGTGAGATGGATCTCGCATCGCTTTCCGAAAGCGGCTGGCAGGTGGTCGCCACGAGCGCAAAGACCGGGGTGGGCGTGGAAGAAACTTTTCTGTCGCTTGGCGAAAAGATGCTTGCTGGCTAACTTTCCTTCAAATACTTCAATGGGTAACGAGCCAATCAAGGCGGAAATACTGGCTGCGCTGGACATCGCGGTGATGGAGCGGTTAGAAGACGGCCAGTTCATGCTCATCGGGGCGGCGCCTCGCTGGCTCACCCAGTTCTGGCCCCAAGCGGAGGATGAAGGCGCCCGCCTGGACCCACAAAAGACGTTCATGTTCCTAGAGCAGTTTCTAAGCGAAGCCGAAAGCTTCTGGGCGTCCGGCGAGGCGGGACTCTTGAGATCCGGAGTTTGGATCGAGGCTTATGCGGCGGCCAGGGAGTACAACCTGGAAGCGTCGGCGCTACGATTGGGCGAGCGAAGATTGCTGATGATCGAGCGCTTACGATCGGCGTATGGAGACATCCAACTGCTGGCACAGACGGCGCGAGACCACAATCTTGATTATGATCGGCTTCGACGCGCCGAAGAGGCGCTCAGCAGGAGCGAAGAGAGATATCGTGACCTCTTCGAGAACGCAACCGATCTGATCCAGAGCTGCGCGCCAGACGGCAAACTCATTTACGCCAATCGCGCTTGGTGCGAAGCGCTTGGATACAGCGCGGATGAAGTACCAGGGTTGTCGATCTTTGACATCATTCATCCCAACAGCAGACCGCATTGCCTGGAGATGTTCAGCCGCGTCATGTCCGGCGAAAACATCGAACACATCGAAGCGACATTTGTCACCAAGGAAGGATCCACGATCAGGGTAGAGGGAAGTTCCAGTTGCCGGTTCAAAGACGGTAAGCCGGCAGCGACGCGCAGCATTTTCCGCGACATCACCGAGCGAAAACGAGCAGAGCAGGCTTTGAGGCAAAGCGAGCAACAGCTTCAGGCGATTCTCGATAACTCGACGACCCTCGTCTACGTGAAGGACTACTGGGGTCGCTACATTTTAATCAACAGCAGATTCGAGAGCCTGTTTCACGTTACCAAAGACCTGGCAGTCGGCAAGAGCGACTTCGATCTATTTCCAAAGGAGATGGCGCAAACGTTTATTGCGAATGACTTGAAAGTGTTTGAAGCTGGAACCCAGTTGGAGTGGGAAGAAATCATCCCGCACGACGATGGTCCGCATACCTACCTCTCTATCAAGTTCCCCCTGCTTGATCACACCGGAGCGCCCTACGCCGTTTGCGGCATCTCAACGGACATTACCCACCGAAAGCGGATGGAAGCCGATCTGGCGCAAGCTCGAGATATGGCGCTGGAGTCAGTGCGGCTGAAGGCGGAGTTTGTCGCGAGGATGAGTCACGAAATCCGAACCCCGATGAACGCCATCATCGGGATGAGCGGACTGCTACTCGATACGAATTTGACGCGGGAGCAACGCGAGTTCGCCGAGACAGTCAAGTCGAGCGCCGAGTCCCTGCTCTCGCTTATCAACGACATCCTGGATTTCTCGAAAATCGAGGCAGGAAAGCTGACGTTTGAGGCGATCGACTTCGACCTGCGCAACACGGTCGAGAGCGCGGTCGATCTTGTTGCCGAGCAAGCGCAAGCGAAAGGAGTCGAGCTTTCGCTGCTGGTGGACGGCGATGTGCCGACCATGCTGCGTGGTGATCCCGGCCGGCTGCGGCAGGTGTTGACTAACCTGCTCAGCAACGCCGTCAAATTCACTGCTCAAGGTGAAGTTATCGTCCGCGTCACTAAGGAAAGCGAGAGCGGATTGAGCGTGGTGGCTCGTTTTTCGGTGAGCGATACCGGCATCGGTATTCCTGAAGACGCCCAGCGGCGAATCTTCGAGGCGTTCGCACAAGCGGACGGTTCGACCACGCGCAAGTACGGCGGCACGGGTCTTGGGCTTGCCATCGCACGAGATCTCGTCGAGTTGATGCGGGGGGAGATTGGCGTCCAGACGACGCCCGGCGGCGGCTCGACCTTTTGGTTCACCGCAGACCTCGAAAGGCAACAGGGCGGGGTCAGTCAAGCCAGGGTTTCGAGAGCGCTCGAAGGTCTGCGAGTCCTTGTTGTCGATGACAATCCAACTAACCGAGCCATGGTCCATCAACAGATAGCTTCAGGGGGTATGCGAAATGGCGGCAGCGAAAGCGGACAGGAAGCGCTGACCGAGCTTCGACGTGCGGCTGCCGCCGGAGATCCCTACCGCATCGCCATTCTTGATATGCAAATGCCAGAGATGGATGGATTGATGCTGGCGCGAGCGATCAAGTCAGATCCAGCCATTGCCGGAGCACGTCTCCTGATGATGACTCCGCATGGGCGTCGCGACGATAACGCAATTCGAGAAGCGGGCGTCGAGCTCTGTCTCACAAAACCGGTCAAGCAGTCGCAGCTATTTGATTGTCTTGCCATGCTCGTTGGGCCGTACGTTGTGGAGAAATCGCTGCCGGAGAAACCTCCATCGGGAATCCTACAAGATCGGCGAGCTCCGCTCACGGTCCTGGTCGCCGACGACAACATCGTCAATCAAAGAGTTGCCGTGCGTCAGCTTCAGCAACTCGGCCACATCGCGGATGCGGTCGCGAACGGGCTCGAGGTTCTCGATGCGCTCGACCGAGTTCCCTATGACGTGGTGTTGATGGATTGCCAGATGCCCGAAATGGACGGCTACGAAGTGTCGCTAGAGATACGCCGACGCGAGGCTGATCTCAGGCACACGACAATCATTGCGATGACCGCCAGCGCGCTTGAGGGCGACCGCGAAAAGTGCCTTGCCGCTGGTATGGATGACTACATAAGCAAGCCAGTAAAGCAGGAAACGCTTTCCGCCATCTTAGAGCGCTGGACTCCTCCGGTCGATCAATCGCCGCAGTCTGCAAAACCGGCTCGCAGCGTGGCTAAGGTCATCGACACAAGCGTGATTGCTGAGTTACGCGCGCTTCGGTCGCCTAAAGACCCTGACTTTTTCAACCAGCTGATCGATCTGTTCGTCCAGGAAACTCCAGGTCGATTGGCGGCTATTCC
>CAZOOE010000298.1:0-8356 GCA_964581275.1 uncultured Clostridia bacterium
GACGGTCCCGTCGGTTCGCTGACCGCTACTATCGCGATGCGCCCCTGCTCGAGCGCCCGGCCGAATACAATAGAGTTGTTGAAAGCGGAGAGGTGTCTACCGAAGGGGCGATTCCGCCCGTCCCGGCGCGATGGTTCGAACCGGACTCGAATCTGCCGGTCCCGTTTCGTATCAACCCTGACGGCGCGCCAACCCCGTCGGCGGTCGATGATGCGGCGGCCGCGATTCAGATTTGGCAGACAGCACCTGTGACCTCGCTTCAGTTAGTAAGGGATGGCGGAGGTACCTGCGGATCCATCAACGGATACGGTTCCATCTTCTTCAACAATTGTGATGGGAGGTTTCAGCCCGATGAGGGTTGCGCGCGCGTAATCGCGCGTGGCGGAATAGTCTGGGACCGGGACCAGACAAGACAGGTGAACGGCCAGACGTTCAGGAAAGCTCTTCGCGGATTCGTGTCGCTGAATCCATTCTCGGCTTGCAGCTATGGCGACGACTGCGACCTTCGAGAGGTGATCACTCACGAACTGGGGCACGCGTTAGGACTCGACCACTCGCAGTACTCCGACGCCACGATGTACGGAACTATCCACCAGGACGGCCGTTGCGCTTCGATCAAGAGCGACGATGCGCGATCACTCGCATTCGTCTATCCGCTTCAAGATCCGGAACCGAGGATGTTGGCAATAAAAACCGTGAGCGCGGAGAGCGCGATCGAGGGTGACTACTATCTCCAGGTGATCGAAGCTCAGGGTGGAGTCCTTCCGTACACCTTCCAGGTACAACTTGGCGGCGGCCGCTTGCCGGCTGGAATGGGCCTAGATCCAAGAGGAGTTCTTTTCGGGTTCCCGTTGGTAACCGGCACATTCCCTTTTACGGTTGAAGTACAAGACTCGACCGGTGAAGTGGCCCGACGAAGCTTTAGTTTGACCATCGTTCCGAAATCGTCGCAGTTCGATGGGCTGTTTGCTTCCCAAACCGTACCGCCAGCGCTGCAACCGGGACAGCAGTTCACTGCCGTGTTGAGGTGGGTGAACACCGGCACGCAAGCGTGGGATCCTGACGCCGGATTCAGGGTCGCTTACGTACTCCCACCAAACAATGAAACCTGGGGATTGGATCGAATCTCACCGTCCCGCCCCGTTCAACCGGGCGCTCAACTCGAAGTGCGGTTCACCGCTACAGCTCCATCAGACCCCGGCGCTTATGACTTTCAATGGCGGTTAGCCCAGGACGGATTCGGGGTCTTTGGTGAGTCTTCCAGGAGCTTCTCGATATTCGTGTATCCTTCATTGCCACCATCGATCGACGCACCCTCTACTCTCCAAGCGGCCGTGAGTGCGCCGTTCAGTTTTCAATTCAATGCAGTCGCGGGAGCGGCTCCCTTTACCTGGTCAGTCTCCAATGGTTCGTTGCCGGCCGGGCTCACACTTGATTCGGTGAGTGGGGTTTTGTCCGGATTGCCAGCTTCGATAACGACCGCAACCGTTACGATTCGAGTAACCGACTCGCGTTCGCGGGTTGCGGAGAAGTCGGTCACCATAAATGTGACTCCGGCCCAGCTCTCCATAGTTAACGGTTCATTGCCGGGTGGCGCGATCGGCGCGAGCTACGCCGCTCAGCTTGCAGCGGCTGGCGGACGACAGCCGTATTCGTGGGCGCTCGTCCAGAACGTCCTGCCGCAAGGTCTGAGTTTGAGCAGCTCCAGTGGCCTCATTTCGGGAACACCGGTTTCGGCGGGTGTTTTTCCATTCACCATCCGTTTGACCGACGCCGACGCGCGCTCGATCAACGGGGCCTTCTCAATAAGCGTTGGCGCCGCTCCGCTCCGAGTCGCGGACGCCGCGCCGGCTCAGGCAATCAGAGGCGCTGAGTTCTCGCTTCAGCTGGTTGCGACCGGCGGTGCGCCGCCTTATTCGTGGTCGATTGCGAGTGGCGCTTTGCCGGCGGGATTGACTCTCAATGCGGCGTCGGGTCTAGTCTCAGGAACACCGTTGGTCTCGGGTTCGTTCTTGACTAGCGTAGTGGTTCGTGATCAAAGCGCTCAGCAAGCCACGACCAGTCTTCAGCTCACTGTGAACGAACCGGCCAGCGCGCCGTCGATTACATCGGTCAAGTACAAAACCAATAAGCGCAAGCTGATAGTCTTTGCCGATCGTCTCGATCCACAGGCGAGGCTGGTCATTGATGGCTCCGTCGTTCCCGCCAACTTCGATTCGGACCGTCTGATCGCGAAACCCGTCGAGCTGTCTCCGGGCGCACACGAGATCAGAGTGGTAAACCCCGGGGGCGTTTCGTCGTTGCCGTTTACGCTTACTGTCTAAACGTCTGTGCTTGTCGAAAAAAACCAACTCAAATGATTTTGCCACCCAGAGTGAACGCCCGGCCTGATGGAAACGGTCTCACATGTTGAGCGCTTCAATCATTCGGCATTTCTGGATGATTGAGCCTTCAGTAGGAACTGGAACCAGCGGCAGGGTAGCCCCGCTCGAGTAAATCTCATCAAGCCTCCCCTTGCAGCCCTCCAAAAAACCACAGACCGCAATGCCGTCTAACATCCCTTCACTGATTGCGGCCGCGGCCATCTGGGGGCGGCCCGCCTGCCACAGCTCGCGAACCCGATCGGCCTCGGACCCAAATCCCAGACGACTCAGCGCGTCGTGATAAAAATCGCCCATGCCGCCGATATAGTAAGCCAGCGGCAAGCGGGCTCGCTTCCGCGCAAGCGTCAAGTCATCGGACACAACGACGTTCACGAACGGCGCGATTTCGATACGAGCAGCATCACGTCCGGCAGCGTTAGCGCCCGCCCGGATTTGAGCTATTCCGTCCTTAAGCCGCACCCAGGGCCAATGAGTCGGTAGCCATCCATCAGCAATCTCACCCACCTGACCCAAGCTCTGCGGCGTAAGGGCCGCCACGTAAATCGGAAGGTCGCTTCGAAGCGGTTTGAACCCGAGCTTGAATCGTTTTAGCTCGAAACACTGGCCGCTGAAATCAATGCGCTCTCCTGAAAGAAGCGCCCGAACAACGTGGATCGTTTCTTTGAGGCGAGTGAGAGGCTTTTTGAACTTGATTCCGTGAAAGTCTTCGATGACTCGCGCGCCGCTTGTGCCGAGTCCCAGTCGAACTCGGCCGCCCGAAATCTCATCGAGCGTAGCTACGGTCATTGCGATCAGCGCCGGGCTGCGTGAGAACACATTGATAATCCCGGTGCCGACGTGAATGCGCTCAGTGCGAACCGCGAGTTCGGTGAGGATGCTGAATGCTTCGTGCTCCCAGGCTTCGGGCATCCAGAATGAATCGTAGCCGCAAGCGTCAGCGGACCGCACGCATTCGATCAACTCGCGCCTGTCGAATCCCCTCTTGTCGAATCCGGGAAGGCGACCGAGATAGAGTCCGAGTCGTCGCATCGTCAGTATCCGATCGGTCCCCATAGTCTTTGGGTCGGGATGACCATAGTAGGGGAAGTGTCCAAATTGGCGTCAACCCAGGAGCGCATACGCAAGTAGGACAAGATTGCAAGAAAGCGGCAACGCAAGCAGAAACCAGCCAATCGGTCCGGCATTTCTTAGGTAGTGTCATCCGAGTCTGCCATCGCCGAGTTACCCTTTCGGTAGTTGGGCGATAAGCGTCATTGATACATCTGCACAATCTCATACAGCGTCGTTCGCTCGGCTGGAATCCGTCCGAGCTCTCGGATTCGTTCGTGAAACTCTGCGGGCGCGATGTACTCACCCGACGTAGCCCCAGCAAGCCGCGAGATGTTCTCGTTCATCAACGTTCCACCGTAGTCGTTCGCGCCGGCCCTCAAGCAAGCCTGTGTCACTTCGCGCGACATCTTCACCCACGACACCTGTATGTTGTCGATCCGCCCTTGGAGCATCAATCGCGACAGCGCGTGTACCTTTAGATGTTCCTCAATCGTCGGGCCTGGCCGGGCATCACCTGATCTGTAGAGCTGAGTAAACTGGTGAACGAAACCAAGCGGCACGAATTCAGTAAATCCTCCGGTCTCTTTTTGAACATCACGCAGCAGCATCAGGTGACGAACCCAGTGCTCTTCGGCCTCGGTGTGGCCGTACATCATCGTCGACGTGGTGCGGATGCCGAGCCGGTGAGCGGTCTTGATCACGTCAAGCCATTCGGCCACGTTCAGCTTTATTCGTTCGATCTGATGGCGAACACCGTCATCCAGGATCTCGGCAGCCGTGCCGGGTAAGGTTCCCAGACCGGCATCTTTTAGCATCGCCAGATAGTCCTGAAGCGGCATGCCGGTGAGCTCTACGCCGTAGACAATCTCCATCGGTGAAAAGGCGTGAATGTGCATCTCGGGAGTCGCTTGTTTGATCGCCAGAAGCAGGTCGCGGTAATAATGCGGACCAAGATCGCGCGGCAGCCCTCCCTGCACGCACACTTCTCGCGCTCCACGCTCCCACGCTTCGACCGACCGGCGCTGAATCTCTTCGAACGAGTGAAAGTACGCGTCCTTTTCGCGAGGCGCGCGGCTGAAAGCACAGAAGCGGCAACCAATAAAACAGATGTTTGTGAAGTTGATGTTGCGATTGACGACGTAGGTAATCACGTCACCCACGCGTTCGCGTCGAATTCGATCGGCGGCAAGTACTAACGCTTCCATCTCGTGGCCGCGAACGCGAGCGAGCGTCAGGCCCTCGTCGAAGCCGAGCTCGCCGCCGTCGAGCGACTTGTGCAGCAACGCCGTTACCCCGGGATTGATTTTGGTCAGCAAGCTATCAAGCCTGCCAGGTTCGTCCCAAAGAATTTCTCTAAGAGCGCTCATCTCAGTATTGCCACCAGAAGCCGTCCTCGACCTTTAAGCGAATGTAGACCACGGACGGTTCATCGACCTCGCCCCATATCTCGATGTGCTTTGGGTGATCCGCCGAGCCGAAGTACTTCACCCCCATCGCTCGATAGATCTTCGCTTGCAGCTTTCGGTCCGTGATCTCTTCGGCCTTGCCAAACATTGAAACACCTTTGTACTTACCTAGTTTCCCACCGTCGATTACCCACGCGACATTCGGCTTGCGCTTGATGGCCTCCCACTTCTTACTGCTGGCATATGTGCCGGCGTAGTAGTCGCGCCCGATAACCACGAACCATATCGGTACCACTCGCGGCTGGCCGCGGTCAACATAGGCCAAACGCAGCAATTCTTGTTTCTGGCAGAACTCTTTGAGCGTTTTCGTTAGTCGCTTCATCGATGCAATCGAAACTAAACCAGCACGGTCGTTAACAATCGGTTCACTGTGAATCTAACACGGCGCCAATGGCATCGCCATCCGGTAATGGTTCAGACTGAGGCGAGGTTCAGAGTACAAATTTTTGCTTGCGTTGTTTCGTACGCACGAACTTCAAGATCAAGCCAAAGCTTGTACTCTGAACCTCGGGTGGCTATGGAAAGATCTCGTCAAAGGTCTTTATGACAGCGTGGCTGGACGAGGGACTCGGCGGATGATTCCCGGGTCGCACGCAGAGAAGCGTCTGGAACCCGGTAGACGCGGCGGCGTCCAGCTCACCGGTCACATCCGAGACAAACAACGCCGCTGATGATTGCTGCTTCAATTCACCGGCAATCCGGCGGTAACTTTCCGGGTCTCTCTTTGTTCCGATGTTAGTGTCGAAGTACCCGCTGATGAATGAACCAAGGTCACCCGCTTCCGTATTGGCAAAAAGGAGCTTCTGAGCCAGCACGCTGCCGGAGGAGTAAATGCAAATCTTCTTTCCTTGCTCTCCCCATCGCTTGAACGCTCCCGGCACATCTTCGAATACCTGGCTCAGCAAATCGCCACTGCGATAGCCCTCGTCCCAGATCTTTCCTTGAATCGACTTAAGCGGCGTGGTCTTTCTGTCACGATCCATCAGCCATCGCGCGTAAGACTCAATCCCGTCGAGCGAGGCTTGTTCCAGAGGTCCCTGGAGCAACGGTGGATCGAGCCCGCGTCGCACGTCTTCGGCGTTTTCCTCGAGCAGGCCGGCCATGTCAGCCCGCACTGCCGGCAGCGAAAGATTGCGCTGCAGATAGTCCTTAATGTGAGTCCGGGCGTAAGGAAACAGGACGTTGTATACGAAGTCGATCGGAGTAGTCGTCCCCTCAATGTCGAGAAGGATCGCTGCGATTGGTTTTGTAAGTGGTCGTGAGATCACAACGGCGTTCGGACTAGTCACGTATAGAGCGGTCCCCTGTGGACCGCCCCTACACGTGACTAGCTAAGTGTGCTTTGAGCTGGGACGTAGGAAGCTCCGAAGCAGACAGGTTGATAGTTGCTGTCCACTCCGGTCTCGGTGTAGTTTGGCGCCCAGCCCGCCGGATCCTGAAACAATCGGATCGCCCTGATCTCGCGCGACTCGCACAGATTGAACCAGTGCCAGGTGCCTCGCGGAACGCGAATGAGATCGCCGGCTTCAACCTCAATAGCAACGACGGCGCCCTCACGCGGACGGATGTGAAATATGCCGCGCCCGCTAATGATGAACCGCACTTCGTCTTCGTCGTGCCAGTGCTCGCGATTGAACTTTGCGAGCATTGCATCGAGACCCGCCGTTTGCGAATTCACGTCGATCACGTCCGCAGTAACGTAACCGCCTTGCGCTTTGAGTTTCTCGATCTCGCCGGAGTATGCCGCAAGCACTTCCTCCGATGGCGAGTTGGGAGCAACCGCCCGAGAGGTGTCCCATCGCTCATAATCGATCCCTATGCCGGCAAGATAGTCGGCGATAGCTCCCCGCTCCTTCAGCGTTCGGTTCTGGTCGGGTATCGTAACGATGGCCATTGCTCCTCCTTTGAAACAAACAACTTGCCTCAGTTCCCGCGGCCCCGGACTTCCAGTAAGAATTCAAAAATCTCCACGTGGCGCTTTGCTTCCGCG
Organism: uncultured Clostridia bacterium; assembly: GCA_964581275.1. Taxonomy (GTDB): domain Bacteria; phylum Acidobacteriota; class Blastocatellia; order UBA7656; family UBA7656; genus Onstottus_A. The sequence continues at coordinate 6,891 of CAZOOE010000298.1, forward strand.
ATGTCCTTGCCCCAGGTGTATAGCCCGTGCCGGCGCAACAAAAACCCATGAGCCTGCGGATGTTTCGCCAACGTCTCTTCAACTGATCCGGCGAGCCTGTTCATATCCTGCGAGTTCTCGATGATCGGCAACCACTCTCGATGCTCGTGGGTCGAGACGCCTTCAAGACCCTTGAGCATTTCATATCCCTCGATATTCAAGCCGCCATCCGCCGAGCAGGCATCTGAAAGAATATTGCTCCAAACCGAATGGGTGTGCAACACAGCACCGGCCTGGCGAAGACGAACAACCGCAAGGTGCAGGAGCGTCTCAGCCGATGGCCGGCCGTCACCTTCAAGGACATTGCCTTCGCCATCGACTTGCAGTATGTGACCGGCCATAAGCGCGCCTTTGTCGATGCTGCTCGAAGTGATCGCGAGCCGGAATGGATCGCGGCTGACGACCGCGCTGAAGTTGCCGCTTGTGCCGAGGACCCAGCCGCGGCGGTGAAAATCAGGCGCCAGCCGAGCAAGGTCCGCAGCCAATGATTTGAAGTCTCCAGCTTTTGTATGTTCAATCACTCAGTGCGCCCCGCCGCTCAGATTCAACCCTACGACTCCGATGATGATCAAGCCGAGCGAGATGAGCTTCATCGCCGTCGCCGGTTCCTTAAACCATAGCACTCCTATTGTGGCGATCAGAGCAGTTCCTACGCCGGACCAGACGGCATAAGCAACGCTCACGTCGAGCTTCTTGAGCGCAAGGGTGAGCATCCCGAAGCTCAGCGTGTAGAATACAACCAGCAAAATCGAAGGCCCCAGTTTGGTGAAGCCTTCTGACAACTTCATGCAAGTGGTGCCCGATACTTCCAGCAAAATCGCCAGAACCAGGTAAAGCCAAGTCATCGTTTTGTCCTCAATGCGACTGTCGCGCAATTCAGCTCTGACTGATTTGGCAACCCTTCAGCGAGTCAGCCATCATGCGCACCCGCGCCCGAAGCTCTTCATCGATAAACTCATCCCGGTCGACATACTCCGGATAAACCGCCAGTCGCTCGGCCAACTCGAAACCTGCGGCGGCGGTTCTTTCGGCGAGCATCTCGATGTGCGGCCATGGCTTTTCCGGATTGATAAAGTCCGGCGTAAGGGGCGAGATGCCTCCCCAATCATTCAAACCGGCTTTCAGCAGAAAGGGATAATCATCGTCCGACAAGTTCGGCGGCGCTTGCACGTTCATCTCTCGAAGTACCAGCCGAGCTACTGCTATCGTGCGAGCGTGGTCCGCCTGGCTCGGCTCCGGATGATCGCGCATTGGGATTTCAGGCTTCGCGCGAAAATTTTGGATGATCACTTCTTGAATATGACCGTATTGCTCATGTAGCTCGCGAATCGCAAATAGCGAATCAACCCGACCGCAGAGCGTCTCGCCGATTCCCATCAGAATTTCGGTTTTAAAAAGGATTCTTATACTTCCCCACCTCTCCTATC
>CAZOOE010000299.1:0-8325 GCA_964581275.1 uncultured Clostridia bacterium
AAAAACCGCATGGGCACCGGTCCGCCTCGATCACGCGCCGGCACCTGGAGCAGCGGGCCGTTTGCGTAGCGCACCGGCACAATCTTCTGCGCATAGCCGTAAAAGATCGGATGCGTCGATTGAAGGATCTCGGCTTCGATGATCGGCCCCGGCGCGTAGAACTGCGGCGAGGTCCTGCCCGCGTCGATAGATCGAGTGAGGCCGAACTCGGGCGGGAAGAAAGTCGCGCTGCCGAGCGTGACCAACAAGCCACCGGCGTTGATGAACTTTTCAAACTCAGCGACTCCGGCGATGCCCATCCCACCGGTGATGTCCTCCGACTCTCCGTACATTCCAAGGCTCTTGAATCGTTCGGTCTTTGTGTACGCGATTGGTTTGCTCCTGGGCTCGATGTCATAGACCAGTCCCTTACCGCCGCGACCCTGATTGGGCACCACGATCACATCGTACGCAGCGCGAAGGTCACCTTGTTTTACTCGCTCCTTGAAGATCAGATCGAAAGGCACTTCGAACTTGTCCAATGCGTAACGCACCCATCCAACTTCCTGGGTGTTGCCCCAAGTGCTGTAAACCGCCAGCCGCGGCAGATCCAAGTCGTGGGTAGGCACGTTTGGCTGGGTCGACAGCCCCGCCGCGGTGAGCCCCAGTTGCTCGATTGCCGCTTTCACACGGGCTTGGACGTTCTTGCCTCTTTGATCAACGGGCACTATGAACGAGCCTGCCGGAAACTCGGAGCCTCCATCCTTGAACGATCGCTCAGCCGCTTGCACGGTGAGGTCTCTCAGCCGATACCGCAGCGCGATCATGTTATTCGAACCGTAGTGCGCAACCGCATACGCAGCGGTAGTCTGGCCGCCCGTTATCGTTCCCTTAGGGTCGAGTCTATCTACAGGTTGGGCCACGACGTCGAGAATCGATTTGTCGGTGATCTCCTTTACGTCGGCGTGACTCATCAGACCCATCGTCCAGCCGGTGTCGTCGTAGGTCCTGAGGTTCTGATCCGGGAAGTCCTGTTTCTCGAGGAGGATCTTTGCCAGCCTTCCGTAAGGCTGATCGCGTTTGATCACCAGCGATCCGGCTGGGAATGTCCCTTCCTTCACTTTGATCTCAGATGCCGCGCGGCCAACCTCGATGCCTTGCATCCGGAGGGTGTTGACCAGCAGCGCAATGCGTGTGATATCGCGCTGACCCGCGGGTATGATGTAAGCGAACGGCGCCTCCTTCTTACCCGACTCGATCGAGTTGCGGCTCTTGCGATAGAAGTTCTCGAGGATGACTTTTGGAAACGAGGCGGTGAGCTGCAGAGCCAACAGTACGCCGGTTTCCATGTAGTTCGTGTTATTGCGCATCGACCAGATTACTTCCTTGTACGGCGGCAACGGCCTATACCATTCTCGGCTGGTTGGGCTGACGCGCCCACCTCCCGTCGCCTCTCCCGAATCCACTTTGCGTTTCATGGTATTCGCGCCGGCGTTTCCGAATGTCTCATACATTCGAAGCATGCCGTTGTGGTTGGAGGACATGAATCCGAGATAACCGGGTGACCACATATCCACGAATGCGTGCGTCCACACCCCGGGCATTCCATACTTGATCATCTGGGTCATCTCAAAGTTCGAAAACCATGGCAGCTCTCCATAGAGTATCGGATCGAGCGTCGGGTTTTGAGGCGCTTGGCCGCTGAAGGTGTACATAAACGGCACCGACTCGTGAAGCTCGTGCATGATCGGGGGGTGCCATTGCAGATACCAGTCGAGCAGCGTGCGCATAGTCACCTGCGAGTAGTTTATGTCGCGGTTGTTGTCGTGAAAGATATACTTGCCCCAGTAAGGCGGGCCGCCCATGCTATCGTCTTCGCTCTTCTCGTCAATCTTGTGGCGATAGTACCAATCGACGTAGCGGTCACGGCCATCGGGTTCGGCGACCGGCGTGATGGTGACAATAACGTTGTCTCGAATCAGATTGATCACCGGCGAGTCTTCGGTGGCGATTCGATATGCAAGCTCCATCAACATCTCGGTTGGTCCGGTCTCCGCGCTGTGAAGCCCGCCCATCACATGATAAATCGGCTTCGCTTTGGCGATGACTTCACGAGACTGTTCGTCGCTGAGTTTTCGCGGATCCGCAAGCTGAGCCAGGTAGGCGCGATACTGGTCGATGTTCCTGATCGATTCTTCGGATCCGACCGCAACGACAACGCATTCACGACCTTCATCGGTAGTGCCGATCGAGTAGACCTTCACCCGCGGCGTCTTTGCTGCAAGAGCTCGATAATAAGCTACCGCTTCCGCGTGATAGGTGAGCCTGCCGGGCGCGCCGATGTGGTGGTCGAGCACTTCTTTTGGCGAAGGTATCCCCGGGACTCTAGGAAGGTGATCAACGAGTGGGCTGATGAATTCCGGCCTGGTGGTCCATTCCTTGACGGAGCGGGCATAGTCTTCGTCTTGCTCCTGGGGTTTTGGTTTCTGAGCCGATACTACCCCGCTTAACAGAATGAGAGCGGTCAGGATCGATAGCCATACCCGAACCAAAAGAGAGTGCATGTTCTGGATCTCCTTTTTCACTAGCCACGTGAGCACGCCGGATTATACGGCAGAACGAAGGACACGCAAACGTCCGACCTTATCGGATGCAAATCTCATATCTGTCGCGAGAGGCGCGTCGGTGAGGTTCAAGCTCGGGAAGGCGGGTTTGCCCCGGCCCTGGAATTCGGCAGGTTCAAGGTCGGAATTGGGCTTGTGGGGTAAGTCCACCCGGACGGCACGTTTTAGCGCACGAAAACCTGACGCTCCTCCAAACAACATGCAAAGCAGACGGGATTGTGGTTGAATCTTAGAGTATCAGGATCGAGGCAGGCTACTTGATGATCAACTCCATAGCCTGTGTGATGCCCACAAATGAGCGATTCTGGTTAAGCGATCGAAAGACAACGCGAAAAGAGTTTAATGGTATTCATGGGGATCTGCTAAAAACACGCCGCTGGACCACGCGATAAAAGAGGAACGCCCCCTGTTCCTCGTGTGTGTTTGCGGCCATTTCCTATTTTGGAGGAACAGACTATGCCAGAAGTAACCAAGCACGCGCCCGGGTCGTTCTGTTGGGTTGAGCTAAACACATCCGACCCGGGAGCGGCGAAGAAGTTCTACACCAATCTCTTCGGCTGGGCAGCGGAAGATACACCGGCCGGTCCGGATATGGTTTACACGATGCTCAGGATTCGCGGGCTCGAAGTCGGAGCACTGTGCGGGCTGCAGCCGGACCAGAAAGCTCAAGGCGTACCCCCACACTGGATGTCTTACGTCGCGGTTGAGAGCGCCGACGACGCGGCCAAGAAGGCTACATCGCTTGGCGCCACTGTGTTGGCGGGGGCGTTCGACGTGATGGATGTTGGGCGCATGGCGGTCATTCAAGACCCGCAAGGTGCGGTGTTCTGCGTTTGGCAAGCTAAGGCGCACATCGGTGCGAAGCTTGTCGGCGAGACCGGCACGTTCGGCTGGGACGAGCTTTGGACGACCGATACCAAGAAGGCCAAGGAGTTCTACACCGGGCTCTTCGGTTGGGGCGCCAAAGAGGGCGACATGGGAGGCATGGGCGTCTACACAGAGTGGCAGAACGGTGGTCAGTCAATCGGTGGCATGATGAAGATCGCACCGGATATGGGACCGGTTCCGCCAAACTGGCTGCCTTATTTTATGGTCGACGACGCTGATGCTACCGCGGAGAAGGCTACGTCTACTGGTGGAAAAGTCTTTGTGCCGCCGACCGACATCCCCAACGTCGGGAGGTTCTCGGTGATTGCCGATCCGCAAGGCGCAATGTTCGCTACAATCAAGCTCACTGGCCCACACGCGCAGTAGTTTGTGAAAAGTTCGGAGTTCAAACTTAGCTTGTCCATGTCGAGCGCGTACAAGTGTCTTGAACTCCGAACATCTATTCTTCAAGCAAACCTCGATACGATAGTTGGCCGCCGATGATGCGCCGCTGAGGTGTAACGATGCGGTTCAGCGGCAGGTGCGCGACCGGGTCGTTGCGCGCTCGCGGCTGATGGATTCCGCGAGCGCGGCGACTCAATTCATTACTTAGTCGAACTGGCCGCGTCCACGGCGCCACCCTTATTCTTCCTGCTGTGTTTGTCGAACCACGCCATCAGATAAAGCTGTTGAAGCAACTGATGCGAAGGCCGTCGCCAGCCGTGATACTCGTCAGGCATCCGCACAAGCAGCGTATCCTTCTTGAGCATCTTCAGCGCACGATAGAACTCCTCGCTTTGCCTGATCGGCGTTCGTAAGTCAGCCTCACCGGTCATCACCATCGTGGGCGTCTTCACGTTGGCGACATAGTGCAACGGCGAGCGCACCGCGTACTGCATCGGGTCTTCCCAGGGGTACTTGTCGAACTGGTAGTACCAGCCCGCACCGTCCGTTGTCCCCACAAAGGAGTGCCAGTTGATCACCGGTCTCATTGAAACCGCGGCGGCAAAGCGATCGGTGTGGCCGACTATCCATGCGGTCAACACGCCGCCGCCGCTGCCGCCGCAAACGAAGAGGTTCTTGTCGTCGATCCAACCTTTCGCCACCGCCGCATCAACGCCGGCCATCAGGTCATCGTAGTCCTTCCCCGGATACGAGTACTGAATTCCGTTGACGAAGTCCTGACCGTAGCCGGTCGAGCCTCGCGGATTGAGGAACAGGACGCCGTAACCGTTTGCCGCGAAATTCTGGAATGACCAACTGAATGCCACCGAGTACATCGACCATGGTCCACCGTGAATCCACAGCACCATCGGATACTTCTTGGCCGGTTCGAAATCGGCCGGCTTGATCAACCAGCCCTGGACTTTCAAACCATCCTTGGAGTTGAACCAAAGTTCTTCGGCATCGCCCAGTTTAAGACCGGCCAATACGTCTTCGTTGACGTCCACCAGCTTCTTCCGATTGGCCGCGTCCTTCAGGTTGAAGGTAACCAACGTTCCAGGTTCTTTGAAACTGGTCCGGACCGCGGCGACCTGCCCGTTGTTGGCAAGCGAATAGCCTTCAAGTACCTCCACTCCGTCGGTCACCTTTCGCACTTTTCCACTAACCGAAGCGAAGTAAATGTGCGCTGACCCCGACTCTTCCATCTCGTAGTACACGCCCGATCCGTCGGCGGCCCAACGAATGCTTCGCGGAGAGCTCGGAAAGTTGCCGGCCCAAAGCTTCTTGTTGCCTCCGGCGCTGTCCATCAGGTAAAGGCTAGCCACATGGTTGGTGAAGTTTTTCTCGTCGTAGCCAGTGTATGCGATCCAGCGTCCATCGGGCGAAACCTGAGCACCGCCGTCGGGACCCTTTCGATCGGTGAGCGGTCTGACATCGAGAGTCTTCAGATCAACCGCATAGATTTCACTGTCGCCGCGGAGGTACTCCGCATCCGGCTTTCGAATCGCCGAAACGTAGATCGTCTTCCCATCGGCGGACCACTCGGGCCCGTTGTGATTGTATTTGCCGGAGGTGATCTGGCGAGGCGTGCCTCCGAGCACCGAGTCGATCGTGTACACCTGGGTGTTGCCCATCGGCAGCGGGCCACGTCCGTCGGCAGCCCACGCAAGCCGATTGACTATGACCGCCGGTTTCGCCCACTGCGCATTGTGTGGCCGTTCGGGCAGCTTGACCGCGAGTATAGGGTCGTTGTCGGGCTCGAACGCGTTGAAGGCGATCCACTTGCTATCGGGCGACCAGTTGATTGCGGACGGCGCCTGTTCGAGATGGGTGAGCTGAGCCACCTCGCGGGTTTCGATCCATAAGACGTGAAGCTGATTCGTTCCGTCGCGGTCCGACAGAAACGCGATACGTTTGCCGTCGGGAGACCAGACAGGCTGACTGTCTCGCCAGTTGCCGGTAGTCAGTTCGCGCACCCGGATGCCGTCGACATCGACGATCCACAGATTGCTGACGCGTTCGTCTTTGACCTTGTCGATCCACGAGCGGGTGAAAACGATCTGCTTCCCGTCCGGAGAGATCGCTGGATTCGAGACACTCTCCATGTTCATGAAGGTCTCTTTATCGAGCGTGCCCGGTGCGCCTTTTTTCGACTGACCCAGCGAGACTGAACTCAGCGAAATCAGAATCAGCGCTGGCAATGCGAAGCGAAAACGTTTTGCCGTCATTTGGTACCTCCAACCAGACTCCTCTGGTTAGGCTAACGAGGAGTCTTCTAGTTTTTCGGGTGAGTGGGTGACTTTTGTTTCCACTGTGGCGACGCCACAATATTGCGACGCGAGGTAAGAGTCAAGGCAGACCGCACGAAACTCGAGTGGTCGGCCATGGCGATCAAAGGCGTTCGAGCCAGTGGGCAAACTCCAAGGGCTGTGGGGCCTCTCGCGGCCTTGAGACAGGCGAGGGCGGACTGAGTCCGGCAAAATCACGCCGGGCGGCTGAGATACGAACGTAGCGGGGGAGCAATCGCTCTTCGCACCAAAGCGTTCTTCGCCTTCCATTCCGAAGCTGAATCCATCTCAACCAAAAATCGAACCGCGCCCGATTCGAGCGTGGCTATCGGAACCCCATCGCGATAAAGAATCCGGTTCGCCGCGAACGCCGAGACGCGGTCGCCTGGGGTGATGATGCCAACCAGGTTCATCGGATCGGCGGCACTCACGCTGACCAGAGTGCCCTCCCCGGGTGTGCGTCGTATTGCGCGAAGCATCCCAACCGCTTCAGGAAGGGCGAACTGCTCGCCGGAGAACCCCGAGATGAAGCGGCCGCCCCGAATCTCTCCCCGCGCTTCCAGACGATGATATGTCCTGAGCAACTCGCGCCAGGGCAACGCTACATCTTCGCGATCCAGCACCCGCTTGAACACCACTCCGTATCGCCGCAGAAGGATTCGGGCAATCTTCTCGACCGCCTCCCGATCGTATGAAACACGCCCGCTCGAAGTCTTTGATTCACGCAACAGCAGCGACCAGCGTCCTGCATTCGCCATTTCGTACACTGCCCGTTTGCGCTGCATGGCCGAATTGGTTCGCTTGTTCGACGGAGTAAGCAGCGCTCTCAGGCCGGTGAAGCTGTCTGCGGTCACCAGCCCGCAAGCGACCAATTCGCCGAGCGCGTCTTCGACCTGCGTTCCAAGCAGCGAGACTCCATCAACCAGATCGGTAAAGAACGACGCACCCCGTTGCACCAGGTATTCATAAACAGACGAGGCAGCCGACGTCAGGTTGATCTCCTCAACAATCGGTTGCGGGAACAGCGGCGCCCACATCGAAAGGCTCTTTCTGTTCAGCAACGCAATCGGCGTGGTGCGTACCGGGCCCGATGATTTCAGTTGCTCGGGGCCGGGCTTTGGCGTCGTCAGCCTGGCCCACATCACTCTCCCGGATAAGCACAGCGAGTCGAGCGATGCCGGATCGTAATCACTGACACGAGAGGGGAGAATCTCCCCTTCCCAAGCCCCCGCGGGCGCCTCGAAGCCTTCGAGTTGATCGATCAACGCCGCAACCGCATCGAGACCTTCGACCTGATGATCGGCCGCCAGCTTTTGCCAGACGAGCAGGAAGCGAATGAAGTCGGCGCTCGATACCGGCTCGATCTCCTGCCGTAACCGGTTCAGCGTGTAACTGTGGATCCTTGCAAGCAGACGGCGGGCGCACCATTCGGTTTCGTTAAGCCCCGGTGTGAAGCGGCCTCGAAACACGAAGCCTTCAACTTCGAGGTTCACAAGGGCCTGTTCAATCAGACTGGCCTTCAAGCCAAGCGCATCGGCGAGGGCCTGTGTCGTCACTGGTCCGAGTCCCTCGAGCCGGCCCCGGGTGATCTCAACCAGAGCAGATTCGCTGCTCCAGTTGGTTTCCGCCATGACTCCCGGCGCGACTATCGGCGGCTCGGTCCGCGCCTCGGGGAATATCACGTTGAGTTGAGGCAAACGTTCCGCTGCCACCCACAATTTCGGACCGAAAGCGTTCAGAGTACCGGCTTCAGCGGGTGCCTGTTCGTTGTTCAGAGTAACCAGCACTGAAGCGCGGCGTTCGGCCGAAAGTTCGTCGAGAAAATGTTCCCATCCCTGGCCTTCACGAGGCGTGATAAACCCAAGTTCGACCAATGCGTCGTGAAGCTCATCGGCTCTATCGACCTGCGGCCAGACTTCTTCGCGAACTCGTTCGATGGCCGCGAGATCGAGCGCGCCAAGATCCGAAGCGGTCTCGGGATCAAGCCAGCGCCGTCCGGACACCGCACGCGTCCGGCGCTCTTCAAGCGGCGCATCGTCGAGAAACGCGTACGGTCTCGCGTTCAAAATCTCCTGAGCAAGCGGCGACGCTTCGACGACGTCGCGCGCAATCAGCGTCTTTTC
>CAZOOE010000300.1:0-8287 GCA_964581275.1 uncultured Clostridia bacterium
CTGGAGCTGAGTGCTCCCCGTTGAGCGTTCAATTGTCTGGCAATTTGATTGAGGTTATTGCCTACCCTGGCGAGCTGCAAAATGGCCCGCTCGCGCTGTATTCTGTCCTCGTTCGTCGGCGCTTGTCCCGTGAGTCCCGACTCGACCAGGAATCTCGAAAATGACAAGTCGGCTTTTTTTGCGAGCACTGTTAGGCGCATATGTTCGTCATTTGTCAGCCTCACCAAGGCACCTTTTGGGTATTGTTTTTGCCGCTTGCCCATGCTCTTACTTAGTCAATTTTTCTCTGTCGTAGCGCGATAGCGCGAAGACGTAGCCCGCCTTAAGGCTGACTATTCTACGTGCGTTTGGTTGTTTCTCTTTCATGCACTTTTCTCTGGGTTTCGCTTAGTGTTTGTTGCGGCCGATTTGATGAGCGCTGAAGTCGTTTGCGGTCCCGATGAGTCGCTTCGGAACATGCGTTGTCGTGGGCACAAGTGCGAGCTTTGTAAAGTCGACTCGATGAACTACTGGCGGAATAGGACCTGAAATCGACTTCGTTTGCGCAGAATCAATGCCGCTCCTTGACAGCAGTTGGGTGGATTTCGGTTTGCAATAAGCCGCAAGCTGACGCCCACTGTAGGAATCGATCGACGACGTTGACAGCGTGTAACTCGGATGCGCAGAGCGTCCTCGGCTGCAAATCCGACTGCGAATCTCGCTGACTTGGTTGGTCGGTGAATACCCAATTCGTCGCCGATAGCTCGCTCGGATACGGTCCAATAGCAATAGGCTGGGGTGTGCGCAATCCGATATTCGCGATCGTTGTGTGGCACTCCGTAACTCGCTTGCTGAACTGATGTCAAAGTGAGGACCGGCTAACACCGCTTTGTCGGGCTCAATGGAGCGAGGAGCAAGGGGGCGGCGGTCCGCAGTCTCGCTCGCTCCGTTGCCTTCAGTCAGCGCCCGCGTTGCGCCTGTCGAACGGGCCGACCACACACCTTCATTTGCAGGTCTTACATTCGCGTTTGTGTACATCGTCTTATCGCCGTGCAGTACTATCGCCAATCAGGAACTCCTCCAGTGCCCGTGTCGTGAATAGAACTCTGCGTCCAATCCGCAGAGGTTTAAGTCTGCGCGACTTGACCAACTTCCACAGTGTCGTGCGTGAGATCTGAAGGGCCTTGCAGGCTTCGGGAATCGAATAGGTGAGCTTTTGGGTGTCTGTGGTAATACTCATTGGGAAAAGTTCCTTTCAAGTATTGGCCAAGAGCTAGTGTAAGAAGGAACCTCTCCACAGGAATGCTGCGCAGCTTCTCGTGATGCCTCTCGGGCCGGGCTTGTGGGCGATCCTGAACAGCTTGTTCATCAGCCGGTAACGAGAACCCGTTCAGGAATTCCACTCCACACATATTAAGACGGTGAGAAATGCTCTTTCTGCCCGCACGAAAGTGATTTCTCGCGCGTCGCTCGTCCGATCCGGGTTTGGCAGCACCTTGGGGTTTCGAAACAGGTTCTGCATTTCGCACGTATCAACGCCTTTTCAGAATGCCTTCCAACCTCCTCGTTGCTTCCTTCTGCATCGATGGCAAAACATGGACGTAGGTGTCTTGCGTAAAAGCGGTGCTCGAATGCCCTAGCCGCTCACTCACTACCTTTGCGTTTTCCCCGGCTGAGAACAGAAGTGTGGCGCATGAATGACGCAGATCATACAGGCGGATGTCGGGAAGTTCTGCCTTCTCGAGGATCGGCTTGAAGTGCCGGCGCTCAAGATTTCGGATAGATAGTGGTGTACCGAGACTGGCAGCGAACACCAAGTCATGATTCTGATACGTCTCGCCGGCCTTCAATCGGTGTTCAAGCTGTTTGCTTCGATGGTGTTTGAGCTGGCTGGCCAAGTGCCTCGGAATCGGTATGCTTCTTCTGCTCTGCGGAGTCTTGGGCTCTTTGAAATACCATCCTCCACCTTTGCAGTTGAAGAGCATGGCCCGTTGAATAGTAATAGTTCCGGCTTTCAAATCCACATCTTTCCATTGAAGGCCTAAGTATTCTTCAGGGCGCGTTCCTGTCCAAAGCGCAAACTTGAATATGATCCCGAACGGGTCTTTGGCTGCTGTGGTGAGAAACCTCTGCGCCTGTTGCGGCGTTAGGGTCTTCATTTCCTTTCTAACCTTCTTGGGCAGCGCCGCATCCTGAGCCGGGTTGAAAATGATAAGCCTCCATCGAACGGCCTGCTTCAACGACCGGGAAAAGACCATGTGTGCTTCCCTTACCGTCTTCGGAGAGAGGCCGCGCTCGTTCAAAGCATCAATCATCTCCTGCACATCGAGAGGGCGGATACCTGTGACTTTTTTATTGCCAAGCTTGGGGCGCACGTACAGGCGAAGCACGGTTTCATAGGCGGTGTGAGTTCGCGGGCTCAGTCGAAGGCTCTTGAGCCACTTGTCGAGGTAGTCGCCCAGGGTCAACTGGTGCTCAAAGGCTTCCGTGCCAAATTGCTTGATGCTGTGCGCGAGGTCCTTCGCCAGCTCCTTCGCCTCGCTCTTGGATTGGGCGCGCCTCCACAGCTGACGTTCCTTGCCGGCAGAATTAAGGTAGGTGATGCGAGCGTAGATCTTGCCATCTCGAACGACATACCGCTTTGCCATTTCTTACCTCCGAGCGCATCGTAGCACGAAACCAAAAACGAGTTTTTCGTCTACAGTTTCGTCTACAGGTAGTTGCGAACATGAGGTAACAACGTCTGACAACCACAGACCGCTTTCTTGCGAATTCCTTAAGAATCTGTGTATCCTTGTCGCTCGATGTTCGTGAGCCTTTCACCCGCTCGCAGCTTTTAACCAGCGGGTCGCAGGTTCGAGTCCTGCACGGCTCACTTTAGGTCCAATAACTTACAGCCGCGGGCGGGCGGCTTTTTTTTCTTGTCTGCACTTTCATCTGCACATGTTTGTTCCAGCGCTGCTACTGAGACCAATTTACAGAGTGCGGTTTTTTCGTCGGCTACGCGACGTGGCATTTCCTCAGGGAGCGTGAGGATCTGTCGATATACGGATGCCGTCGGCACTTTTAGCTCGACATATTTCTCGCCGCCTAGTGCGTGAGCCACTTTATGGTTACCCGGTTCGTCCATTCGAGCTTGTCTTCTACGGGAGACTGTAGATCGAGTCTACATATTCTTGCGCCTCGCTTGCGCCCCCATATTAGATGCAGCCAACTCGCCGCCTTGCCGGAAGCTCTTCTGGCCCGTCAGCATTCATTAAAAAGACAAGTTAGGTGCCAGTAGCACATCGCTAACAAACATGGGCAATGGCCAGGCCAAACTTTAGGCGTTGATCTTAGTCGGGGAGAAGATGAACGTTCGTGAATTTGTCGCGAAGGACGGCAAGAAGCTGCCTTTAGACTTGGCTGAAGGTTGTAAGGGCGGGCCGGTGGTAACTATGATAGCTTGAAACTGCGCTTGTCGATTTTCAACACCTTGATTTTCGATTCCAGCGTTGAGGAAGGAATACCCAGCACACACGCCGCGCCGAATGGTCCAGATACTCGGCCCTTGCATTCAATTAAAGCCGCCTCAATAGCTTCTTTCTCTTGCGCTGCGAGGGTGCGTGACTGCGCTCTATGGTGATTCAGTCGCACCGCAGGGGAGGCTCCCGTTCGCCGCCCCGAAAGCCAGCGCTCGTCAATGTGAAGCGCCTCTGAATCCGAGACGATCACCGCTCGTTCCACCACGTTCTGCAGCTCTCGAACGTTTCCCGGCCAGCCGTAGGACTGCAGCAACCACAACGTCTTCTCGCCGATTCCCCTGATCTTTTTGCCGGCGCGCTTCGCAAACCGAAAAGTAAAGTACTCAACAAGAAGCCGGATGTCGTCAGGTCGTTCGCGTAGTGGAGGAACTTCCAGCGGGAACACGTTCAGTCGGTAAAACAAATCGGAGCGAAAGGTCTTGTCATCGATTGCAGCCTCCAGATCTCGGTTTGTAGCCGCAATCACTCGGACATTCGCTGGTATCGCGCGACTGCCCCCAACTCGCTCGAACTCACGCTCCTGTAACACTCGCAGTAGCGCGACCTGAATCTCTGGCGGCAGTTCGCCGACTTCGTCCAGGAAAATGGTCCCGCCCTCAGCCAATTCGAAGCGACCTTGCCGGCGCTCCGTCGCACCTGTAAACGCGCCCTTCTCGTGACCGAAGAGTTCAGAGGCGATCAGTGACGACGGAATCGTGGCGCAGTTGACGGCGACAAATGGCCGATTCGACCGTCGCGAACGTTTGTGGATCGCGCGCGCGAACAATTCCTTACCGGTGCCGGTTTCACCAGTGATGAGTACCGTTGCATCTGTCGGAGCGACTCTTGACAGCTCAAACAGCGCCGATCGGATAGGCGACGAGGCGCCGACGATTTCCTCGAACATCGACGTCCTGTCGATTTCCTTACGGAGCGAGATACTTTCTTTTAGCAGCGTGTGTTTCGGCGCCTGGAACTCGTAGTAAGCATTCTCGAGCGACGCACGGTGTGATTCCCTTTCGACCATTCCGGCGACCGCCGCCCCAACGCCGTCAATATTCACTTCGCTCAATGGCCTAACATCCCCAGCCAAAAGTGATGGTTTGCTAGGCTCTGAGAAAGCCAAGACGATTGAACTCATTGCCTGCACCTCCTGAAAAATCCGCGGGGAAGATTAATTTCGTTCACATCTCTAGCGTCAGTCGGACCTTCTCTAGCAAAACTTCATCATCGAAAGGTTTGGACAGAAATTCGATTGCGCCTGCTTTGATCGCCTGCATCTTCGTCTTTGAGTCATTGTGAGCCGTCATAAAGATGATTGGAATCAAAGATCCCTCAGCCGCTAGCTTCGCTTGCAGTTCGAGGCCTGACATCCCCGGCATACGAATGTCCGCGATCAGGCAGGCAGTCCGGTCCCTTTCGTCTGACGCAAGGAATTCTTGCGCTGATCCAAAGCACCTCGCTGAAATCCCGACGGATTCCATCAGGTCCTTGAGCGCATTCTGGACCGATTGATCATCATCGACGATTGCAACTAATCCCGATGTACTATTGGTTGTCACGGTGCAAGTTTACTCTTTTCGGGAAAGCAAACAATTACACATTGGTTGCGCAGAGTTGAACTTTAGTTACACGGAGTTCGACCGATTTTACCTGGTGGTGGAGTGGAACGTCGTGAAATAGGTCCTGGTTGGAGTTCGAAAATCACTGCGCCACAACATTCGGGGTGTCGGCGGCCTAAGCGTAGTGCTAGTTGCTCTTCAACGTGTCCGCCATTCTGACTAGAGCAGCCAGGGAGTCCGCGTGCATTTTTTGCATGACATGGCCGCGATGAATCTTCACCGTGTGTTCGCCGGTCCCTAGCTGCCCGGCGATTTGCTTATTGAGCAGGCCAGAGACGACCAGCTCCATCACTTCGCGTTCACGGGGCGTGAGCGTCTCATAACGGTGGCGCAACTCTGCGATCTCCCGCCGCCCTTCGCGCAATATTCTATCCCGATCGAGCGCCTGCTGAATCGCGTCCAGCAGCTCCTGGGTTCTAAAAGGCTTCATAAGGAACTCAACCGCGCCCGACTTCATGGCTTGAACTGACATCGGGACATCACCGTGTCCGGTGATAAAGATGATCGGAAGGCTTACTCCCGATTCGGTGAGCGCTCGCTGAAAATCGAGACCGCTCATTCCTGGAAGTCTCACGTCGAGAACCAGACAACCTGGGCGGTCGACGCGCCGGCCCGAGAGAAATTCCTGCGGCGTCGCGAACGCCTCGGATTGCAGGGCCACCGACTCCAGCAGATCCTGGATCGATCGGCGGACATTCGCGTCGTCGTCGACGATGAACACAACTGGTGCGTCTCTAGTGATCACTTATCCCTCAGGTTCAGCTGGTAAAGTGAAGTGGAAAGTTGCGCCACGTACCGGGTTCACAGACGCCCAAAGTCGGCCGCCGTGCGACTCGATGATCGTGCTGCCGATCGCCAGCCCCATACCAGTGCCGCCGGTCTTTGTAGTGAAGAACGCGTTGAAGATCTCGTCCATTTTGTCAGCGGGTATTCCCTCTCCCGTGTCGCTCACCGACACTATCACTTCTCCGCTCCCGTGTCGTGTGCTGATTTTGAGCTCGCCTCCCCGTTCTCCCATCGCCTCCATCCCGTTCAGCATCAGGTTCATCAACACCTGCTGCAGCTGCACTCGGTCGGCGCTCACCGACGGTAGATCCGTCGCCAGCTCTGTACGCATCAGCACAGAGTGGCGGTCCGCCTCGCTCCGCAGCAACACCAACATCTCTCCAACGACATCGTTGATCGAGACCATCTCTCGTTGCGGCAAGACGTCTTTCTTGTAGAAGGACTTAAGGTGGGTGATGATCTGGGAGGCGCGCCTTCCGTCCTCCTCGATCCGCATTGCCGCCTCTCGCGCTCTCTGCACCTCGGGTTGATCCCGATCCAGCCAGCGCAGACAGGCGCCTGCACTGGTGGTGACAGCGGCGATAGGCTGGTTGATCTCGTGTGCAATCGAGGCCGTCAACGCACTCAGCGTCGTGACCCGCGCCATGTGGGCAAGCTCGGAGCGGGCTCTGTTCAGTGCCTCTTCGGCCATCTTGCTTTCCGTTATGTCTTGAACAGCGCCCAGGAACACGGGCCGGTCGGGGATCCGTTCGACCCGATGACCGAAGACGTGCACGTGTCTCAGCTCACCGCACGGCATGATGATGGGAAACGGGGGATCGAAATCCCCGCCCTTTGCGGCGCGTCCGATCGTGGCTTCAACCGCTGGGACGTCCTCAGGATGAATGGTGGACTGTATCATCTCCATCGTCACCTTGATTCCGGATTCGAATCCGAAGATACGGTAGATTTCTGAGGACCATGTGTGTTCGTCGTTCTGCACATCCCAGGTAAAGCTTCCCGTCTGACTCAATCTCTGGGCTTCGGTCAATTGGGCAAAAGCTTGCTCGAGATCTGCCTCCGCCCGTTTTCTATCGTCGATGTCAGTATTTATCCCATACCATTTGACGATGGTTCCCGATTCGTCACGCACAGCGTTAGCACGGAATAGAAACCACCGATACTCGCCGTCGAATCGACGAAAGCGTGCTTCTGTCTCTCCTGGTTCTCCGGTACGCATTATCGATTGCCAGTAATCTGCGAGGTCGTTCTGGTCGTCCGGGTGAATTGCTGCGGTCCATCCCCAGCCCAACGCTTGTTCCGGAGAAAGACCCGTGTAATCGAGCCAGCGTTGATTGATGAATTCGACAGAGCCGTCTGGATGGGCAGACCATGCCAACGTGGGCATCGTATTGATAATTAAGGTCAAATTGCGCTCGTTCGACTGTAGAGCCTCTTCAGCCTTCTTGCGATCATCAATATCGGTGCTTGTGCCGTACCACCTCACGATCTTGCCGGATTCGTCGCGGAACGGCTCGGCGCGAATCAGAAACCAGCGATAAACGCCATCATGACGACGAAGTCGAGCCTCGATCTCATCTGACTTTCCGGATGTCAACATTCTTACCCATCTTTCCATTAAGGGCGGCAGGTCCTCCGGATGAAACGCCGATTGCCAGCCCCAACCCTGCGACTGTTCCTCAGAGAGGCCTGTGTATTCATGCCAACCTTTGTTGAGGAACTCGTTCGGACCATCCGGCAGGTTGCACCAAGCGAGTGCTGGAATAGTATCAATCACCCGCCGCAGATTGGATTCCGACTTTTGGATTTCATCAATAGCATTTCTGAGCGCCTCCTCCGCCCGCTTGCGCTCGATCCCTTGCGCGATCGTGTCGGCAATCGATGCGAGCGTGTCGAGAGTGGAGTCTGAAAGTAGGTGACGCGCGAACAACGCGACCACTCCAATCAGCCGATCCTCGACAACCAACGGGTATCCGGCGAAGGCAACCATTCGGTTATTCTGTGCCCAAGCCTTATCATTCACGCGTGGATCGTTCATAACGTCATTGGTCAAATGCGCCTTCTTCTCCCGGGCAATCAAGCCGACCTTCAGGTCTCCGACCGGGATCCGGCTGTATGACCCATCCAAACGCGTGTACATCCCCGCGCTCGCCTGCAGCTCCAGCATGCTTTCATCCTTGCTCAGCGTCCAGATTCGGGCGAAGGCCGCGTCGAGGTGACGAACGATAGCCTCCGTGCATCCGCGCAGAATCTCCCCCAAGTGGGTTGGCTTGGTAAAGGCAGCGCTCACATCAGCCCGCACACCCGCTTGGCGTACCAGCGCGTCCTCCGCCCGTTTTCGATCCTCGATGTCGAACGCGGCCACATACCATCGATCGATTCTTCCCTGCTCATCGA
>CAZOOE010000301.1:0-5480 GCA_964581275.1 uncultured Clostridia bacterium
AGCGCGGGTTTTGAGTGCGGTGCGGGACTAGCTTTTATGCTACGCCACCCGACAATTTTCGGCCTGCCGGTGTTTCAGGATTCCGAGGCTTGGTCGGCAGGGTGGTCCATTTGGGACGCCCCTCAAGAATGTTATTGCACTTCTCGATTCCCATCCGGGCTCGGGCGCCGTAAGGTTCGGGGGCGTTGATCGCTTCGGCCTTCTTGAACAGCTTTAAAGCGCGGTCGACGTCGGCCACGAATAGCGCGACTTCGCCGCCTTGAACCGCGGCCCTGGGGATTAGCGGATCATCGGGGCACGATTTCACGAGACGCTCGTACTCCACAACTGCCTCGCGGTTCATGTCGGATTCTCGAAGGTATTCGCAGATAGAAATCCAATCACGGGCAGCAATCCGAGGCGCGACGTTGTCGTCCGGAAATGCCGAAAGCAGACTATCGTAGGCGTACAGTGCTGCTTCTCTGTCTTCGTTGGCAAGATGCTGGCGGATGAGCCGAGCGTACATGGAGTTTAGCCGCTCGAAATTTGACGCCTGTTGATAAACCTGAATCGCCGCGAGCAACGCGTTGGTGTCATTTGGCTGCTTGGCAAGATGCGCCCGAAGCTTTCGTTCAGCCATCACCGGGTCGCCCTTGTCCAAGGCCTCGAGAGCTTGCGTCACCGCCGGCGCGGCCGAGAAAGAAACCATCGCCTCGATCTTGGGATTGATGTGCTGTTCCTCATACTTTGTGAACTTCATCATTAACGCGAAGCCGGCGCCAAAAACGAATCCCGAAATGTGGATCGAGTAGCCGATATTCGAGGTTGACCCGGCTTTCTTATCGAAGTACCAGTACACGACTTGTTCAATGAAGTAAGAGGCCAGATAAACATAGCCCGGAACCATGACAATGAGCTTTCTGAAGCCGCAGAGAAGTCTCAGCCACCACACCGGTGTTATCACCGGTATGCAACATAGCTTGATCTTGGTTCTTGGGAGTCTGAAAAGAAATGCTCCCATGGTCGCCGAGATGGCCCCGGACGCGCCGATGGACGGAACTGCGGCCGGACTGACCAGGCTTGGCACACACGCAGCCGCGGCTCCAAGCAGATAGAACCCGAGGAAAACGCCTCGTCCCCACAAGTCCTCCAGGCTGAACGCCACCGCAAAGAAGAATATCAGGTTGCCAAACAGGTGAAGGCTACCGCCGTGCAGGAATGCCGAAGTAATGAGTTGATGGACCCTCCAATTGCCGTTTGGAGCGAGGCCGTACTTATACCACAGACTCTCCTGTGCCGCCTCCTTGAAGTCAGTGAGTTTCTGATCAAGCTCGTCTCGCAGCTTCTGGGCTTCAATGCCGTTGAGCCATTCCTTGTACTGGGTTTCGAGTTCCGGGGATTTCTTTAGGTGCTCAGCGATGGCCTCCGCTTCGGGTTTGCTTATCACCCCGATCTCAGAAAGCTTCTTTCGGACATTCTCATCGGCCAGCAGCTCTTGATGCTGTTGCACGAACTGCTCCATCCTGGTCCCGAGTTTCATGAGCTCGTCTTGCTGTCCTCCAACCACTGGAAGGGTAACGTAGTAAATCACCACATTGATTGCCATGATTGAGAACGTAACCCATGGCAACCGGCGCACCGTCGAATTCTCATTGCCTATCGGTATGAACGAAGACACGAGAGCTAGAAAGATGATGATGAGGATGAAAAGGAGGATGCCCAGCATCGCGAAGACCTCTGGTAGTCATTAGCGAGCGAGGGCAGTTTTCAGGGAGGCGGATGAACGTACCAAATCAGGCTGACCGGATGATAGCAAAGGGCTATGACCTGGGCAATAGTATTGTTAGGCATGCGAGGTTGGGTGTGATCAAGAATGGGACTCCAGATTACACTCTGCGCAGTTGGTGGTCGCTTACCTCGCGGACCGGAGGTTTATGGTTCGTTGGTGATCGGGGTTGACTCGGCGGTCGTTTCCGTAGTTTTAGCCGCCAGCGTTGCGGGTATGCGAATGACGTGTTTGCCGGGTGGCGTCACCCCGCGCTGAAGTTCTGGGTTCAAGTCAAGCAACGTCCCGTAGGAAACTTTTAACTTCTTGGCCAACGGCCTCAGATCGGTTTGACTCGCGACCAGGCGCGTCTGATAGCGATAGGGATATGCGCGCGGCAGCTCAAAGCCAAACTTTTTGGGGCTCTTAGCTATCGTCACAACCGCCAGGATCGCGGGGACATAGTTGCGAGTCTCCTGCGCGAGGTACCCGCCCCGGTGTAATCGCCAGAAATCTCGCGAGCCCGAGCGCGCTATCGCCCCATCGACATTTCCCTCTCCGGTGTTATAAGCCGCCAACGCCAACTGCCAGTCCCCCTTGTAGCGAGTGTACAGCCACTTCAGGTAGCGCGCTGCGCTGAGTGTCGATTTCTCGGGATCCGAGCGTTCATCCACCCAGTAGTTTTGGGTTAGACCAAATCGAGCGCCGGTAGTTGGTATGAACTGCCATAGGCCTTTTGCGGCCGCCCAAGAGTAGGCGTAGGGGTTCCAACCCGATTCTACTTGTGCGAGCCATACCAGATCAGTGGGCACGCCTTCTTGTTTGAATATGCGCTGGGCCATCTCACGGAACCGCATGGAGCGTTGCAAACCCGCCTCCATCGTCGCACGACCACGGCCCCTGGTGAAGTAGTTTATGAACTGACGAACCGGAAGCTCGGAGGTGAAGTTGAAGTTAAATCGCGCGGCAGCCTCGTCCTCGTCGGCTGCGCCGACTTCTTCAAGGTCTGCGTCCGAGAGTGACGCGAGCTTGTCGAGGGGCGACGGGTCAAATCGCTGCTCAGCGAATCCCCCGTCCTTCTGCTCAAGAGCGGCGATTTGATAGTGATTGACCTTCTCGATCAACTCGCGGTAATAGACACTGAGTTGGCCGTCACTTCGAACATCGATCGACTCGGTCAGAATGGTGTCAACTGCCTCGTCGAACTCGCGACGCGCCACGTCGTAATTGCCCCCCGTATAGGCCTTTTCACCTCGTTGGTAATGTATTTCGGCTGAGTCGATGATCTTGCGTACCACGCTGTGCTTGGTGTCTTGAGGGCTCGGCCTAGAGAGGGGATCCACCTGAGTCGCCTGCGTGGCGATAGAATAGACTCCGGTCAACGCGACACAGACTATGGCTATGAATATCCGATTCATCGTTTGTTCAATACAACCTTGCTTATTCATGAACGCATCTGGAGTCATCAGGTTCGGTTTCTATTATACCCGATTCCGGCAGAAGAGCATGAGGCATTCGGTACAGCCACCAACCCGGTGGTGGGAGTTCAGCGAATGGGGTTGAGCACCGGGGTTAGTGTCTCGCTAAACTGTACCGGGCTGTTCTCGAATCTCAAGTTAAGATCTAGAAGCAAATCCCAGGTCTCATTCATATCTAAGGGCTTCGATCGGATCCAACCCGGCCGCTTTGCGTGCCGGATAGTAACCGAACGCCACGCCGACAAACACCGAAAAGATCACGGACGCAAAAATCGATACAGGCGAAATTAGAGTAGGCCAGTTCAGCGTCTTCGAGATCGTGAGTGAAGCGCCGACGCCGAGCAGGATTCCAAGTACTCCGCCAACCACTGAGAGCGTGACCGACTCGATCAGAAACTGGCGCCGAATCGCGGCGCTGCGGGCGCCAATAGCCATACGGATGCCGATCTCGCGAGTGCGCTCTGTAACAGACACCAGCATGATGTTCATGATTCCGATTCCGCCGACCAGCAGCGAAACCCCCGCAATTGACGCAAGCAGGTTGGTAAAAATCTTGCTTGACTGATCCGCGGCTTCGGCGACGTCGGTGAGGTTACGCACGAAAAAATCGTTCTCTTGATTTATGCCGAGCTTATGGCGCTGGCGAAGCAGCTCGGTGATCTGTTTCTCGGCGGTGAAAGTCGCCGCGGGACTGATGGCCGAAACCATCACCTGGTTTATGTGGGTGATGGACAACATCTTCTTTTGGGCGGTGGTGTAAGGAACGATAACCGTGTCGTCCTGATCCTGACCGTACTGGTTCTGTCCTTTGGTGCTGAGCACGCCGATCACACGAAAGGGAAGGTTCCGGATTCTCATAGTTTGTCCGGTGGGATCGCTGCCGGCAAAAAGGTTATCGGCAATTGTCTTACCGATGACGCAAACACGAGCCGCCGTTCGGACGTCGCCTTCCGTAAAGAATTCGCCGCTCGCGATGGGCCACGCGCGAATGTCGGGGAACTTTTCGTTTGTGCCCTGAATACCGCTGGACGCGACCCAGTTCATATTACCAAACACAAGTTGACCGTTCGCGCGCACTCCAGGACTCACCGCCCGCACCGAGGGGCATTCACGCTCGATCGCGTCTGAATCTTCAGGCGTAAGAGTGTTGTTTGAACCGGCGCCTCCGCGCATCCCGCCCATGTTCATCGAACCGGACATAACAAACAGCATGTTATTCCCGAGGTTTGCGATCTGCGATTGAATCTGCGCCGAGGCCCCTTGCCCTATGGCTAGATTTGCGATTACCGTGCTGACACCGATGATGATGCCAAGCATTGTGAGACTTGAACGCAGTTTGTTGCGGCCAAGTGCGCGAAGAGCGATCCGGAAGGTCAAGAGCAAGTTCATTCGTCGTCCTCCTCGTCGTCTTCCAGCGGCGGCAAGCTCTCGAGCTCGTCGCGCGCCGACCGCGGCTCTTTGATCATGTAGTCGTTCTTGATTCGGCCGTCCTTGAAGACGACTATGCGGCGTGCATACTGTGCGATGTCGGGCTCGTGAGTGACCAGAGCGATCGTAATCCCGCGTTCTCGATTGAGTCGCTGAAACACATCCATCACCTCGACCGCAGTACGGCTATCTAGGTTACCGGTCGGCTCGTCTGCGAGGATGATCGATGGTTTGTTTACCAGAGAGCGAGCAATTGCCACCCGCTGCTGTTGGCCGCCCGAGAGCTGGTTTGGCATGTTGTTGACGCGATCTGCGAGGCCAACTATCTCCAGAGCTTCTGTGGCGCGCTCGACTCGTTCCGAGGTCCGCACTCCGAGATACAACATCGGAAGCTCCACATTCTCGAGGGCGGAGGTTCGCGAAAGAAGATTGAAGCCCTGGAACACAAACCCGATCTTTCGGTTCCGAATGTCGGCCAGTTCATCACGCGATAACTTTGATACGTCCTGACCGTCGAGGAAGTACGACCCGCGGGTCGGCTTGTCCAGACACCCTAGAATGTTCATGGTCGTTGATTTACCAGAGCCGGAAGCGCCCATTATCGCAACGAACTCTCCTCGATCTATGTGCAGAGAAGCGCCGCGCAGCGCGTGTATCTCGACATCGCCCATCTGATAGGTCTTGTGGACGTGGTCGAGCGTGATCAATGCCGGACCAAGCAGCGGGTCAGCGGCGTAGTTGGTTTCTGTGACTACTTGAGCTCCCAATTATGTCTGCCCCTCCCTAATATTGGGGCTCGGCCTCGCTTGGTGCGATGCCGGCCCCCAACA
>CAZOOE010000301.1:5490-8274 GCA_964581275.1 uncultured Clostridia bacterium
CCCCGGTCCTCGGCAACGTCCGCCAGGCTGTTCGTGCGTACGCTGGGGTCCTAACGGGGAGGCGGCGAGTGTCTGCGACCGGGAGTCTCCACGCTCATCCTGGCCGATGAGGACGTTGTCGCCTTCCTGAAGGTCTCCGGCAACTATCTCAGTTACGCGCCCGTTGGTGAGACCCGTTCGAACAAGGCGGGGCTCAATTTGTTTGGTGGCAGTCAGGACCCAGACGGTTTGCCACTGTCGTCGCGGGCCGCCGCCACCTTGGCCACCGCCACCCTGGCCACCGGCACCCTGTCCACCGGCACCCTGTCCACCGGCGCCCTGTCCACCGGCACCTTGGCCACCGCTACCCTGGCTACCGTGGCCTCGTTGGCGTTGACCTTCGCTGGACGCAGGCTGGCCGCCTTCGGCGCGGTGACGCTGGCCTTCAACCGCCGGAGCCTGGCCATTTCTCTGGCCGGCTTCACCAGCCTGACGTTGACCCCCGGACTCGCGGTTGCTCTGACCGCCCTCGCCCCGGTGACCCATCCCTTCACCGTTGCTGTTGCCCTGGGCGGCTTCGCGTCGTTGACGCCAGGCCTCACGGTTGAAGTTGCCGCCGGCCGCTTCGATCCGCTGACGCCACGCTTCGCGATTGAAGTTGCCGTGGCCCCCTTCGCCCCGCTGATGCCCACCTTCGCTGTTACTGTTGCCGGGCGCGCCCTCACCTTGCGGGCGCATACCGCCGCCCCCGCCAGGACCATGCTTACGACCCTCGTTTGTATTTGGTTGCTCGCCGCCCTGACCGGCGGCCGGCTGAGCCTGACTGGGTTGCTGTCCCTCTTGGCCAGCCTGTGCTTGTCGCTCGGCCTCCATCTCTTTTCTGCGCTCTTCCATTTTCACGCGAAACGCTTCCTGTTCCTTATCGGTCAGGTTGGGTTTGAATCGGAGTGCGGCATTGGGAATGGTAAGCACGCCCTCGCGCTTTGCAACCAGGATGGTGATATTCGCAGTCATTCCCGGTCGAAGCTTCAAACCGGGGTTCGCTACATCTATCACCGCGCTATAGGTGACGACGTTCTGAGCTGTTTGGGCGTTGAGTCTAAGCTGGCTTATCTCGCCGGTAAACGTCTCGCCGGGATACGCATCGACAGAAAAGTGAGCCTTGATCCCCTGTCGAATCTGGCCGACATCTGCCTCATCAATAGAAGCCAGCACCTGCATTTTGGTAAGATCGTTTGCAATCGTGAAAAGCGTCGGCGCCGAAAGGCTTGCCGCTACCGTCTGACCCACATCGACACTCCGCGAGACGACCACCCCGTCAATCGGCGACGAGATGATCGAGTGATCAAGGTTCACCTGAGACTGTTGAAGCTGTGCTTTTGCCTGTGCGACTGACGCTTTTGCCTGGTCTAGCTTGGCCTTGGCGGAAGCGTTCGCGGCTTGAATTTGCCCTACCTGAGCCACCGCCTGTTCATAACGTGCGCCGGCGGCATTGGCTTGAGCTTGCGCCGCTTCAAGGTCGCGTCCGGACAAGACGTTCTGCAAGGCCTCGTATCGCTTTACCAGCGCGGATGCATCATCCCGCTGCACCCGAGTCACCTCTTGATTGGCCTTGGCCGCGGCCAGGTTTGCTTTTTGGCTATTGATCTCGGTCTCAGCGGCAGACACTGC
The DNA here is from genome assembly GCA_964581275.1 of uncultured Clostridia bacterium. Lineage (GTDB taxonomy): Bacteria > Acidobacteriota > Blastocatellia > UBA7656 > UBA7656 > Onstottus_A. The sequence goes on from CAZOOE010000301.1 coordinate 7,141, forward strand.
TGCTTCCGCGTTGAGTACGTTCGCGCGAGAGTTTTCGACCTGGGCCTGGAAGATGGCAGGGTCGAGGCGAGCGATAATCTGACCCTTTTTCACTTGCGCGTTGAAGTCGGCGCCGAGCCACGATACAGTCCCCGACACTTGAGAGCCCACCTGTACGGTAGTTACCGCTTGAACCGTGCCGGTGGCCGATACGTTTACTTCGACGTTGCCTTTTTCAACTTTGCCGGTGATGTAGTCGCTGGCGCTCGCCTTGTCGCCCCAAAGAAAAGCCGCCACTACGACGACGCCAGCGAGCAGCAAAACAAGCCCGATGGGTGTGCGCCGTTTCTTAATAATCCCAATAAACTTTTTTAGCCTCTCTGCCATCTGTTCCTCGTTGTTTAGTGTCACGGAATCGTCACGATTACGCGCCACGCCTGTATTTTGTCGCATACCTAGAGACGCTTTGCAAACTAATGCGGTTACACTAAATGCATACCCCAGTTGCGACGTGTGCGCCCTTCAGAAAGGTTGCCAAGAAGGCCGATAGGTTTGCTGAAGATTGATCATGGCTCACTTGTCGGCCCACGTCGAGCCGGCGCGACGAGAATGGCCCGCTCAGGTCACGTGCTTGACACTCGATGTTGGCGCTACTTATAGTATGCTTTCCATGAGGGGCGGTTAGCTTAGGGGTAGAGAATGGGTTTTAAAAACCGGGGGCAGGCGCAGCGTCCCCCGTTTTTTTCCGGGGCCCGAGTGCGTGCCGAGCTACTGGCCGCCGTTATGGCTGTTCATGCAATCCCAGTAAGCGGCGGGCACGACAGGCCGGCACTTCGCGTCGGCTGCCGGATCGGGAACCGGCGTGGCCGTCGGCGGCACCACGAGCAGCGTATCGCCGCCGCTGTGGGCGGTGCTGCGCCACGACGGTGTGCTGTTCCTGAGCCAGACGCCGCATCGCTGGTATCCGATCGAGACGCACTCGACCGGGCTCCCTCTGTTGAACTACCTGCCGCTGTCGGTGGCCGTCCCCGTCGCTCGGCGCTATTCGCGTCAGCGCAGCACCCCAAACCTGTCGCGCGATCCCCGCGTGCATTTGCGCGGTGGTCTGCGCGGCGTTGGTCGTGTGCAGCGTTCCCAGCACCAGGTGACCGGTCT
>CAZOOE010000302.1:0-467 GCA_964581275.1 uncultured Clostridia bacterium
ATCTCATTGACGATTACTCCGCCGCCTCTTCCTTGATGTAATCTTCGTACTCGATGGAGGTCAAAAGGGCGTCGACCTGTGCAGGGTTGTCAATTTTAATACGAATCATCCAGCCGTCGCCGTAGGGGTCTTCGTTCACTTGTTCGGGTGAATCGTTGAGGCTGTTGTTCACTTCGATAACCGAGCCGCCCAGAGGCATGTAGACCTCGCTGACCGCCTTAACGCTTTCGACCGAGCCGAATGGCTCCGCGGCTTCAAACTTGTCGCCGATCTTCGGCAACTCTACATACACGACATCGCCGAGTTGATGTTGAGCGTGATCGGTTATGCCAACCGTTGCCTGGTCCCCCTTTGCCCGAACCCATTCATGGTCTTTGGTATAGCTGAGATCTTCTGGTGTGTTTGCCATCTTTTCTCCCCGTTATCTGCTTGCGACAAGTAAAATGCGTCCACACGGAATCCTCCCA
>CAZOOE010000302.1:477-8215 GCA_964581275.1 uncultured Clostridia bacterium
TTGCGGAGCCGGTCCCACCGCCTGGGGAAGTCTGCGAAATTCAAAAGCGGTCCAATCGGAAACAGCCCAATTGCTATTTGTTGCCCCGTTTTTAGAAGGGCGTCTCGACCACCCAAGCGGGAACAGGGCGACCGCGGATGACGATGAAAAACTCGGTGCCCGTCGCCGCGTGCTCGATTGGCAGATAGGCTAGACCGATGTTCTTCCTTAAGAACGGCGCAGGACTCCCCGAGGCGACTACGCCCACCGGTTTGTCGCCGATCACCGCTGGATAACCATCTCGGGCGGGCGCACGGTCCAGCACTTCGAAGCCCACGAGCTTGCGCGTCAAGCCTTTTTCCTTTTGCTTGACAAGTGAGTCACGCCCGATGAAGTCCCCTTTCGCGAGTTTCACCACCCATCCGAGCCCGGCCTCAAGCGGTGTGGTTGTTTGATCCATGTCGTGGCCGCAGAGACGGTATGCTGCTTCGAGCCTTAATGTGTTACGCGCGGCCAGCCCGCAAGGAATCAAACCGTGATCACTGCCAGTTACCAACAAGCGGTTCCAAAGATGCCGAGCGTTGGCGGCGTCGCACAACAGCTCGAACCCGTCTTCGCCGGTATACCCGGTTCGTGATGCGCGACAGTCGACGCCATCTACCAGGATGCGCTGCGACCAGTAGTACGGAATTCGATCGAGCATGTGATCGGCGAGTTCCTGAAGGATCGGCTCCGCCCGAGGTCCTTGCAGCGCCAGCAGCGCAAAGGCTGCACTGGTGTCGCAGACTTCAACGCTCAAGCCGCCGGCGTGTCGCTTGATCCATTCGAAGTCCGAATCGGACGCACCGGCATTGACTATCAGAAGAAAATACTCGGAGTTTAGGCGGTAAACGAGCAGATCGTCGAGCACTCCGCCGGCTTCGTTGGTCATGGTGGAGTACTGAACCTGGTTGTCCTGAAGCTTCGAGGCATCGTTTGTACTGATGCGTTGAACCAGAGCCAGGGCGCCGCTTCCCCTGATCTCGATCTCGCCCATATGTGAAACATCAAAGAGACCGGCTGCCTCTCGGACTGCCAAATGTTCACGGACGTGACCACTGTACTGAACAGGCATATCCCAGCCAGCGAATTCAACCATGCGAGCGCCAATTGAAACGTGGGTTTCGTACAGCGGTGTGCGCTTCAGCATCGGAGTTATGATCGCCTCAACAAAGGAAACTAACGAATCGCTTCCAGCAGTATCGAGATTAACCAGACTCGAGAGAAGTCGCAAGCTAACACCTGCATTTTTTCTCAGTCAAGATAACGCAATAAGCGGAGACACCTTCAGATCGGGAGGCACTCGTTCGGGTGGCCGGTTGCCCGCGGGTGTTGCGATATGGGAAACTTCCCCCTCCGCAAATTAGGAGCGCGACTTATGACTAAGCTGTTTGAGCTCGCTCGCCTCATCAACGCCGAACTGATAGGAGCGCGAGATGCCGAGGTTACCCGTGCACGGCCCTTCGAGCTTGCGTCGGAGGGAGACGTGACTCTGGCGCTGGATCCAGTTTTCGTGGCTCGTATAAATGAGTCTCGGGCAACCGCAATCATCGTATCCGCCTCGACCGCATCCTCACCTCGAAATCTGCTGGTTGCAAGGGATCCCAAGCTTGCCTTCGCTCGCGCGATTGCAGCGTTGCACAAAGTTGAATACGAAGCCATAGGAGTAAGCGACGACCTCATCGTGGGCCAGGGAAGCGTGTTTGGCAAGGAAGTATCGATCCATCCCCGGGTGACTATCGGCCGAAATGTGGTGATAGGCGATCGCGTCACTCTGCATCCAGGTGTTGTGATTGGCGATCGCTGCAGTATTGGCGACGACTCGGTCGTACATGCGAACGTGTCAGTCTACCGCGAATGTGAGATCGGCAGCCGCGTCACCATTCACGCCGGAACGGTGATCGGTGCGGACGGATTCGGTTTTGTGCCTGACGAGGAGGGGAATCAGGTGAAACTGCTGCAGCTCGGCCGAGTTCGGATCGAAGACGATTGCGAGATCGGGGCCAATTGTGCAGTCGACAGGGGCGGTTTTGGCGATACAGTGTTGCGGCGCGGAGTCAAGCTCGACAATCTGGTTCAAGTCGGGCACAACTGCGACATCGGTGAGAACACAGTAGTGGCGGCACTCGCCGGTTTTTCAGGCGGGACTCGCGTCGGCCGGCGCTGCGTGATCGCTGGACAGGTGGGAACTAACCAGCACACGTCAATAGGCGACGGCGCAACGCTGACAGGCAGGACAGCGGTGACCAAGAATGTCAGGGCCGGTGCAGTGGTGGCTGGAATGCCGGCGCAGGACTACAATGCGTGGCGTCGCTCGCAGGTGCTATACTCGAAGCTCCCTGATATGGCCGACCGCTTGAGGCGGCTTGAGAGAATTGTTGAGGCGCTGGCGCGGCACTCCAAAGACACTGACGAATGAGAACAATCTGAAATTGTACTGGTCGAGCTTTGTAGGAGGCCATGGAAACAATACTGGACATAACCCAGATCCAGGCGATTTTGCCTCACCGTTATCCGTTTCTTTTGGTGGATCGGATAGTCGACTATACACCGGGCAAGAGAGTCGTTGGACTAAAGAATGTCACCCTTAACGAACCGTTCTTCACGGGTCATTTCCCGGGCGCGCCAGTGATGCCAGGCGTTTTGATTGTCGAAGCGATGGCTCAGACCGCTGGTGTAATGATGTTGGCGAGCTTACCTGACCGCGAGACCAAGCTCGTATTCTTCACTGGGATCAACGGGGCGAAGTTCCGCCGCCCGGTGGTGCCGGGCGACCAGCTACGCCTCGAGCTGACGGTGCTCAAGCTCAGACCGCGCTACATCAAGCTGCGTGGCGAGGCCTATGTGGACGGACAGCTCGTCGCTGAAGCTGAAATCTCGTCGGCCCTGGTGGACCGCAGCATCGTCGAGCGCGCCGATCAGATCAGCGGCGCCGCGTTCACTCCGATCGAGCAAGCGTAGGAGAGCGACGCCAATTGTCCATCCATCCCACAGCCATCATCAGCCCAAAGGCGGAACTCGGATGCAACGTGGCTGTCGGGCCTTACACGATCATCGGCGACGACGTCATCTTGCGCGACGACATTCGAATCGCCAGCCACTGCGTGATCGAAGGTCCCTCGGAGTTCGGCAGCGGTTCGATCTTCTACCCCTTTGTGTCCGCAGGGCAGGCGCCTCAGGATCTGAAATACCGCGGCGAGCGAAGCTGGTTGCGTGCCGGTGAACGCAACACCTTTCGCGAGTTTGCCACCCTGCACCGCGGCACCGAGGGAGGTGGAAACCTGACCGAAATTGGCGACGACAATTTCATCATGGCTCAGGCCCACGTCGCGCACGACTGCCGAATCGGCAACCACGTCGTCTTCGCGAACGGCGCTTCGCTTGCGGGCCACGTGATTGTCGAAGACCATGCGACACTGGGAGCTTACGCGGGCATCCATCAATTCTGCCGGGTGGGAAAACACGCCTTCATTGGAGCGTACTCGGTGGTGGTTAAGGATGCGTTGCCATACGCTCGGACGGTTGGCAATCACGCGCGCTGCTACGGCCAGAATACGCTTGGTCTCCGTCGGAGCGGCTTCAGCAACGAAGAGATCCGCCGGATCACTCACGCGTTTCGATTGCTGCTTGCGGCGAAGCTTAACACCAGCCAGGCGGTTGAAGTGATCAAACGTGAGTTGAACGGATGGCCCGAGATCGACTACCTGATTGAATTCATCGAGAGCTCAAAGCGTGGAGTGACCAAATAAATGAAAATCCTTGTTCTGACGCAGGCCGATGTCGAAGAGCTCCTTCCAATTCGAGAGTGCATACCGGTTATGGCCGACGCTCTGGCAGATCTTGCGAGGGGCAGCATGTATCAACCTCTGCGAATGGTCATCACCCCACCGGGAGCCGCGGGCGACATGGCGCTAATGCCGTCGTATCGATCGGGCGGGCGAGCCGCATATGGCGTTAAGACAGTCTGCGTCTTTCCCGGAAACCCAGAGAAGGGGTTGGACTCGCATCAGGGAAGCGTGATGCTGTTCAGCGCGGAGACCGGCGAGCTGGTTGCCTTGATGAATGCTTCCGCAATTACCGCGATTCGCACCGCGGCTGTTTCGGGAGTGGCGACCCAGCTCCTGGCGCGCGAAGATGCGGGTGAACTCGGCATCGTCGGTTCAGGCGTACAGGCGCGCACGCACATCGAGGCGATGGCTTGCGTGCGTCCCATCAGACGCGCTCGGGTGGCCAGCCTGAGGTTCGACAATGCAAAGAAATTTGCTGATGAGCTGGGACAGCGCTATTCATTTCCGGTTGAGCCTGTCGACCGTGTCGAGGCAGCGGTTCGCGGCGCGGACTTGGTCGTAACGGCGACAACCGCCGCGGAGCCGATTCTCAGGCTCGATTGGATAAGGCCTGGCGCTCACTTGAACGTCGTTGGATCGAGCATTCCTACGACGCGGGAGGTGGACAGCGCGACAATTGCGGCCGCTCAGCTATTTGTCGATCGGCGGGAGTCGACGATAAACGAAGGTGGAGATTACCTGTTCGCGCTTCGGGAAGGAGCCATTGGACCGGACCACATCAAGGCGGAGATTGGAGAATTGTTGATCGGCGCCCGGCGAGGCCGCACTTCGCAGGAGGATATTACCCTCTTCAAGTCGCTTGGGCTTGCGGTCGAAGATCTGGCGGTCGCTGATTACTTGTACCGCAAAGCGCAGGGGACTACGAAGGGAACCTGGGTAGAGTATTGAGAGGAGTGACCAGGATCCAAAGCTGGGTCGGAACAAGACGCACCGATGAAAGAGGAACCGGGCGTCTTGGTTCTTCGGCGATTTTGTGGTTTTTGTTGCTACGTCTCCCGCTATGAAATACGGATTGATAGCCGGCAACGGACGCTTTCCCTTTCTCGTGCTCGAAGGCGCGCGAAATCGCGGAGTCGACGTGGTGGTCGCTGCCATCAAGGAGGAGACTGCTCCCGAGATTGAACAGCAGGTTGCGCAACTCGAATGGATGGGCGTCGGCCAGCTCGGACGCTTGATCAGATACTTCAAAAGGCAGCATGTCACCCACGTCATAATGGCCGGGCAGGTCAAGCACCATCAGATATTCCGGCTCAACGCGCTGCCTGATGTTCGCATGGCGCGAATGCTGGCGCGATTACCGACTAAGAACACCAACAGTTTGATCGGCGCTGTCGCCGACGAGCTCGCGCGCGAGGGCATAACGTTGGTCGAGTCGACACTCTTTCTCGAAGTGCTACTCGCGCCCGAAGCCGTACTGACACGCCGCTCGCCGAGCAAAGTAGAACGCGCAGATATCGACTACGGTCTTGCGATAGCCCGCGAGATTGGACCTCTCGATCTGGGTCAAACGGTTGCGGTGAAGGATCGCGCGGTGGTAGCGATCGAGGCAATGGAGGGAACGGATGCGGTGATCGAGCGAGCCGGAGGAGTGACTCGCGGCAGGCCGTTCGTCGTTGTAAAGGTGGCTAAGCCCAACCAGGACATGCGATTCGACGTGCCGGTAATCGGCCTCCCAACGATCGAAAAGATGTCGCGTGCGGGTGCTACTGCGATGTACGTGACCGCGAGGAAGACCCTTCTTTTCGATCGAGACGAATTGATCGCTCTGGCCGATAAGAGCGGGCTATCAATTGTCGGCGGGCCCTAGTACAAGACTATGTTGAGGGTGGGCCTCGTATGGTACACTGGGTCCACCCCCCCAGAGAGAGCGAGTTTAAGAGACGATGTCGAGAAACAATCCAAACGAAGCTGATCCTGAGAGTGCGATCATCGACGCCGACTTGCTGGTGAACTATCGAATGGTCAATCGGGCTATCGAAACGCCCGACCGATCGATCGACAGCTCGCCGCGGCCCATAGGATTGCGGGAAAAACTCCGCGAAATCCTGATCGACGCCGGCCGCCGTGACCAGGCAGCACAGCACTGCCTCGCTTTGGCGAGCCTTCATATCTCGGCTGGGGACGTTGATAATGCAAATGAGCGGCTGATCGAGGCTAAGCGTCTTGACCCAAGGGTGTCAGTGACTGGCCAGCTGAGGGATGCCCGGCAAACAGCGTCCGCTCCCCAGCAACGCTCGCAGAAGATCCTCTCGGGGAATCTTGCCGACGTAAATCTTTTCGATATCATCCAGATCATTGAGAATAGCCGGCTGACCGGAATGCTCCAGGTCACGTCGTCGGCAGTCTGTGGAGAGATACACTTTGACGAAGGTCTGGTCATTGGAGCCAAGTCCGGAATGGACTTCGGCAGGAAGGCTCTGAGTCTCTTTGCCGGTGCGGGAGACGGCTCATTTGAGTTTGAGAAGACAAGCGAGTCATACGACCGGACTATTCAAACTACCAGCAACACCGCACTGATCCTCGACATGCTTCGGGTTAAGGACGAAGAGGATTACGGTCTCGGTCGGTTGGACACGCTGCAATAAGCACAAACCAATCATTTGGACCCCGCTTGAGCATCGAGCGCAAGTCAGCCTACCACCGTGTAACAGCGGGCTAAACAGCGCGCATCATATCCAGGTCTTATGGTTTTGGGGCGGGTTTTGGGGCACCGGTCGCGACCGGGTTAGCCTTGTTGTACTCATTAATGAAATCTTGAGTAATGTCGGAGCGCGCGTCAAACCAGATCACAATACCGGACGGCACTGCGTTTGAAATATCAACCAACATAACGATTCCGCGCTTGGCTGTGTAATCCTCGGCAAACTTGCTGAGTTTGCCGGTTATTGGCTCGAACGCCTTGTCGCGCGCGCGCGCGCCGTCAGCCTCGAGGTCCTCCCCTTTGCGCTTATAATCGCGTTTCATGGTGTCGAGGTTTTCGGTCATCTCGGCCACCTTCGCTGGGGTCAGAACACCACTCTGCGACTTTAGCGTATTTTCGAGGGCGTTGATTTTGTCATTCAGCGATTGCACCTCTTTAATGCGCGTTTCGAACTGACGATTGAGACTTTCGACCTTTGCCTTGAACTCTTGAACGTTTTCCTGAAAAGCGGCCGTGTTGATCACGGCTATTCTGCCCTTGGGAAGCAAGGCAACCTTTGGAGCGCTTCCGGCGGGTTGCTGCGCAAGAGCTGCAACACCCACCAACGGTAACGCGAGGGCTGCAAATGCAAGATTAAATAGTTTCATCTGTGAGTCCTTTCCTCGCGTCATCACGGTTTAGGCGGCTTAACGCCAGGTTTAGCCGGTTGTCCGGCAGGCGGTGCTGAAGGAGCGGGTGCGCCCGCGACCGGATTAGACTTGTTGTACTCTGCGATGAAATCGTCGGTAATGTCCGACCCAGGATTCCAGTAGGCAAGCGACCCCGATTGTGCCGCGCCCGCCAGATTGATTACGAGGACTATATTTCGTTGGGTCGCGTAGTTATTCAGGAATTGATATAGCTTGTCGCGTATCGGCTTGGTCCCAGTATCAATCGTCTTGTCGTATTCAGCTTTAAGGTCTTCGAAATCGCGAGTACCTCTCTTCTTCAATTCGGTGTAGTTGTTCTGTAACTCCTGGCACTTGTCCGGCGTCAGCTGAGGACACTTTACCTGGATGTCGCTTTCCATCTGCTTCAATTGAGTCTCGACGGTTTGAAGTTGCTGATAACGAGATTGGAACTGCTTATCAACCTGATCGTATTTCTGTTTCAGCTCGCCGATGCCCGCCGGAAATGCTTGAGTGTTGACAACGGCAACTTTGCCTTCGGGCAACGCGGCGCCGACCCCCGC
>CAZOOE010000303.1:0-8193 GCA_964581275.1 uncultured Clostridia bacterium
ACTTCTGAATGAAAAGACGTGACGCGTCGTAGGCGAATCGTTCGTTCGAGGTGAGACCGGCCAATCCCTTTAGCGTTTCGTCGTTGAGACCAAGGTTGAGCACCGTGTCCATCATTCCGGGCATCGAGAACTTCGCGCCTGACCTCACCGAGACGAGCAGCGGGTTGGATGGATCGCCGAACTTCTTGCCGGTGGCGCTCTCGACCTGGTGCATAGCGGCTAGGACCTGCTCCCACATTTCCTCAGGGAATTTTGCGCCCGAATCGTAGTAGGCATTGCAAGCTTCGGTGGTGATTGTTAGCCCCGGTGGCACAGGCAGTGCCGCGTTAGTCATCTCGGCCAGTCCCGCGCCCTTGCCGCCGAGCATATCTTTCATATCTCCGCGGCCGTCGGCTCTGCCGTTCACGAACAGGTAAACGTATTTGATCGTCATTAGAATCTCCCGTCTTGAAAGTCAAACCGTGGGCTCATTGTTGCGAACTGACCACAAGAGCCAAACTAATCGAATAAGGGATGGGGAATGTGATTGTCAAGCAGAGCTCGGAGAGGGCAACCGGTCGTCAAGCAATTACTGAAATCATTTCAAGCGCCTTGGACGCAAGCACCCGATCACCGGCTAGCGTCGCGGCCGCGAGCGCTTGATCCTTGCTGATTCCTTTCGAGAACAAGCGCCACGCGATCTCTTGATCGATGACGGCTTCGGCGTCTGCCTCGTGTTTGTCGTCGACATAAAGCTGCCACCCGCCGTTCTCGCGTTGCAGTAACCATCTACCCCCCGAGTCGCCGGTTACGGTCAGCCCGACAATAGCGCCGTCATTGCCGTCGACATTTCTGTAGGTATGCGGAAGAGCACGGACGAACGCGTCGAGCACCGGCGCGAAGAACTTCGGTTCCTTGAGGCCCGGCTCGCCGACGGCATCTCTGATCTGTTGCTGATGATGCCAGCGCTCGGTGTGTTCGCGGGCGAGGTCCAACCACACCGGCGCGGGCTTCGTTCCGGCCCAATCCACAGGGCCTCCCATTGCAAAAGGATCGAGTGACTTGAAGTAGTCGCACGACTGCTCGCCGATAGCTCTCAGCAGATCGCACAACACGCGGGGGCTGAGCCTTCGAGCCGCCTTTATCCAGGTGTCATTGAGTTCGTTCACAAAAGCAACCAGTTCATCCCAGCTCGTTACTGCCGCACCTCCGAAAGAATAACCGTCGCGCTTTCGTGAGAGGTTGCTGATATCAACCCACAGCAGATGCGCGGCGACGTCTTTGACGGACCACTGAGAACACGATGTTGGCTTTCGCCACTCGTCGTCCGAAAGCCCGGAAAGCACATCGAGCAGTGAGCGTAAGACGTCGGGGAAGAGGTGGGCAACAAGTATCGGTTCCGGGCTTTTCATCGATTGACTTCCAGGCGTATAGCTTCGAATTGCGCGGACACTCGCGCGTTCAACTACGGTTTGGCGGCTATTTCGAGGGAGACCAGTACATACTCGAACCCTCCGGCCAACCCCCGCACCGGAATGCCAAGTTTCGGGTGTAACCACCATTCCGATGTTTCCCTGTCGGTTGTTCTCGTGACGTGCCGGGCATGGAAGTCGCCAGCGGGCACGCGCACCGTCTCTTCGCCTTTCGTTTCACAGCTCGCTGTAGCAAGCAGGCCCACTGTTCTGTCGAATTCTGGCGGAGCCACATAGCTGGAAATTCGGTAGTTATCGCCTTCGGGCGATTGAATAAAGCCCTGAGCCGCGACGGATGGTGAGGACAAGAATAGTCGTTCCGGCACCTCGAGCGTTTGTGATACGACGCCGGCCACGCTTCCACGCATTCGTGCGGTCATCGTGTTGTTGTCGACTGTGAATCGGGTTCGCGTTAGTTCGTCGCCGTGTAACTTTGTCACTTCGGCGAATGAAGGGCGGCGCTTTGCGTCTACACGATCAAACACGTCAGTCGTCAGATCGCCCATCACTATCCTGCTGTGAACCAGGTAGCCGCCTTCCGACGTGCTAAACAACTCCCACGATTCCGTACCCGCTCGTTTGGCGCTTCGATCTCGATACAAATAAGCGCCGCTTGCTATCTTTGGCCCGCGATCCCATCGACCGGTATGAACCGGCTGCTTTCCGTCGAGAATTGTGGCCAGGTCTTCTTCTATAGTCTTTGCCGCCGGAGTCTCGACTATGCGGCCGATTTCACGCCCGCCACGTTCGACGATGACCGTTGGTACGTTTGTGATGCGTCGCGGTTGAACGGTCGTCACCGGTTCACGAAACTGATTGTCTATACCGATGAGCTTGACATGAATCTTGTCATTTGCCGCCGCCCGAAGGGCCTTGAGCAGTCGGGGAATGTAGTTCTTGCTATCAGGGCACCACGTGCCGAACGCAAGCGTCAGCGTTGTCTCCTCGCCGCTTGTCTCGATCTGCGTGACCGCGCCGGAATTCGGCTCGTAGTTACTCATCACCGACCTCCAAACCGGAACCGTTTCCCAGAGTTTGTCCATCGTCATCTCGCCGGTTACCCCCGGATGCGCGCGAATCAACACCGGCTTTCCGTCGACGACGAAGAAGTAGATTGGCCCGTCGACGCGAGTGAACTTGCCGACAACCTTCATCGGAGCGTTGGATTCAGAAGTGGCGGAGGTGCGATCAGCGCCGAACTTGAACTTATCTTTGGAGATCGTGCTCACCGTACGGTCGGAGACGTTAAGCACAATCCCGGATTCGAGCTTGGAAGAAATCAACACAAGCCGCGAAGGCCCCTCGGCAGTTAGAACCTGGCCACTACGATCGAGCTCATTGTCCACGTAGACATCCCGCGTGCTATCGGACCAGGTGATCGCGGGCGCCCTGCCGGTCTGCGCCCAGGCAGTGCCGAGAGCGGTTATCAGGAACACAGTCAACTGAAGTTTGATTCTCATCTTAGCTCGCTTTCATGAGTAGTTCGTAGTCCGGCCTTCAGTCAGGCGCAAGTTCGTAATCACCGGCGACTGGCGACCGTTGATCAGTTTTCGGTCTTTTGGTCATTACAAACTTCCGACTGAAGACCGGACTACGAACTATTGATCTACTTGTCCAAGCCGTTTGCTTTGAACGCAGCGATTATCTCACGGTTTTTGAGCAACAGTCTCGCGGTTTAACTCGCGAAATGGAAAAACACGTCTTCGAACGGCGCGTCGAGGATTCCGGCGATGGCTCGCAAAGTCGCGGGTCGGTCTTCGGCGACCAGTCGTCCCCTTCGCATTATTCCTACACGGTCGCTGACGCGTTCGACAAAGCTCATCACGTGAGATGCTACCAAGACCGCGCGTCCGTTGTTCCTTTCGTCTTCAATGCGTTGTCTCAGCTTGCGCATCATTTCGACATCGAGTCCATTGAGGGGCTCATCCAGCACAAGCACCTCCGGAGAACTCAACATCGCGGCTGCGAGTCCGAGCTTCTTGCGCATGCCCAGAGAGTAGGCGCCTACAAGTTTGTTCTGAACTGGGAGCAGTTCGAAGAAGCTCAGCTCTTGCGAAATCCTCTTTGGCTCGACGTCTTTCAAACCGGCGACGAGTTCCAGATACTCCCTTCCAGTCAGACGTTCATAGAGAACCAGCTCTTCAGGCAGATACCCGAGATGCCTTCTCGTGGACTGCGCGCGGTTAGCGAGGTCCTCGCCGCAGATCAACAGCCGTCCCTCATCCGGCTCGGTGATGCCCACGAGCATCCTCAAAAGTGTAGACTTCCCAGCGCCGTTTGCGCCTACCAACGAATAAACGTCTCCCCGGGATATCGAAAGGCTCACGCAATCGACCGCAAGGATGTCGCCGTATCGCTTGGTGACCCGCTCGATTGATACCTGCGCGTCCGTCACTCAGCCTCCGTGATCAAATAGTATCGAGCTCGTTGACGGCCGCGATCAAGGAGAGAGTGCATGGCTTGCGGATAAAGGATTAAGCCGGCGGGCCAGAGCGCAGCGGCCACCAGCCCAAGTGCCAATCCCAGGGTGCCGATCACGATGATCGCCAGATCGGGGCGCGTGGGCATCTCAAAAGACAACGCGCCGGTAACCGAGCTCACCAGCCACCACAACCACAGACACTCGGCCAGTAACGGCAGCGCATAGTAAAGCGGGGCGGTACCAGTGAGCGTGCCGGCGCACCAGACGATAACCGGTGCGGGCACGGTCACCAGTCTGGCGTACCAGATCTTTGCGCGCAGAAGGTCAAGCCCCGTCGTTCCGGCTGCCCGCTCAAGCCACATGTGCGGTAATTCGTACGCGATCAACACTGGCAGCAACGCCGCCAGCGTGACCACGGCCAACACGCAAGCTACCTTGATCGCGATAGCCTGCGGCAACCACGTCGCATCGAGCCACGCGGGTTCGCGGAAGGTCGGGGGCAACCAGTCGGTCGTGAGCGCTGCAATGAGAGCTGCGGTCCACAAAGCGGCGATCCCAACCACGATGTACACCGCAGACGAGAACGCCCGAAGCGTCAGCCGCACATCGCGTGAGAGTTGCGCAGCCACCACAGGTGGAAGTCTTCGTTCCAGTGCGCGGTCGATGGCTATAGTCGAGCGTGTTGCCGACTCGAGCCGCCGGGCGTATTCGATATCACAACTGCGCCAACGGTCGTTCAATAGATAAACGAGACAGTAAAGGATCAGGATCCAAGCCACGGTGACGGCGGACAGCCACAGCTCAAGGCGCGTGGAAGCAGCCGATGGCTTCATCACCACGGTCAAACATAAGCCAGCCACAATCCCGTTGAACAAGAGAACCGCCATCGCAACAATCGCCGCTCGAAAGCTCCTGGCGTGTCCCCAGTGAATCCAGTTGAGTGCGGCCAGCATTTCGGAGAGTGCGGTGACCGCGACGAAACAGAGCCCCGGTGGAACATCAATTGCGCGCATCAAGACGCTATTGCCGAAGGTGGTGCGAATGATCAACACCGCGCCCGCTACTGCGCATGTCCGTGCAGCTCTGGTTGCGAGGGCGGCCTGCAGGTGCGTCGCCGGAGAAATGGGAAGCGATTCAAAATAGGATTCGGGGCGACGCAGGTGATAAAGCTCTGCGCTCGCGCGTGAGAGACTCAATCCGAACAATCCCAGACTGAACGCCGTGGCGAGAGCGACGGCGAATTCAGGTGAAGGCTCCCAATCGGGCAGATTCTGAGCCAGTCGTACAACCGTGAAGTACGTTATTCCCAACACAACCGGCGCCAGGACCATCCACGCGTAGACGTGTTGTCGCGCCCACCGTAACATGGAACGAAAGGACGCGCCGATGAGCAGCGAAGATTCTTTCACCTTGAAAGCCAGCCGGGCGTCACGGCTTCACGCTCAGCAGCTGTATGTCGAATATGAGCGGCGCGTTGGGGGGGATAGTTGGTGGGTTACCTGAAGCCCCGTAGCCGAGTCTTGCGGGAATGATGAGCCGTCGTTTCCCGCCAACCTTCATCGTCATCACTCCCTCGTCCCATCCCTTGATCACAACTCCGGTGCCGATGCGAAACGGGTAAGGCTGGCCTCGATCGCTGTCAAACTCGGTCCCGTCCTCGAGCATGCCGGTATATCGTACCGTGACATTCTGACCGGGCTTTGGACTTTCTCCGGTCCCAACCATCTGGTCGATGTACTTGAGTCCGGATGCGGTTGTCACCTCGCCCGGCGTCGAGCCTCCTACTCCGCGAAATATGACGAAGAGCACGGCGGCGACTGCAACTGCTGCGATGACGAGGAAGACGATTGCCTTCGTCATGGGGTTGGACTGACTCTTTGGAGAATAAGTACTGCGAGATGAGACCCCGCCCTTTCTGGTTTTTCTCTTTCTGCTCTTCGGCAACTTTCATTCTCCTTCCTGAATAGTTCGTAGTCCGGCCTTCAGTCAGGCGGAGGTTTGTAACCACAGGCGACCCCCGGTCCACGGTCAGCGGTCTTCTGTCGTTACGAACTTCCGCCTGATGAAGGAAGGCCGGACTACGAACTAGTCATCTACTTCGCAACAGGCGCGCGAACCGCTCTGCCTGGATTGACGCTCGATTGCAGCTTGCCATCTTTCACTACAAACACACCACCGATCAGCACGTGGGTGATGCCTTCTGAATACTTCGCCGGCTCTTCGAAGGTTGATCTGTCTATGACCAGTCCCGGGTCAAACACGGTGAGGTCCGCATCGGTGCCAAGTCGGATCCGCCCCTTGTTCTTCATCATCGGAGCAAGGCGCTCCAATCTTTGCGCGGGCATAAAAGTCATCTTGCGCAACGCATCCATCAACGTCAGCACTTTCGAGTCGCGGACGTAGCGGCCAAGAACCCTAGCGTATGAGCCGGACCCGCGGGGGTGACCCTTGCCGTTTTGCAAGAGACCGTCGCTCGCGATCATGGTCAGAGGGCTCGCCACCGAGATTCTCGCGATCTCCTCGGGGATCGCGTGGCCGATTACGGCGCCCCCGGTCTTCCGGTATGCCGCGAAACTCTCGGCGGTAAGGCGCTCCCCGGTCGCCACCCATTGCAGGTCTTTGTAGTCAATGCCCAACGCCTCCTTCCATCCTTCGTCGTAGATTGCCGACTCGATGTTGGTCTGGGTCGCGGTATAAGGGTAGCATTCGGTTGTCACATCGTGACCGCGCGACTGCGCTTCGGCGATCATCTGGAGCAGCAGCGGTGTTCCGCGAAGGCCTATGCTGCTGATGTGTACTACGTGTAGAGGCGCTCCGGTGACTGCCGAAGCAGACAGTGCTTCTTCGAGGGCCACGACGCTGTTGGTGGGCTCCTTCAAACCAGCATAACGCAAGTGCACGAAACAGGGCGCTCGGTATTTCGCGGCAACGCGGAACATTTCGAGGATCTCCCAATGCGTAGCGGCCGCGGTATAGTTGATACCGAAACCGACGCCGAGGGCGCCTTCCTTCAAGCCTTTGTCGATCCGCCGCTTGATTTCTTCAATCTCAGAGTCGGAGGCCGCCTTGTGCGCGGCGTCCCCGCTAGGCAGGAAGATCCCCGGATCGCGCATCACCGACATCCGCACAGGGATGTGGCCGACGCTCGCGCCGTAGTTGATCAGCGCTTTGCCTTCGCGTTGTGAGTACCACTGAGTTACGTTCCCGGTTCCGACTTCAAGCTCGAGCGCAGTTGTTACTCCATCCATTGCCTTGAAGCGATAGTTCTCCTGATCCTGACCGTGGGAATGCAGATCGATGAAACCTGGCGAGACCACCAAGCCGGTCGCCAGAACAGTCGTGCGGCCCTTCAGGGCCTTCTCGCTGATGGCTTGAATCGTGCCGTTGTTGATCCCGATGTTGCGAATCCCGTCGAGCCTGGACTCCGGATCAATAACCCGGCCATTCAGGATCACGACATCGTACTCGGGCTCCGCTGCCGGAGAGAGGAACACGCTTTGAGGAACCAGCGCGAGGCCGAACAGAACGCAGCTCAACGCGACACCAACACGACGTCCGCAAAATGCACCCGGGTGATTCATGAAATCCTCCGTGCGACAGAAAAGGGGGAATCGGATCTGCGAGTCATTAAAGCGGAAATATGGAATCCGGGCCGAGGCTTGTCAAGTCGAACGGATCTGGGGTTGTGGGTTAGTCTGAGGTTCAGTGTATAAGCTTTACCTTGCGCTTAATGATCGACCGAAACAAGCAAGCTAAGGCGTGTACTCTGACCTTCATCTCAAACTGACCCGCTACCGGATGTGGAGAGAACCTCGCTCTGTTGATATCCTAAGGGTTAGAGTTTGATTGATAGTCTGACACCGAAAGGATGCTCAATGACAAAAACGAGTAAAACAAGGCATCGAATGATCCTCGGTCTCTTTCTGACGATGGCGATAGCGCTGAGCATGACTGCCGCAGCGCAGACGCCGGCAACTACGGCCTCGAGGCCATCCAGCGACCCCGGCCTCCAGCGCCTCGAGCGTGAGATCGCGCGATTGTCCGCCGTTTCGGGTGGAGTCGTCGGGGTTGCCGCGATCCATCTGGAGACGGGCCGGCGAGTATCGATGAACGGCACCGACCGATTTCCAATGGCGAGCACGTTCAAAGTCCCGATCGCGGTCCAGCTCTTGACTCGCATCGACAAGGGTGAAATCAAGCTCGACCAGCTGATCGATATCAAGCAGAGCGATCTACATCCCGGCAGCCGAACGCTTTCGGACCTTTTCAATAAAGGCGGGCTTGCTCTATCGGTGCTAAACCTGATGGAGCTGATGCTAT
>CAZOOE010000304.1:0-4368 GCA_964581275.1 uncultured Clostridia bacterium
ACACAAGCCCCGCGCGCGTTCCAACAAAAACGTGATGGATTAGGGCACTTGCGGCGAACAACCACTAGTTGATAAAAGCGCGCGCGGGTGACTACAATCTGCGATCATCAGACAAAAGAGGTTATTGATGCGGCTATTCATAACAGGCGGTGCAGGATTCATTGGATCAAACTTCATCCGGCACATGTTGACGACTCAACCCGACTACAGGATTGCCAATTTCGATAAGCTTACCTATGCCGGAAATCTTGACAATCTTCGCGATCTAGATGGTCAGGACAATTATGAATTCATCCGCGGTGACATCTGCGATCGCAAGGCACTGGACGCGGCCATCGCCGGTGCCGACACCGTAATAAACTTCGCCGCCGAATCACACGTAGACCGATCAATCGAGAGCGCCGCTGACTTCATCGAGACAAATGTGGTTGGGACTCAGACGTTGCTCGATGCGGCCAGAGCGGCGCAAGTCTCGCGCTTTGTTCAGATCTCAACAGATGAGGTAATGGGGTCGTGTTCAGAGCGCGGCTACTTTACTGAAACATCCCCGTTACAGCCCAACAGCCCGTATGCAGCCTCCAAGGCCGCCGCCGAGCACCTTGTTCGCGCGGCTCACGTCACCTTCGGCCTGGACGTAGTGACCACGCGCGCATCGAACAACTACGGTCCGCATCAATTTCCCGAGAAGCTAATCCCGCTGATGATCACGAACGCGCTCGCCAACAAGCGGCTTCCTGTTTACGGAGATGGACTTAACGTCCGCGATTGGCTCTACGTGGAAGACTGCTGTCGCGCGATTGACGCGGTGATGCATTCCGGCAAAAGCGGCGAGGTTTACAACATCGGTTCGCGCGCCGAGAAAACCAACGTCGAGATCGTGCACACGCTGCTCGATCTGCTCTCCAAGCCTCATTCTCTAATCGAGTTTGTCACCGACCGCCTCGGACACGACCGGCGCTACGCGACGGACCCTTCAAAGATCGAGGAAGAACTCGGCTGGCACCCTCGAGAGACGTTCGAAAGCGGGATGGAAAAGACCGTACGTTGGTACCAGAACAACACCGAATGGGTCGCTCGAACTCGTTCCGGCGAATACCTCGACTATTACGAACGCATGTACGGCGGAAGATGAGAGATTCTTCAACAGCCTTTGGTTCGCAAGCAGGTGACGACTCTATGCACACTCACCCAGGTAGTGGTGTGAGCGAATCATCGTTGATCGAAGTAGAAACCGCGGTCGACCGAGAGGTCCGCCCTCTCGTTAGCCGCGAACTCATGTTATCCGAACCCAGAACCGCCATGGTCACCGGCGCTGGCGGCTTGTTAGGTCGCTCGGTGAGCGCGCGCCTCACCCATTCGGGCTGGCGAGTCGTTGCCTTAGCGCATGCCGACCTGGATATCACCAAAGAAGAAGATGTGCGGGGCTCGGTCGTGAGCATTCGTCCAAGTGTTTTGATAAACTGCGTAGCCACCGCCGACGTCGACCGTTGCGAACTTGAACCTGAGTGGGCCTTCGCAACCAATGCGAAGGGCCCAAGGTTCCTTGCGCGCGCTTGCCGCGATGTTGGGGCGGAGATCATTCACATCAGCACGGACTATGTGTTCGATGGGTCGAAGGAAGGCTTTTATACACAGGACGACGAGCCTGGCTCGCCGAGCGTCTATGGCCAGTCGAAGCTTGCGGGCGAGCTTGCAGTCCGCAGAGAAGCCGATCGGTTCTATCTGGTGCGCACATCGTGGCTGTTCGGCGTGGGGGGCAAGAATTTCGGCAGCCGGGTCATTGAGTACGCGGGCGGAGGCGGACCACTCAAAGGGGTTATCGATCAGACTTCGATCCCCACTTATGCGCCGGACCTGGCTGGTCGCATCGAGGAGATCATCGATCTCGGTGTAGAAGGGCTCTATCAGGTCACGTCTACCGGACCGACCACGTGGTTCGAGTTTGCGAGACTTGCCCTTGATCTTGCAGGATTGTCTGAGGTCGAACTCCAACCGGTTACCCGAGCCGAGCTGAATCAGCGCGCGCCACGTCCCCACAACTCGGCAATGCGCTGCCTCCTATCCGAGAAGCTGGGACTCTCGCCGCTGCGGCATTGGAAGGACGCGCTTGTGGAGTTTGTGAGGGAGCACCCCTAACTCTTAATCACCCACCAAAACCACCCTCACGGCGGACCTTGAGGACGACGATCTTGGTTGAATGATTAAAGGGGGTTGGATCGGTCACCGGCGAGGCGCCGGGGGCGCTCCGGTCGCCGATAAAATCCGCCGGAACTGGAATCAGCTCCTCAATTGTTAAGAATCCGTCGGCGCACAGAGATTCGATCTCCTTGAGGTAGGACGCGCCAGAAACGAATAGTGCATTATTGATCGCTACCAGAAAGCCCTGGTGCTTGATCAGGGGTCGTACTTTATTGATCAGCCGTGTGTACCCCTGAGCCAGATCTACGACGCCCTTGGGGGTTGCCGAATAAATAGGAGGGTCGAGAAAGACGCAGTCGAACAACTCACCTTCGGCTTTCAGGCGAACGATCTGCGGCCAGAAATCTCCCGTCTGAAACGCTTTCTTGCTGATGGGAAAACCGTTCAGCGTGTAGGAAGTCTTGGCGACGTTCAGGAACTTGCGATTCAGCTCCAGGTGGACCACACGCGCGGCTCCGCCTGCCAGTGCGGCGACACCGAGACTGCCAGTATAGGCAAATGTATTTAGGAGCGATTTGTCTTTGAGACGTTGCGTAGCCCAGCGCCGCACGTTCCGCGTATCCAGATACAAGCTTGCGTCACGATTGATCATTGGATCGATTGCGTACCAGATTCCGTTCTCGCGAACCTTCCGATCCACCACACCTCCACACACAATGGTGCCACGCTTTTGCTGGGGATCCTCGCCGTTGCGGGTTTTCACCACCACGGCGCGAATCCAGGGCATGCGTTCGGTTAGGACCTGCTGAGCCGCGCGCACGCCCGCAAGGCCATGCTCCGGTTTATCGGCGTAGTTATGGATGACGAGCGTTTTGGCGTAAAGGTCGATTACGAGGTTTGGATTCCCTTCGCTGAATCCATTGAACAGCCGAAAGGCAGTTTCGTGCCGCGCATCAAATAACGCATCGCGGAAGACAAGAGCGCGTTCCAGTAAGGCTTCAATCGGTTCGGTTATGATTTGTGTCTCCAATGTCATTGGATCTTTGAAGATGGAATAAGCCCGGCATGTTAATTCATCATCCTGAGTTGTGGGAAGCATCGCGGGTAAAGCGATTTGGAGGCGGGCGTAACTTAAAGGCCCCATCTCGTCCGCCGGCCCGGCGATTATTTGAAGAAGCTTGAGAGCGAAGAGATTCTTTGGCCGAGGGTTTTAGGGGCTGGCCGCTAGATTGACATTAGTACACCAATCGACTAGAAACGGACGCAACAGAGTTTGCATCAAACGGGCAGGGTTCGTAGACCGAGCAAAACTTCTTGGACTGCCGCCCAAAACATGGCGTAAGGCCGTTTGGCTGCAATCAGTGAATCCGATCGCACAGAAAATGGGCATCCGAAATACACAAGGGGTCCTTAGACCAAGGGTTCAGGAGGAGCTCGTCTGGAGTAAAAAGACTGTCAAACGCGCAACCGTACTTGAGGTCTTCGCTGTTCTGTTTGTGGTCAGCTTTTTTTTTCGTATCTTCTACGTCGGGTCTCTGCTTGGCGATGATGGTTTGTGGTTCACTGCGGCCGAAGAAATCCTGCGCGGCAAGGCGCTTTACCGTGAAATTATTTTTGACAAGCCCCCCGCGCTTCCGATCGTTTACGCCGCATTATTCAAAGTCTTCGGCACCCATATATTAACTATACGACTTTTTACCATATTCTACTCGGTTGCGATCTCAGCCGTACTCTACTTTTTCGGCTCTTACTTGTACAACAAACGCGCTGGGCTTATTGCTGCGGCGATGTTCACCGTGTTCAGTACGACCTATTTTCCTGAGCACATGCAAAGCCTCTCTACGGATTTTCTGATGGTCCTGCCCTACACCGCAGGAGCCCTTGTGCTGATTCGCTCGGGTGCAGATTTAATCCGGGGCTCGATGCATATCTCGTCCGGAAAGCTTGCCTTTGCTGGAGGCTCCCTGGTTGGTGTCGCCTTTCAGACAAATCCAAAGGGGGCATTCGATCTGATCTTTTTCGCTATCCTGTTGATTCTTACCCGGGTCCGCGGTCTAAGTGAGACGGAACCATCCTCTCGCCACATTCTTTTCGCCAGATCTACCAATCCTTGGACTTCGGTTAGACCAGGTCGCCCCGCGCGGCAGTTATTCGCGCTGGCGCTGGCAGGATTTGTATCGGGTAATTTGCCTTTCCTGATTTATGTTGCGGGGACACACTCACTCTTAC
>CAZOOE010000304.1:4417-7718 GCA_964581275.1 uncultured Clostridia bacterium
GCTCTTGATCGCGCTCTTATTCCTTATCGCAGTCACTACCCGAAAGGCGTACCGCGGTTTCAGACAAAAGAGTTTGACGGATACCTGCCTGGGCGATACCGACTCGCCTTCGGGATCGAAATACAATTCAGATCAAATACTCACGTCAGACGCGACAATGCTGGTTTGGTTCAGCGTTTCATGGTTCGGAGTCATGATTGGCGGGAGGTTCTTTGGTCACTACTACTTTCAGATCTTGCCGAGTTTGTGTTTAATTGGCGCGCGAGGTCTTCTAGGCATCACCTTCTCTGTAAGAAGGTGGCGTTGGCAATTGCGCCAAGCGGTATTTGCAATACTCATCGTTGGCTTTTTATTCACGCTTGTGCGATGGCATGGCAGAACGGCTATGCTGGCCGCTGAATGGATCCGTGGAAAGAAAAGCGCGCGGATAAGTTCCTGGCTAGAAGGAGACACAAATCCTTCGGATCGAGTAATGGCTATGGAAGTAAGAGATATTCCTGATCCAGCGTCGGCAGTAGATAGCATCAGCATAGAACCCCTCCGTGCAGATGGGCCACGCAACCGCCCAATTCAAGGACCAGCCGATTATCTTTTCGTCTGGGGCTATCGGCCTCAAATCTATTACTATTCGGGGCTGATTCCAGCTTCTCGATACATAAGCACACAACCACTCACCGGAGTTCCGGCAGACTCTCATTACAATGGCAAAGAATATCGAGTGATCGTGGAAGACGAGTTGACATCAGGAGCACGCGCTGAACTCATCCGAGACTTAGAGCAGACGGAACCTAAATATATAATTGACGATCTCGGGATGTATAACGCAGCTCTTGCAATCAGTGAATTCCCTGATCTGCGGGCCTTCATGAGCAAATACCGGAGGGTTAACCTGAAGGAACCGTTTATAATCTTTATCCGACGCGATTTACGTAAGAAAAGGGACTCGAAGTAACGCTTCAAGTATCAAACTTACTACTCCGGGCGCACAAGCCAGTAGTCTATTGCAAATCGAAGGTAAGGCCGAAGTTCAGATCGCAGTCGACGGACGCAGCGAGAGGATCGCGTCGATCGGCGAGGGTGACTTCTTCGGAGAGATGGGGATGATGACCGGCGAGCCGCGCAGTGCCACCGTCTTCGCCCAGACCGATATGCTCTGTTACAGGTTGGATAAGGGCGCCTTCCAGCGGATCATTAGTAGTCGCCCTGAAATCGCCGAAGACATCTCTCGCGTCCTGGCGCGTCGCCGCGTCGAACTCGAAGCGATACGAGAAGAATTAACCGAGGAGGCAATGCGTCTCCGGGTAGATGATGCGCAAGTCGACCTACTGGATAGGATTAGAGAGTTCTTCCGGCTCGGCGACAAGGACGCACATAGCTACTAATCACCTGCGGGTAATAAACTCCGCGTCGGCGCCCGATCTGCTTGTTGCTCGGCAGTGATGCTTTCTGAGGTTTGCGAATTCGCTTGCGTGGGCGTCGTCGCCGGGGGTAGAAAGACCGACGAGTCACGAGCATCAAACTGCGACCCGCACATCTGGAGTCTTTCCATAGGAGTTGTAATGTCGCCCGAGACGACGCCCTAAAACAATGAAGAGTTCGCAGTCCGGCATTCAGGCGGAAGTTCGTAACGCTTCGGCAGAGACGACAACATATCAGCTTCCGCCTGACTGAAGGCCGGACTACGAACACTTTTCAAAGGAGCCTACACATGAGAAGGAAGATTCTCTGGATACTATTAGTCGTTGTCGTCGGATTCGGTATTGCAATTCAAACCGTTTCCGATCAAATCGCCAAAGCCCAGGGGCGCGGGGGAGCGACTCCGGAGATGATCGCCCGGCGAAACGCTATCGAGAAGGAACTCCAATCCATCGCCATCGTCGAGCGCAAGCTCATGGTATCGATGCGTGACGGCAAGCGCATGGCTACCGATGTCTATCGCCCGAAAGATACGTCCAAGAAGTATCCGACGATCTTTGTTCGGACACCGTATAACTTCAATTTTTGGGATGTCCGGAGTGGTGCGCCGCGTGACATGAGCAATGAGCTCGACGCAGTAAAGCGCGGGTACGCCTTTGTTGAGATGAATGAGCGAGGTCATTTCTTCTCTGAGGGGAACTATGACATCCTCGGGCCGCCACTAAGCGACGGTGATGACGCGCTCACCTGGATGGCCAAGCAGTCCTGGTCGAACGGCAAGGTTGGTACGATCGGATGCTCGTCGACCGCCGAATGGCAATTGGGCGTCGCAGCGCAGGGCAACCCGGCGTTTGCGGCGATGATCCCGCAAGGATTTGGCGCCGGCGTGGGACGCGTAGGCCCCTATTACGAGCAAGGCAATTGGTATCGCGGTGGAGCGGTACAAATGCTTTTTATTGCGTGGCTCTATGGTGAGCAGAACCAGGTACGCCCGACCTTTCCGCCGAATGCGTCGCAAGAAGATCTGATTCGCGCGTCGAAGGCGTTCGATCTGGCGCAGCAACTTCCGCCGGTCGATTGGTCGCAGGCGCTTCGTCACCTTCCGGTCAAGGACATCATGAAAGCGGTGGATGGTCCGCACGGGATCTTTGCCGATCACACGCCCGTCGACACAGGCGGCGCGATGATCCAGCGCGCGCCAAACGATCCAGCCTGGTACAAGGGCGGATTGTGGCACGACAACATGAAGGTCAACGTTCCGGGATTCTGGTTCATGTCGTGGTACGACGTGTCGGTGGGACCGAACCTTGCCGCTTACAATCATGTGCGGAAGACTGCGAGACCCGAGATCGCAAATCAGCAGTACGCGGTGATCGCGCCGACGCTTCATTGCGCTTACAAGCGGGCCACCGAGAACACGGTCGTCGGCGAGCGCAGCATGGGCGACGCGCGTCTGAACTATGATGAGCTGACCTACGCCTGGTTCGATTACTTTCTCAAGGGAGAAAACAACGGGATCCTGGAAAAGATGCCGAAGGTGCGTTACTACACGATGGGGATCAACAAGTGGCAATCGTCGGATACATGGCCTCCGCGAGGTGCGCAGACGATGAGCTTCTTCCTGTCGAGTAATGGGAAGGCGAACCCGGTGAAAGGCGATGGGGCTCCCGGGAATGACGCCCAGGCACAAGCTGTCCGTGTGGCGGACGACGCGAGATTCGAAGTTTACGCGCCTGGCGGACGTTTCACCGGCCAAAGACGGCACCATCACTTACACGTTTGAGCCGGACGCTATTTATTCGCTTTCCACAACAACTGGCCAGCAGAAAGGCAGCTTCGCGGACGTGCCAGCCGATAAACCATTTCCATTCCCGTACTTCGATAA
>CAZOOE010000304.1:7728-8184 GCA_964581275.1 uncultured Clostridia bacterium
GGGTGTCTTCCGTTCGGGTAATGGGAAGGGGAAAACGGTGAACGGCGATGGGGCGTTCGGCGATGCAGCCCAGGCAGAAGATAGCCCGGATAAGTTCGACTATGACCCGACGAACCCGGTGCCATCCTACGGCGGAAACGTCTGCTGTACCGGCAACGCGGTACAGGGCGGAGCGTTCGACCAGCGCAAGATGGAGGACCGGCCCGACATTCTGGTTTACAGCACCGAGCCTCTGAAGGAAGGGATCGAAGTGAGCGGCCCAATCGAGGTGACGCTATACGTCTCGTCGGACGCAAAAGACACGGATTTTTCAGTTAAGCTGATCGACGTGTATCCGGATGGGAAGGCCTACAACCTCGACGAGACGATCCAGCGGCTGAGGTATCGGAATGGTTACGACAAGCCCGAGGTGTGGATGCAGTCAGGGAAAGTGTACAAGATTACACTGCAGCCGAT
>CAZOOE010000305.1:0-8179 GCA_964581275.1 uncultured Clostridia bacterium
GAACAGCGAGACTTATTTGAAGTTGAGTCCGAACGCGCCGGAGGCTGACGCGTTCATCGCTGAGACGCTCTCAGTCTCTGATTTCCAGACGGCATTCTCGATTCTCGACCTGGCCTTTAATACGCTGAACTATGATCGCCTCGAGAGATCCTTTGGTCTTTCAACTGGCAAGGAAAGGTTTGAGACGTTTCTAGAGATAGCCCGCCGACGACACGGGGAACTCGTAGACCTCATCCTACCGGTCTTCGAGGAAGCTCACCGGCAACAAAACCTAGTGCTTCGGCGCGGACAAATCACTAGCAACGAGCATCGGTTCTTCCTGGCCCTATTATTAAATGTGCCAGACCGAGAGAAAGTGATTGATCTGGTGAAACGCCGTTTTCACGAAGCGAACCCGGTTGACACTATCATCGAATGGGTTGAAGAACTCGCAAACACCAAAGTCTCGGGGTCATCAGAGCCGAATGTCCTCGGCATTGATATCGATGACTACTACTTATTCGTCCTTCAATGCTTGCTCGAAGGCCGCACGATTGAACAAACGAAGACGGCATTTGAGGAAGAGTTTTCAACACACGCCGAGGATCTTGGGGACAAGCTTGAAATCTTGTACGATGACATCCAGAACTCAATGCTCTTCAGGTCAATCTTCCTCAACTCGCCGATTGCTGTATCGGCCCACATTCACTGACGAACTGAAAACCTGGTGCAAACCCGGCGCGTGAGAAGGTGCCAATCTCAGAACGTGCCAGGCGTACCTGAGTTCCTTCAGTCGAGTCTACCATCATCGCGAAAACGGTCTTGCGCGAATCCCTACTAACCAAAACGAAATGAGCCGGCCTTTATGAGGCGCAACCCGCCCACCACCCGGATAGTCAGCAGGTCCTTGCCGTGGTTATCGCTTTCATTCTCCTTACTGATCTATGCCCTTCACTTTCTTGTTGGGGGCGGACGCACAAAGCTCATCAACGATAGTCGTGCCTATTTGTTGTTGACAGATGGTGAGCGAGTGGTAGGCGCTCCCTTCACCTCACGCGTCTTTGCACCATTCATTGCCTCCCTCATTAGAGACGCCTCCGGAGCATCTAGTCTTGCAGCCTTCCAGTTGCTAACGCTTGTCGCATTTATTGCGACGCTCGTTTTGTTGCGGCGAATAATAGGCAACCATGGTGGCTCGGCCGAGTGGCAAGCTGCGGTGTTGATGGCATTTGGGTGCGCGCTGGCGGCTACTTTTGGCTACACACCAGTGATGGCTGATCCTGTGCTGCTCTTGATTGCATGCTGCACGATTCTCGCTCTGGATCAACGTTGGTGGACGGCTGCTGTGGTCTTGTCGTCGCTAGCTGCGTTGACCAAGGAATACGGGCTGCTACTTGGCTTCGCGAGTTGCCTGATTGCATGGCAGCGAGGCCATCGGAGGCTCGCGTACGTCGCGGCGATTTTGCCGTCAATTGTATTGCTGACTGCAATACGGATCTCATCAAGTTCCTCAGGCAGCTCCTTCGATGCCTGGCAGGGTTTCGTCGACGCGATGTTCGGCTACCACATCTACTTGTTTCACTTTCGCGGAGCGGCCGATTATTCGAAGCTTCTATACATGTGGTCGTGGTCGGCCCTCTGGCCTGTTCTAATACTCGCAGCGGGAATGGTACTCTCTCGCTTACGCGGTGGTTCAAAAATGAGTGACCACGAGACTGGATTCGCTGTTATGCTCGTTGCGCTTCCAATACTGCTCCTTGGGGACTGGGGCAGGGCACTGCTCATCGTAGTACCTGTCGCCTGCGCCGCAGCAACGGCGCATCCGCTGACCAGAGACAAACAGTTCTCTGCGCTCCTGGCGTTAGGTGGACTATCGACCGCGTTGGCTCGTCCATTTCACAGCGAATTCCCACTACCGCAACCCTTCATACTTACCATGACCGCTATAAGTATTGCTTCATCCCTCCTGATTAGTGTAAAGATCCTCCGATTCACACCCGCCGCTTCCACCTCGCAGCTAGACCCAGGATTGGAGACCCCAATAACCGAAGTAGTTCGATAACCGGGGGAACGATTGCGGCAGCGGCAACCGTAACAAGCCTTCGAAAACCGGACAATGTCGCGCGTAGTCATCACTCTGTACGTCACCTCCTTGGTACTCTTGCCGTGGACGTGGTTCCCTCCATTTCCCTGGTTACACGAACACGCCCAGTGGAGTGATGCGGTCTTCGCCGCGACCGCAGTTTTGTGGGCAATCGAACGTAGCCGCCTCGGTAATTGGCCCCGGTTGCGTCCTGCTCACGCCGCCTTCCTGCTTTACTTCTTACTCGCAGCGCTTTCTTTGCTATTGGCTTCACCGAATGCAAGATCCGGCGCGCCGAAGCTCCTCGGAATTGCTGAGCTCTGTGCCCTCGCGATTATCACCGCAGATCTCGCCTCGCGCCCTGGTGTCTTTCCAATCATCGCGCGATCAATTGCGTTGACCTCCCTACTAACTGCGGCGGCAGCTCTCTTTGGGATGCTGCTCTTCTACGCCGGCATCGCCTCGCCCTTGATTGGCATATACGGCGAACTCGATCCTTCGCCCTGGTATGGACGGGTGCAGGCGGGCACGTATAACCCGAATCTTTTGGCAAGCTTTTGTATCTTTGCTGCCGGGATTGTTTCTCGTGCCGGCGAGCTCCCGCCTCGGTTGCGACGCGTCACGCTTGCTGCCTTATGGATCACAGTCTTCTTCACATTTTCCCGCGGAATATTGGGCTTTGTCCTCGCAGCGTTGATACGCAACGCGCGCACTCCGCGGCGCCGGATTCTGGCAGCCGTCGGTGTCGTCGCCATCTTAGGTATAACCCTATCGCTGACGCTGTGGAAACCGTCGATCAATCCAGCCCGCCCTCTCGATGCCCGCTTTGAAAACGCGAAATCAAGCCGCTCCCAAGCGGCCACCTCGTCTCTCAATACAGTTATAAGTCACCCGATTTTTGGTAGCGGTTTGGGAACGAGTCCCGGACGGTACCATGGAGATCCGTTCGATTCACATCTAACACCGCTCAATATCGCAGCAACTCTTGGGCTTCCCGCATTAATTGTATTCTCGTTTCTTATCACCTCGTTGTGGCAATCGAGAGGTCGGCCGACTGATCTGGCGATCTGGGGTGGCCTTGCCGGGCTCGCCCTCGACGGACTCGCGCAAGATGTCGAAGAATTCCGGCACATCTGGGTGATGATAGGCCTCGCGGGTGCTGATTGTCGCGACACTGACGATGGACTCGCCAGTTCCCCTCCTGAGTGGCCACCCGCAAACTAAAGGCTGATGCGTCGTCTCACTGGTTTGCGCGACCTTTCTCCCGTGCCACTCACAACTTTCCAACCCCCTTCGAGAGTCCCGCCTTGTGACCCAAGGAACCCCCTGCTCACATTCACATTCTTTCTCTAGAGCCGCGTAGACTAACATCAGGCCCCCGAACGGGGAACGCTTGGGCCCATTTGCTAAGAATTGATTGACATCGATGAGGCTTTGCTGTATCTTTTCGCGCACAAGGTCGTCAGGGGGCTTTCAATGACATAGGTGCGACTCGGGCTGATGATGCGGGCCTCAGAACCATTCAGACCTGATAACACCTCTCGGTCAAAATTCTTTGTGAAACTCGGCAATCGAAGCATCTGTTGATCGGCGGTGGATGACGCAACAGTGCAAAAGCCTGCGCTATCAAACCATCGGTATGGATAGGCCTTGGGCGCCCAGTCAATTGAGATGTTTCGATTCGGTTCCGGGCACAACGGCAACGCGACTCATCGCGGTTGTTAACTTGTCAGAAGTGGGAGAAAAGAAAGATGACGTTCAAGAACCTCACGCGTTTGTTCTTTGTAATCTTGACGGTTGCACTGGTTACCTTCGGACCGCTGTATGGCAATAGGAAGGCATCAGCGCTTTTCTCTGCAGACCGATATGTTGCCACGACTGGCTCGGACGCCGGAAATGACTGCTCCATTATGGGAAGCCCGTGCGCTACGATTCAACATGCAGTAGATCAGAGTCTGTCTGGCGACACCATCCATGTTGCGGCAGGGACCTACCCGGTAGCAGGTCTAGTTACTATAGACAAGACCCTGACCCTGCTCGGGGCACAGGCCGGAGTGGACGCGCACTTACCGATCCCGCGGGTGGGCCCGGAGTCGATCATAAGCAACTCGCAGGGAACAATCGTCGCTGCCAGCAACGTAGTCATCGACGGCTTCACGATTCAGGACAGCACCAACCAGGCTTACACCAGTTATGGCATCTTGCTTAACTCAGGTCTGCTAACGCCAGGCTTCAACGGTACTCAGATTCTGAACAACATTCTCCAGAACAATGTCGCTGGTCTGGGGTTGGCGAATGAGGGCCCGGCCCAGGCCATCATCAAGCGCAATCTGTTCAAGAATAACAACCCTGGGAATGGCTCGGCCTTTGGCACAGGCATCTATACCGATCAATTCGTAGGCGGAAAAGTGTCCCATGTGCTAATCGATAGCAACAGGTTCGTCAACGAGAACAACGCCGGCATCGGCTTTAGCAGCCAGGACCTCGTCAATCAGGACTCCGACATCACGATTACGAATAACGTGATCGATTCCTGCGGCCGCGGAATTTACTTTTACAATACCGGGTCATCTACTGTGACGGATAATACGATCACCAATGCCACCGTTCCGACTGATGGCGGCACGAGCGTTGGTATCGGGATCTTTGGCGCCGTCAACGATCTCTCGATTCTGCGGAATAATATTGAGACTGGCGCGAAGCGAGGGATTCGGATCGGTAGCTTCACCGAGCCGCTGGTCTCGAATGTGAATGTTACCATCCATCTTAATAACATCTTCGGATTCGCGGAGGCAGGATTGTTTGTGGACGACCCGGCACTGACTGGTCCTGCGGATTTTGCCACGTGCAATTATTGGGGTTGTTCGTGTGGCCCGACGAATCCCGCCAATCCGGCCGGCACCGGCGACGTGGTAAGCGGGAATGTAGTACTTGGGAACTTTAATCCATGGCTCCTCGGATTGGCTCCAGACGCTCAGTGTGGGGCGTCGCCCGCGGGAACCGTTACTGCTTGCAAGTATTATGACACGAACGCAAACGGAGTGTTTGACGGAAGTGATTTGCCTTTGAAAGACTGGCCCATAACCATCAACCCACTTGGGGCAGCAACTCCTAATCAGGCAACTCTCCTTACCGATGTGACCGGCTGCGTCTCTTGGGCGAATGTTGAGACTGGCCCTCACACAATTTCAGAGGGAACACCCGCCCAATCCAACTGGATTCACTCAACACCAGGCAGCGTTAGCATAACCGTGGTGTTGGGCGCCAACCAGGTAAGTTTTGGCAACTATTGCAAAGTCTCCAGCGGCGGGCTCACACTCGGTTTCTGGAGCAACAAGAATGGTCAGGCGATTCTCAAGGCCAATGATCCGGCTTGGCGAACTCTGCTCAATGGGTGCTGCCTGCGGAATGCGGATGGGAGTATCTATCAGGTTCCGGGCGGTAACTTCGCCTCCGCTTACGCGAGTTTTCGAAACTGGCTGTTGGGCGCAAATGCGAAGAACATGGCCAACATGCTCTCGGCGCAATTGGCCGCGATGAAGCTCAACGTCGCATTCGGGTCTGTGAACGGTAATGCGTTTGACTTGTGTTCCAATAAAACAATCAATGACCTGACCATCGCCGCCAAAACTTCGCTGTGCGCGAACGGATCTACGCCCTCCGGAGATCCGAACCGCGCTGCCCAGGAGACCTTAAAGAATTGCCTGGATGCCTTGAATAACGGTGGTCTCGTGGTATCACCAACCCCATGCGCAGCTACGTTTCCGAATTGAGGGTGCGGTGCCTGATCAGCAGTGCGCGCAGCAGTCACCTTCAAGCTGATGGCAGGAGGTCTCCAAGTGGAGACCTCCTGCAGGTCGTCAGTGACCGCTAGCTCAAAGCTGTCCGGAGACCTTCACTTGTAAACGTTGCAGATCGCCGAGATTCCTGCGTTATTTGCCGAGTCATACGCTTTGCATTGAAGTGAATGTGTCCCGGCCCTGGCCTTCCTAGCGTTCCACCTGGTTGAGAACGGCGTCGTCGTCGAGGTTGCAGTCAAGGCTCCGTCCACATACAACTCAACCCTAACCACACCCACTTGATCGGAAGCGTTGACCAAAACGTTGACAGTGTTCGACACTCTTGCGCCGTTTGTTGGTGACAGGATGCTGATTGTCGGCGGAGTCGTGTCAAAGAAATTGCTGACGGTAACCGAGACGTAAACACTCGATGTGTTACCCGCTGCGTCAAGTCCGGTGGCTGACAGCGTGTGTGTGCCGTTAGCGGCGGCGGTAGTATTCCATGCGAAGTTCCACGGAGCAGCGCTGTCGGTCGCGATCAACACTCCATCCATACTAAGGCTCACCGAACTTACACCCACATTGTCACTTGCTGCGACCTGAACCGCGACGCTTCCAGACACATTGGCCCCCGGTGCTGGTGCCAAAATATTTACCGTTGGCGGCGTATTATCGACGGCGCCAGAGGACGCCATCGCCACTGCCCGCGCGGCGTTGACCCGCCCCCACCCGAAGCCGGTATCCCATCCCGCCGGCCCCAAATCATCTGATGATTGCTTCAATAGCGTTTGCACATCGTCGCCCGTGAGAGCGGGGTTCGCGGACAACACGAGGGCAGCAATAGCGGCGACGATGGGAGCGGCAACTGAGGTTCCTGACGCTGCCGAGTAACCGCCTCCGTTTACAGTTGTGTATACGGATCCGGGGGCCGCGAGGTCTACGTTATTACCGGTGTTGGACCAGGCGTACAACAAATCGTTCGCGTCAGTACCACTGACGGTCAGAACATAAGGATTATCCGGTGACGGCTCGAACGCGCCCTCGTTACCGGCTGCGACGGTGACTACCCCGCCCTTGCTTTGGAAATACTGCGCGGCGCTAGCGACGGTCGAGCTAGTAGATGCCCGATAGCTCAGATTTGCCACGCGAGCGCCGTGGTCGGCGGCCCATGTCAGGCCACTCGCCATGTTGGAAAAAGCAGCGTACCCGGTTGAGTCGCTGATGCGTACGGGCATTATGCGGCATCCCCACGCTACCGAAGCAACGCCCATTCCATTGTTACTCGATGCGGCGCTGGTTCCAGCAACCAGAGTACCGTGACCGTTCACATCTCTAGTATCAGAGTTATTGTTATAGATGTTCCAACCGGGCACCATCTTCGAGGTTAGATCTTCGTGCTCACCATCCACTCCAGTGTCGAGGATCGCCACTACAACATTGCTGCTGCCCGAGTTGATCGACCACGCAGCCGGAGCCTGGATCTTTTGAAGATGCCACTCCCAGTTTCGATACCAGGGGTCATTAGGGATCACCTCCGCTGGCGAAATCAGACGGTCCAACTCTGCGAACTCAACGTCCGAGCGCGACTGTAAAGCCCTCACCATCGCTTCTTCGTCGCCATCGATTGGCATTTCGAGGACATGAACGCCCGTACCATCCAGCTCTCCTTTGTCTCGAGCGCCGGCCTCGATTATCGAATCAGGAACACCGATAGCCAAGATATCGGGGCGGAACCGCACCAGGACTCGACCTGGAACGAATGAACCCGCTAGCGCTATTGTATTGCCTTGTGGGCGAGCGCCGCGATCGTTGTCTTGCGGCGCCGCTCGAACGTTTCCGGGGAACGCAATCGATGCAGCCGTCGCTAAAACCAACAACACGACGAATGCAGCTTCGGTTCTCTTCTTCATGGATATCTCAATCTCCAATTTTGGTTGAGGCTCTGGTGCTGTTGCTCGCGAGCTCGTGGCGAGAACTTGGCGCTAAAGACAGAGGGGCATCCACTGCCGACGTGTGTATAGCTACCGTCGAAACCAATCTGGCAAATGAGGTGCCCTTCCGAGAAAGAGACCTCGGAGTCTGTTGCGCTACGATTGATTCAACCGAGCTACTAGAATCGTTGAGACGTTCTTTCCGGTTGGGGAATCTATTCCCCGAATACGAGCTGAAGATAGGCGGGTTCAAAAGGCGAAGACACGCCGAGGCTACAACCGTGATGTGGGCAGGGACGTAAGCCGCGTTACAAAACCCCACAACAACGGAGGCCCTCCCACACGCCCTAGAACGGCGGCAGAAGTCGGACTGAGCCGCCCCTCGCGGGCGGAAGAGGAATATCGCG
>CAZOOE010000306.1:0-8142 GCA_964581275.1 uncultured Clostridia bacterium
CTCTATGTTGTCGATGTTCGTTGGACCGGTTACATCCCAATTGAGCGTGTAGTGCGACCCGGCGGTCAGCACCGTACCCTCCGGATTTGATCGCAAATTGACGGTCACCGCGCTGGTGACAGAATCGGAGGAAGCGCTGCTGGTGTAGATGTAGTCGCCTTGATTTGTTCCATCTCCGTTAGCCGCGTTGCCGGCAAACCAAAAACGGACAGTGCCGATGTCGGTGTCGGGCGCAGTCCATCGAAGCTGCCAGGTCCTGCTGCTACTACCGTTGGGAAAGGTCCCAATCTCGGTATGTTCGATGTACTGTCTTTCTCCCGCCCCGGTCTCCGGATTAACCAGCGTATCTGAGCCCAACGACGCCAGCGTCCCGGCTCTGTGCCCATTCATGTCCAACGCCGTAAGCTGGAAGCCGTAACGTTGGCGGTGACCTTGTTGCACGGTCACCGAAACTGTGTACTGCTGACCGGGCGTATAAATCGCAGGGATCCCGTTCATACTAACGCTTCCCGACCCCACGTTTGGATCGTGATAGGTGTCGTGGCACGAAGTGCAGTTGCCCAGATCGCCAGGCGCATTGGTGTAGCCGGCGTCCGGTCCGGTAACCTTGGCGTATGCGACGGCAGTCACAAAAAGGATCAGTACCGCTGCCTGTATTCTTTCCTTGCTGAGTCGTGTGAACATCGCCTCGTTCCGCTTCTTTGCCACTCACATTCGGCCTTCCCGAGCCGGATCTCGAATTGGGGGCTCCCAAAAAAATCTTGGGTTCGCGCTATCCGAGAAAACCCAGGTTATCGTATTTCGCTCCGAGTATTGACTGCGAATCGGCGCCGAGCCACCTGTCGAGAACTGTCGAATACACGGATCGGAAGTCGACCTTGACCTTCATGTTGCCGGCGCTGTCAAGATCTGCAAGCGAAGGCTGCTCGCCGTAAATCCCGCCCTGAACCGGATTGCCGATCACAATTATTGGCTCGACCGTGCCGTGATCCGTCCCGATCGAGGCGTTCTCGTTGGGCCGCCGGCCAAACTCCGTCCAAGCCAACATCACCACGTTGTCGGCAAGTCCGTGCGCAGTCAGATCGTCATAGAACGTCTTAACTCCAAGCGACAGAGCTTTCAACAAAGTAGCGTGCTGACCCTTGGTTTTGTCGTGGAAGTTATCGGCGGCGGTGCCAATCTCCTGCGAGTGATGGTCGAAGCCACCCAACTGGACGTAGAGAAGGTTTGCGTCGGGAATCGTCGTGATGATCTGCGCAACCATTTTCAGCGCGGAAGCAAAACTTACAGCGGTAGCCGACGGCTGATTGTTTGTAGGATAGGTCGCGCCCGGCGTGTAGGTCTGAACAGCTGCTCTTAGCTGAGCCGCGCCTTCCTCCGCGCCAAACCCTGCCTCGGCGAGGGCGGCGCCGAAGCTGCCCACCGGGAAGGTTCGAGTGCTCGTCGCCTTGAACGCGTTTATCTGATTGTTCTTATCCGGAAGGTTCCGCCCGTCTGTTTGAAACGCGTAGTTAACAAAGGGGTCGGCGCCGCCCGCCGGCGCGATGTTCGGGATGACCACTTTGTCCGCGTAGAACGCCTTCGGCAGCCCCCCGTTTCCGATGGATACAGCAGAGAGACCCGATTTCCCGAGGAGCTTCTGATCAGCGTACCTGCCAAGCCATCCGTTGCCTGCGCCGGAAGTGTTAGCGGTCTGCCAGATGTCCGTCGCGAAGAAATGTGAGAGATTTGGGTTGGGGTAACTGACTCCGAGCACAATCCCTACCCTGCCCGCGTCGTACAGCGATTTTAGCTCGCCCATCGCGGGGTTCAATCCGAACGGGTCGTTCGCTAGAATGGTCGACGCGCCGGTCTCATCTTTGAGCTCGGTGTCCTTGAAACCGATGGTTGGTCGAAGCGTCAGGTAGCGCGAATCGGTGTAGGGCACGACGGTGTTCAGCCCGTCGCAGCCGCCACCAAGCTGAATCACCACGAAGACCTTTCGATTCGGATCGGCCTCGACCTCCTGGCCTCGAGCCACGCCGCCCATCCACATATTGGGCATAATCAGGCTGACACTCACCGCACCCGCGCTTCGCTTGATGAATTGTCTTCTATTGATCGCCATAGCTCTCCTCCTAGTTCGACTGGAACTCCGGCAAGCACATGATCTGGTGAACGAGGCCACGAATCTTTTTGTCGACAGTTGCGTCATCGTTCACATATTCTACCGGCTGCCCGTTGTCGCCGGTTTCAAGATAGCTGCGCAGCGTTCCGAGAGCGCCGCCGACGCTGAGCGGTCCCAGCCTGGACAGGAATCGCTTCACTGTCTTCTTGGCGGCGGGCTTGGTGATGCTCTTTAGCTGATCATTGGTGACAAAGATGCCCGGATTCGTGGTGTTGCGATTGGTGAGGTATGAATTGGCGAAGTTGAATCGTTCGAGCATGCTAGCGGTGTTGACCCACGCAAGGTTGGCATCCCAACCGGCCACGTCTGGCGGGGCAAACAAGTCCTGGCCCATGTTGCTCGAAAATTGCGCCAGCGTGTTCGACCTTCGGGCGGTAGTGCCCTGATTGTAGGTGCCGCCAAGCATACGAATTGCTCCCACCACCAGCTCAGCCGGCTGCTTGATCAACGAAAAAAACGCTCGCTCGCTGAAAAACTCATCCGAGGTGAAGATCGCGCGAACCAGCTCTTTTATAGAGTGGCTATTGTTCAGATACACCTTTGCGAACCTGTCGATCGTCGCCTTGTCCTCGTCGCTACTGGTTAGCGGATAGACAAAGAAGTTGAAGAGCTTCCAGGTGAGGTATCTCGCAGTAGCGGGCCTCGCGCTGATAATCGTGATCACATCCTCGCCGGAAAGATTGCCGGTCTTCGCCCAGGGCGTGCCGGGGTAGAGGGATTTGTTGCCGTTGTCGTGCTGCGATGCGTTAAGCTGAAACGGGAAAGGTGGCTGGCGTCGATAGTTCCAGCCAGTAAATGCTCGGGCGACCTCTTTGACATCTTGTTCGGTATAGTTCTGATCGCCGGTGACGACGTCCTTGATCCCCATCGTGAACAGCTCTTGAAGCTCGCGTCCAAAATTCTCATTGGGCTTTCCAAGAACGTTTGTGATGTTATCAAGCCAGACCAGCATCGCCGCGTCTTGCGAGACTTTCAGCAGCAGATCATCGAACCTTGCCAGCACGTTGCTACGCAGCAGAAGATTCTGGTTGAACATCAAGAAATCCTGCACCTTAGAGCTGGAGGTGGCGAAGTGGTTATGCCAGAAGAGCGTCATCTTCTCTTCAAACTGGCGCTTGGTGTTCACCATCCGAGTGAAAAACCACCGTCGGATCTCAGGGTTGCTGATGTTGTCCTGAGTCGAGAAGTCGAAGCTTGCTGCCAGCAAGCTCTCCATCGCCGAGTTGTCGATCTGGGTGAAGTTTATAAGAAAATCGACGGCACCCTCACGCCCTCGCGTCGAGAGATCATCGATCTCATCAGGGTTGCCACCGAAACCCGCTCGTCTGAGCAGGTGAGCGCCTTCATCGTAGCTGAGGCTCGCCATAGGTTCTCTCCTCCTTGAAGTTGGCCGACGTCTCCCGATTGCGCCAGCCAGCCAACAACTGCTGAACTTCTCCCGTGGCCAGGCTTTAAAGCTCAGCTTCTGGAAACCGCGGTTGTGGGGAAGATATTTGCGGTCGCCTGATCTCGTGTTGCCGAAGCGGGACTCGACTCAATCCCGACTCTTCAGACTGTTGGGGGCTGGGAAAAGTCTGAAAAACTCCCGGTCTCGAATCTGATCGCCTGGTTCAAACTAACGCCTCATCGCTCGCTTCCATTCGGAACGGGTGGCGAAGGCTTGAGGCGATATCGCCCGCTGGACAGCCAACACCCCATCCAGGTGATCGATCTCGTGCTGAAGCAGCTCGGACAGATCACCTTCGGCTTCGAGGGTCTGCCTAAGTCCGCGGTCGTCCTGGTAGTCAACTCGAAGCCCGGCGGCGCGTGAAACGCGCACCATCAGATCGGGGAAGCTAAAGCAATCGTCCCACAATTCAATCGTGTCGGTGCTTGACCACACGATTTCAGGATTTATCAGGGGACCGCAGAATCCGGATGGTTGCATACGTATGAAGATCACACGCTTGAGCACGCCTATTTGCGGCGCCGCTATTCCTCTGCCAAATCCAGTCGCTTCGCGGAACGCCGCAAGCGTATCGCTCAGATCGCACACAATCCCACGCGTCTCACCGGAATCAACAACGGCCACTTCACTGGATTTCTGCCAGAGTGCGGGATTGCCAAGTTGTAGAATCTCTCTGCCGGCCATCGCTATGACTGCGGACTTGTCCTGTGCTCGATGATCATACTGATCCTATGAGGATTCCTCACTGCGGCAAGCTGGATTATACAATATGCTCAGTTCACCGCAACAGGAGAGGCCAAGTGCGCAGCAGGTTTCTGCGGATCCGCAAAAGGAGAGGCCGGGAATTGCTCAGCTACATGTCGGCGGCGTTCGCCTCACCCGAGAAACCCGACGTTTGGGTACTGAGCGCCGAGCACAGCCTTCGAGTCGGTACCAAGCCATCTGTCCAGGATGGTCGCGTACACTTCCCGAAAATCTACTTTGAACTTTACATTGCCGGCTGGGTCAAGTTCGGTCGCGGCCAGCGACGGTTGCTCACCGTAAAGACCGCCGTTGACCGGATTGCCCATAACGAACAGCGGTGCGGCGGTGCCGTGATCCGTCCCAAAGGAAGCGTTTTCGCCCGGCCGCCTCCCGAACTCCGACCATTGCATCATCAGCACGTCGTCTGCCAACCCGTGTTCCGTT
Organism: uncultured Clostridia bacterium; assembly: GCA_964581275.1. Lineage (GTDB taxonomy): Bacteria > Acidobacteriota > Blastocatellia > UBA7656 > UBA7656 > Onstottus_A. Next base: position 4,803 of record CAZOOE010000306.1, read on the forward strand.
AGATCCTCGTGGAACAGCTTCACCGCTTCGGAGAACCATCTAAGCAATGTAGCATGGTCCCCAACTAGCTTGTTGGTCCGATCATTCTGACGGTCGCCAATCTGATCCGAGTGATTATCGAAGCCACCCATCTGAACGTATAGCAACGATGCTTCGGGCACCGTCGTCATCAATTGAGCTACCATCTGCAAAGCTACTGCGAGCGGGTTGTTAGACGGATAGGAGATCGACGATCTGTAGCTGTTGATCGACCTCTGAACCTGCTGCGCACCTTTGACGGATTCAAACGCGGTGCCGTTCACCGCCTCAATAAAACTCCCGGCTGTCATTGCTCGGCTGGCTGCAAAGTTAAACGCACTTATCTGATTGTTGTAGTCACCTGGATAATTTGGATCCGCGATGAAATTGTAGAGCGAGAAGTTGATGATGTTTGGAACCACGAACTTGTCGGCGCCAAAAGTCTTCGGTAGATCGAGGCTTCCTATCGAGGCCGCAGTAAGGTTCGACTGGCCTATCAGCGCCAGGTCCGCGTATCTGCCCAGCCATCCCCTGCTCCCCGCTCCATTGCTGTCGGCGGTATGCCAGATGTCCATCGACAGGAAGTGCGAGAGATTCGGATTGGGATAACCAACGCCAAGCACCAGGCCAACCCGGCCGGTGTCATAGAGCTGCTTTATTTCAGCCATCGCCGGGTGCAGCCCGAACTGATTTGAAATTACCGTCGAGACGCCGTCCTGGGTCTTGAGTTCCGTGTCTCGGAAGGCGAGCGTCGGCCGCAGGCTGTAATAACGCGCCTCGGTGTAAGGTACTACGGTGTTGAGCCCATCGTTGCCGCCGGCGAGTTGTATCACCACAAGCTTGCGCGTCGGCGTAAGCGAAATCTGCTCGGCTCTCGCTTCAGAAAGCCAGAACCTGGGGATCACGATGCCGACCGTCACCATCCCGGCGCCGCGCTTGATGAACTGTCTTCTTGTGACTGGCATCGTCACTCCTCTAGTTCAACTGGAACTCTGACAGGCACATGATCAAGTGAATCAAACCGCGCACTTTCTTATCAACGGTCAGGTCGTCCAAAGCGAAGCCGATCGCATTACCGTTGTCGTCACTTTCGAGATAGGTTCGAAGCGTGGCGATAATATCGCCAGCTACCTCTATCGGACCCAGTATCGATAACAGTCTCCTCACAGTTTTCTTCGAATTCTTCTTTGCCAGAGACCTCACTTGCTCGTGCGATAACCACAATCCCGGCGCGCTCAGATCGCGCGGCCTGTTGATGACCAGCAGGTCAGCGTAAGTGAACCGGTTGAGAAGCGTCGATGTGTTGATCCATCCCAGATTGAGCTTCCATCCGGCGACGTCCGGCGGGTTGAACAGGTCCTGACCCAGGAATATCGAAACTGCGGCAAGCGTGTTGTCCGATACCCCCTCCGCCGCCGACGTCCCCGGGTTATACCTGGCGCCGAGCATCCGAATTGAGCTTACTATGATCTCGACGGGAGTCTTTACCAGCGCAAACCGCGCCCGCTCGCTGAAGAATTCGTCCGACGTAAACAGGGAGCGAACCAGCTCCTTGATTGAATGCTTCCGGCTAACGTAGACAGCCGCGAATTTATCAATGGTAGCTGTGTCGGCGGTGCTGCTTCCGACCGGGTAGACAAAGAAATCGAAGAGCTTCTTCACCAGATATCGCGCGGTTGCCGGGCGCGCGCTGATAATTCCTATGACATCGGAACCGTCAAGGTTTCCGGTCCGCGCCCATTCCGTACCGGAGTAGATGGTCTTTGTAGTGTTGTCATGCTCGGGGTCATTGACGAAAAACTGATAGTTAAATGGGTTGGCATCATTTCGAGGATGAAAGAACTTCCAGCCGGTGAAGGCTCGCGCGATCTCTTTCACGTCTGCTTCTGTGTAGTTTGCCTCGCCGGTCACAGCGTCTCTGATTCCCATCGTGAAAAGCTCTTGAAGCTCACGGGCGAAATTCTCGTTCGGGTTGCCGCGGACGTTGGTAATGCCGTCGAGCCAGAGAAGCATCGCCGGGTCTTGTGCGACTCTCAGCAGCAGGCTGTCGAACACATCGAGCGCGTGACTGCGTAGTGTGAGATTTTGATTGTAAATAAAGAGATCGCCAGTCTTTGATGCTGAGGTCGCGAAGTGGTTATGCCAAAACAGAGTCATCTTTTCTTCGAAGGGTCGACGCGTATAGGTCATCCTGGTGAACCACCATCGCTGAAGCTCGCCTCGATTGAACCTGGGGAAGTCTGACGGGTCCGCAAAATCAAAGCTGCTCCGCAGCAGATTGTCCATCGCGGAATTATCGATCTGTTCGTAGTTTAGGAGATAGTCGACCGCGCCCTCGCGCCCTCGCGAAGCAATGTCATCGATTTCATCAGGGCTCCCGCCAAAGCCCATCCGTCGAAGAAGATGGGCGGCCTCATCATATGTGATACTCGCCATTCGCTTACGCTCCTATGAATCCAGGCGATTGTCAGTCGCGGAATGCCTCAACGTTTGTGGCGACATCCATTAGTCGCATCAGCACTCGCTCCATATGACACCACGCGATCGTACGTCGAGTGTTGAGTGCTCTCGACAGGCTCAAATTCTACCGCAGCCCTGTGCAAACAGCCCACTGTGGAGGCCTGAAGTCTGGGAACAAATCTCACCAGCAACACACATTTAGGAACTACCACAGTTTTTCGGCGGTGTCTTAATTTGAATTTTCTCGCGGTTGCTTAGGGGTTTTAGCCTTTTTTGTTGCCCTTCTTAATGCCGATGTCTTGCAGGATGGTGCGAACCTTATCAAGTACAGTGTTCGGCCCGGACATCCGATACGAGATTCCCTGCTCATCTTGTTCGAACTGGCTAGCATTAATCTGAGAGTATTCTTCACTAGAGAGACCTGCTTTGAGAGCCGCCAGCACCTTTTCGTAATCACTCACAACAGAAACCGATGTTACATCAATAACGCTCAAACTATGCTCGATCTGCTTCTTCAATAATTCATAGTCTAGCGAGGTCATCTTGGCCGGAACACGAAGTAAGCCTTGTTGCTGATTCGTCAGATACAAAGGAAAGTTCTTGGATTCGACTATGATGGTTTGCTTCTTACCATCAACAACCCTTTCAAACATAATGTCGGGTTTTTGCATCTGAGTCCCTTCTTCTAATACTTCTTCTTTCCCGTTCGCTGGTTCCTCTTCTCCGCTGTCGCTATCGGTCACCGTCAGTTTAGCATAGTTAAGTGTCCTTTGTAATTGCCTAATAAAGGTATCCACAGATTTTCCGTTAAAGTCCATTTAGAAAAGGAGATAAATGCTTAAAACACAACTTAAGGACAACA
>CAZOOE010000307.1:0-8118 GCA_964581275.1 uncultured Clostridia bacterium
GCGTACAAGATGGCCTCGCGTCTATCGGTAAGCTTTACGTAAGGTCGCGCAACGCTTTTTAACCCCTGTTCGATGTCTCCAATGATCGCTTCCGGATCCTCAGTTCGAGGATTGTCCGAAGTTACTATCGCGATGTCGCTCAAGCTTGCAGCGAGCGCTCCCATCGGCGCGCGCTTGGTGCGGTCTCGATCGCCCCCACACCCGAAGACCGTTATGACGCGACTGGTGCCCGCGACTTCACGCGCAGTCTGCAAGACGTTCCTGAGAGCGTCATCGGTATGGGCGTAGTCTACAATGACGATAAAGGGCATCTGTCGTGAGTCATTCAATGTCACCTGCTCGAAGCGTCCGGACACAGTCGGGCATTCGGCGATGCCGCGGGCTATACCCTCTAAACTGGCTCCCAGGGCCAATCCTGTGGCAATCGCAGCCAGTATGTTATATACGTGAGGACGTCCGACCAGCGACGAGACAACCTCGACCCTGCCCGACGGTGTGCTCGCCGTAAACGCGAGTCCGCGGGCGCTCAGCTTGAAATCATCCGTACCCACATCCGTGCGTTTGCCAAAGCCGTAGGTTATGCGATCTCCCTTGGCCGACTTGAACAACCTGGGGCCGTATTCATCGTCGACGTTGATCACTGATGCACCCGGCTCGCAGCCGAGGCTGCCGTTGAATAGTTTCTCCTTCGCCGCGAAGTAGTGCTCCATCGTCACGTGATAATCCAGGTGGTCCCGAGTGAGATTGGTGAAGACCGCGACAGCGAACTTCAGGGCATCTGCTCGATGGAGCTCGATAGCGTGCGATGAGACTTCCATCACTGCCGATCGGCAGCCGGCGTCAACCGCGCGCCGGAGCATACGCTGAATGTCCGATGCTTCGGGCGTGGTGTTTTGCGCAGCCGCGGCGTCATTCCCGACCCGATGAGTAATCGTTCCGAACATTGCCGAGGTTCCCTCGTTCGCGCGAATCATTGAATCTATCAAGTGAGCCGTTGTGGTCTTGCCGTTCGTGCCTGTGATCCCGACCAGCCTTAGGCATTGAGACGGCCTTCCTTGAACCGCAGCCGCCGAACGAGCCAGCGCCGAACGAGCGTCGTCGACTTGAATCCACGCCGGCACTTTTTCACTCTGACAAGGGACTTCGGAGATCACTGCGATTGCTCCGCGCTCGACCGCTTGAGGAATAAAGCGGTGGGCATCGGTTTTCTCACCGCGAATGGCGACAAAGACCGATCCTGGCTCGCAGGCGCGGGAATCGTGGGTGACGTCCAGCGCCTCGATGTCGAGTCGACCGGTCACCGCAATTGCCTTAATCTCTTGTGCCAGACCAACCAGCGTCAATTCGTCCTTCCTGCTTTGCTTCGCGGAGGATCGCCGCTTGAAGACGGCGTCTTTACAGCAGTTTCAAGCGCGATCCGCTTGAGAGCCTCCTTCGAAAGCTTAACGCGACAGATCGTCTCTTGCGAGACCAGGGCGCCCGGAGAAGGATTCTGTAGGGACACGACTCCATCCCCAGAAGCCTTGAGCTTGAGCCCCTGGGCCGCGCACATCGCCACCGCTTCCCGGATTCCCTTCCCTATCAAATCGGGCATGACTGCGCTGCCGTAGCGCTTAGATGCAGGATCGCCGCCTGCGGCTCCGGCGGAGACATCAAGCGCCGGACGAGAATCGGTCGACTCATCGGCGAGGGCCGGCTTGCTCTCAGCCGCGAAGTCCGCATTATTGTAGACTTTTAAGTCCCCCGCGAGCAGCGATTGCGGATCGTTCTCGGGCGGCACACCAAGCACGTGAAGCGCGTCGGCAACCACCCGAGCAAACACCGGTGCTGAAACAGCCCCACCCAAGTGCGCACCTACCGGTTCATCTAACGACACAACACACGCCACCTCCGGGTTTTCCACCGGCGCGAAGCCCGCAAACGACGCGACATATTTTGTCTGCGAGTAGCGCCCCGTCGCTTCATCGACTTTCTGTGCAGTGCCCGTCTTTCCGGCTGCACTATAACCTCCCATCCGCGCAGCTTTTCCTGTCCCGTGCACAACCACACCTTCGAGCATGGCTTTCAACGTGTTCGCGGTAGCCTCACTTACGACCTGCCGCCTTTCGGCTTGATGCTCCTCGAGCACGTCTCCAGTAGACGAGGTGACGCGGTCCAGGAGGTGCGGCTTAACCCATTCCCCGCCATTTGCGATGCAAGCATATGCTGCCGCGGCCTGCACTGCGGTGACTCCGATTTCGTGCCCCATCGGTATTGAGCCAATAGTTGTCGGTCCCCACTCGCCGACCGGCTGAAACAAGCCTCGGGACTCACCCGGAAGCTCTACTCCAGTTCGGTGACCGAAACCGAAGCGCTCGATGTAGCGCGCGAGCCTTTCATTCCCCAACTGCATCCCGATCTTGATTGCGGCGACATTCGAGGACTTTGCCAAGGCCTGCGCGGCAGACAACAAACCATAAGGATGATCGTGGATTATTCGGTCGGCGATACGAATCTGGCCGCCGCCACAGTCGATCAGAGTCGTTGGCTTGATGAGGTGCTCCTCGAGGCCGGCCGAATAGGTGACCAGCTTGAATATAGACCCCGGCTCGAAGGCAGTTTCGACTGCCCGACTGCGCCGCTGAAGTTCACTGGACCCGGATACTTTGTTCGGATCAAAAGTGGGGTAGTTGGCCAGCGCCAGTATTTCACCGGTCGCGGGCCGCACCACCACAATCTGACCGCCGCGCGCGTGCGTGGAACGGACGGCTTCCGCAAGCGCCTTCTCAACGTGCGACTGAATCACCAGATCTATGGTGAGCGCGACATTCGCACCAGGCACCGGGTCTTCGATCGAGTGATCATAGGATTTATTGAGGGCATCGACGTCCAACAACAATCGGCCGCCTTGTCCGCGAATCAACTTATCGTAGGAGAGCTCGATCCCTCCGACCCCATTCTCGTCTACGTCAACAAAGCCGAGGATGTGGGATGCGCTCGCGCCGCTTACGTAAAATCGTTTCATCTTTTCGACGAAACGAAGCCCGGACAAACCGAGTTTTTCGATTTTTGCAACTTCCTTGTCGTCGAGCTTGCGTTTGACTGCCACAGCGGCACGGACAGACGTGAGACGTTTGTACAGATCGTCGCGATCGATATCAAGAAGATCAGAAAGGGTATCCGCCATACCAGCGGCGTCTGTTATGTCGCCTGGTGACGCATAGAGTGATTTCACTGCGACTGAACGTGCGAGTTCGTTCCCGTTTCGATCGTAAATCACGCCGCGCATCGGGCTGAGAATGATCGCGGCTTGCTGTTGACGGGTAGCGCGCGCAACCAACGACTCGTGTTGTTTGACCTGTAGCCAGACGAGCTTCGCGCCGATCACCATCATCCATACGACGATAACGATCTGAACAACGGAAAGTCGTCTTTCGGAGGCTTTGCTGCTAGTTGACATCGCTGTTGAAGTTTGGAGCCCAAGCGTTGATTTGCCGGTACATCTCAGCAACCCATCGATTAAGCCCTGATATTCACCTTTTTACCTTCCCCCGGGCGTTTTCATCCGCCGGTTTGTCCAACGCTCTTTTGTCGGGCCGCTCGAGCCCCAGCTTTTGCGCGCGCCGCTCGATCTCGCCGGGTGATGTTGCGCGCGCGTACTCCAGCTCCAATTGCCGCAGCTTTTCTTCGAGCTGCGCTGATTGGCGCCTCAACTCTTCGCTCTGATATCCGACCGAAATGGCCTCGAAATGCTGGCGAGCGCTTATCACAAAGCCGCAAGACAGCAGCGCCCCGGCAACGCCTATGGCCGCAAGCCACCCCATTACGCGCGAGCTCACCGGCCGGGCCACCGGCACGTTGGAGATCTGTTTCTCAGGAAAAAATCTGTCCGTCATAAGTACGCCTCACCTGACAACACCGTCAATTTGCGTGCCTTACCTTTCTATGCCTGATTCGCCGGGAATCGACAAATACAGTTTGGATTCTAGGCTGCTTTCGGGGCTCGGAGTGTGCTTGCTCGTTAGAGCTTCTCGCCAACACGCAGAAGGGAACTGCGTGAGCGAGGATTGCGTTCAATCTCTTCGGATGTCGGGCGCACCGGCTTGCGAGTCAGAATGCTGATTCGCCTGGTTGCGCCACAGTGTTCGCAAATGACTTCATCTACGGCGGCCCCTTTGCGCCCGCCGCTTACTTGCCATTTTTGCTCTTCACAAATGCAGCGGCCGGACTCGCGCAAAAAGCCGCGCTTGACGATCCGATCTTCAAGTGAGTGGAACGATATGATCGCAAGGCGCCCACGCCGAGCCAGCTTCGCAACCGCTGCCGGGATGAATCGCTCCAACGCCTTGAGTTCGTCGTTGACCGCAATTCGGAGCGCCTGAAACGTTCGGGTGGCCGGGTGGATACGCCATCGGCCCGGAATATTGAGCGCCCTCACGATAATGTCCGCAAGCTGTTTCGTCGTGTCGATAGGCTCTCGATCCCGCTGCCGCGCGATCGCGCGAGCGATCCTGCGCGCGCCTCGTTCCTCTCCGTATTCAAAGATCAGATCTGCCAACTCGCTCTCGGCCAGCTGGTTCACCAGCTCCGCCGCAGTTAACTCACCGTCCTGGTCCATCCGCATGTCGAGCGGAGCTTCTGAGCTAAAGCTAAACCCTCGCTCGTGATGCTCTAATTGGAGCGACGATACTCCGAGATCAGCCAGAATTCCGCGGACCTCCTCAAACTCTTCCCGGTCCAGCACCGAAGCTATACGTTCGAAGTTCGCGTGGACCAGATGAATCCGGTCTCCAAAGATCAACAGCCGCTCTCGCGCCAGGCCAAGCGCCTTCAGATCGCGGTCTATTCCGATGACCCGTGTTTTTGGCGAGGCAGTGAGGATCGCCTCCGCGTGTCCGCCAAGTCCGACCGTGCAGTCAACAAACGCTCCTCCTTCGCGGGGCCGCAACCATTCCATGACCTCCTTGAGTAAGACAGGTTGGTGCAGTTCATCTTTTGCTCCGGCGTTTGCATCCACGGCTTGATCATCGAATCTCAGTACTTCAATCGGCCCTCAACCCTTAGATCCCAAGCTCCGCTAGACTGGCGGCGTCTTCATCAGTGAAGGGTTGGCTGTCAATTCGAGCCTTGAACTTGTCAAGCTCCCAGACCTCCAGGTAGTGGAGATATCCCAGGACCGCGACGTTCCCTATCAGTTCGGCGCTGGAACGAAGCAACGGGTGGACGAGTATCCGGCCTTGCGCGTCAACTTCGGCGAGCTGGCCGTAGTAGTTAGTCCGGTCAAGGAACTTTCTCACTGCTGCGTAGCTTGTGCCTTTGGTCTGCAGCTTCTCTTCGATTGTCATCCACTCCTCGATCGGATACAGTCGCGCGCACTCGCCAGTGAGACTTGTGACATAAAACTCGACTCCGTAGTGCTCGTCGATGTAACGACGGTAGGCGGCCGGCAACTTGATCCGCCCCTTCTCGTCCATCCGTACCGTGTAGTGTCCCCTGAGCATCCAATCCGCTTCGCCTTTCTCGACTTATCCCCCTTGTTCCACTGCACTCCACTCTGCTCCACCATTGCCGCCGTATGGTACGTCAGATAGTGAGGAGTGTCAAGCGTGAAATTATTTAGCGATAAGAGGTTGTGGCCGTATGGGGGGAGAGGCAACCGCTCGCGTTGACGCAATTCCTATTAGTTCCGCGAGCAACCCTACACTTGTGGTATAGTCCCGAACTTTGGTGATGGAGCGAAGCACCGGCAATGGGCAGAACCACGCTGATCATAATCGTGTACGGCCTGGCAGCTGCGGGGGCGAACTTGTTGGGCGGGCTCTTTGTCTCGACTCGCAAACTCGGACAAACTACCCTCAGATACCTTATCGCGCTTGGTGCGGGGTTCATGTTAGCCGCGGTGTTCCTAAAGATAGTCCCGGAGACCATAGAGCAATGGCCCGGCTCGCCGCTTGTGCCGATGATCTGGCTGCTGGCGGGGTACCTCCTTATCCAATTCGTCGAGCACACGATTGCGCCGCATTTCCACTTTGGCGAAGAGACTCACGAAGAGGCAATGCTCGAACATCATGCGGCGATGGCCGGGGTGAGCGCGCTGATGGTGCACACATTCTTCGATGGAGTTTCGATAGCGGTGGCTTCGCTGGTGAGCGCCGAGCTCGGCGTGTTTATCTTTATCGCCATTCTGCTACACAAGGTCCCTGAAGGCTTTACCGTAGCCTCGATGATGCTGGCAGCCGGCCGAACCCATCGCAGTGCAACGGTCTCGGCATTTCTGGTGGGGTTGGCAACGCTGGTTGGAGTTGCCCTCGTTCTCCTTTTCGAGAACACCGCAATCTATTCGCGCCCGCTCTCCGCGCACGTGCTTCCGCTTTCAGCAGGAGTGACCCTCTATGTCGCGGCATCTGATCTGATTCCGGAGGTGAACACCAGGGAAGGCGGCATGAAGACTTCGATGATGGTCTTCGCCGGGGTCGCTTTGCTCTATCTCACTGAAGTGGTTATGAGGGCGCTACATTTCGCCCACTAGCGGGCTGCTTAAAAACAAGTGGGCAAACCACTTAAAACCCTCTTGTACGCGCTTGAACCACCATCGCGGGAGGTCCGGGGTTTACGCGCAACAGACACCGCCTACCACCTCGTAATCTACTCTATTTTCTTGCCGAGAGCATCTCGTTTGTAATCCGCGTGTTTTCTTCTATGTCCATGAACACGTACATCCACTCGGCGTAGGCGTATAGAAAGACAAAGAGGAATATTCCGTAGACGAACATGATCAAGCCACCGACTAACCCTCCGAAGAAGGCCGTGGGTCCGGCGTCGGGAAAGGCCGTTGTTGTCTTGGAGCTTGAGGCCGCTCCTGCCGCAATCATCACTAACCCAGCTATGATCAAAATCGCCCCGGCGACAACTGCAAATATCTTCATCAATACCGCGATGAGCCGGAGGGCCTTGTACTTTCTCTTCACGCTGGGCGCCGTACTGCCTCCGTAACCGCCGGCGTAAGGCGGCGCCGCATTCATGACAGGGTACGGCTGCTGATATGCAGCTCCAGCGGGCGGAGCTGGGGGTGGCGGCGCCGAAAGCGTAGTTCCACATCCGCCACAAAACTTAGCGGTCGATGGGAGTTCCGCGTTACAGACTGGACATTTCATTTCGATATCGCTCCTTTCTGATTTCAGTTATCAGAAGCGAATGGGCGTCGCCCGGTTCGACCAAACACAAACAAGAGTTGAAGAGCGAGTTCTGACTCGCCCTTCAACTCTTTGCGACACATCGAAGTACTGGCACGGGAAGACGCGGCACGATGAATGAAAAATTGGTCGCCGTTGGTGAACGGGTTGATACTACTCAAAACCCTGGACGAATGCAACAAGTTGTTCAAGCAGACCGGCTTGACCGCCAGGAGCCCGCTTCGTATTATGTCGCTTGCTATTCACACCTTCAGATTCAGGTCAACCAGAAATGCTTCAGGGACGCGAGCGCTTGAGAGTGGCTACTCAATCATCAAGCCGGGAGAATCGATATGGCAACTGAGCAGGAACACGGTGCGATCGTGTGGAAGAACGGCGAGCTTGTCCCGTGGGAGGAAGCTACCATCCACATTATGTCTCACGTAGTCAACTACGGCTCGTCGGTGTTTGAGGGCATCCGCTGCTACGATACCAAACGCGGCTCGGCGATCTTCCGGCTCGATACCCACATCGAGCGGCTCCTGAATTCAGCGCACATTTACCGCATCCAGGTCCAGTACAACCACGATGAGATCATGGACGCGTGCCGCCGGCTTGTCCTCGCCAATGAATACAAGGAATGCTATCTGCGACCCATCATCGTTCGCGGCTACGGGACGTTCGGCGTGGATCCTTTCCCGTGTCCAATCGACACTTATATATGCACCTGGCAGTGGGGCAAGTACCTGGGTCCTGAGGCGATCGAGCAGGGCGTGGACGTCTGCGTCTCGAGTTGGACTCGAATCGCTCCGAACACTCTCCCGTCGATGGCGAAGGCCGGCGCCAACTACATGCACTCGCAGTTGATCAAGATTGAAGCGAAGGTGAACGGGTATGTCGAGGGTATCGCGCTCGACCCTGAGGGATAAATCCGCGGGGGTTCGGGCGAAGATGTCTTTCTAGTCCA
>CAZOOE010000308.1:0-556 GCA_964581275.1 uncultured Clostridia bacterium
GGTCCGGGTAACCGTCTAGGCCGCGATCGCTGCCACCGCCAAGGGTCAGAGTATCACGGTGGTGGCCGGTGAAGGCGGAATCCAGATCAACACCCAGACCCAGGAGCTTTCCGATGTCGTTTCGGGAAAGCAGATCACAGAGCTACCAACTCTCACTCGCAACCCATATGACCTGGTTGGAACGTCAGGCAATGTCACCGAGGATTCCATGGCCAGCGGGCGCGGTACCGGATTTTCCATCAACGGTCAACGCTCGGCAAGCACTAACATCCTTCTCGATGGGGGCGAGAACGTTGACCTGTATACAGCAACGATCGGGCAAAGCGTCCCGCTCGATGCAGTCCAGGAGTTCCGTGTCATAACCAGTGATTTTTCTGCTGAGTACGGGCGCGCATCGGGCGGCGTCGTCAACGTCGCGACGAAAGCAGGGTCGAATGGGTTCCATGGCTCGCTTTACGAGTTCAACCGCATCTCGGCTCTCGCATCCAATAGCTTTGACAACAACGCCAATGGCATCCCGAAGGGCGTCTTCACGCGCAATCAGTTCGGGTACTCC
>CAZOOE010000308.1:566-8092 GCA_964581275.1 uncultured Clostridia bacterium
CTCCGTTTGCGGTTGCCTGAGTAAGGGCAAGCACTTTGTCTTCAGCAGCACTGAATGGACCAGGGTTCGCAGCAGCGGAGAAGTAATCAGCCTTGTTCCCACCCCGCAGCTGCTCGCCGCATCGAATTCAAGAACGCAAGCTTTCTTCAACGCGTTCCACCTTGTGAGTCCGATAAACGGCGCAATACACACCGTGGCTGACACCCTTGCGAACTTTGGCTTGTCTGCAACCGGTTCGTTCGGAACACTGCCCGGGAACCTTCCGGCATTTGGCGAGGTGCGAGCCAACAGGGCGACAGACCTCGGGGCCGGCACACCACAGAATGACTGGCAGACCATCAATCGACTTGACTACAACTGGAGCGACAAGACGCAGATCTATTTCCGCGGAGTGTATGAGCAAGGGTCTACTCCGAACGGTACGGTCAGCTTTAGCCCGTATCAGGGGTTCAACACGGGATCAACGATCGGAGATCAGAACTACCTGGGCAGCGTGACGCACTCGTTTACGTCGTCAATCGTTTCGCAGACCAAGGTGGTCTTCAATCGTCTGAGAAATGGCGACCTGCCTCTCGGCGAAAATCCTCTCTCGCCGACGTTGTATTTTACGGATCAGGGCCTGCTTACGGCGTTCGGTAAGTTTTTCAGATTTCCGGGATACCTGCCGACCACTCCGGGGAGCGGCATCCCGTTCGGCGGTCCGCAAAACTTCCTGCAGGGTTATGAGGATGTGAGTTGGACCCACGGATCACACACGCTTAGATTTGGCGGTCAGTACGTACACATTCGAGACAATCGAACCTTCGCGGCGTATGAGTACGCGGTAGCCGTCCTGGGCTTGAACGCCGGGAACGCGCTGAACAATCTAATAGACGGCTCGCTTCGCAGGTTTACGATCGCAGCGTTTCCGCAAGGGAAACTCCCGTGCCACAACAACCCGAATACCGGGGCTACCATCGTCACTCCTGATTGCACGGTGACAACACCGCTGACTGAGCCCAATTTCAGCCGTAGCAATCGGTATCATGAGTGGGCGACTTACTTCAATGACTCTTGGAAGGTGAAGCCCAGGCTTACGCTGAACCTTGGCGTGCGTTATGAGTACTACGGAACGCAGCACAACGCGAATCAGAGCCTTGACTCGAACTTCTACCTCGGACAGGGCGCAACACGCTTTGAGCGCATTGCCAACGGTAAGATTATGCTCGCCAAAGACAGCCCAATTGGCAAACTCTGGAGCGTCGATCCAAACAACTTTGCTCCGCGTCTGGGGGTTGCTTGGGACGTGTTCGGCGATGGCAAGACCAGCTTGCGGGGCGGCTACGGGATTGCTTACGAGCGTAACTTCGGCAACGTCACATTCAACGTGATTCAGAACCCGCCGAATAACGCGACGGTTCAGTTCAATGCCGGTTCAGATGTCCCGTCGATACCAATCACGCTTGACAACCTCGGGCCCCTGGCGGGCAACGGGGTGAGCAAAGCGTTCACACGGGTAAGCTTGCGCGCAGTTGATGCGGACATAGTCAACGCTTATGCTCACTTCTGGAGCGCTGCGTTCGAGCGACAGGTCGGCGGCGACAATGTCGCTTCGATTGAGTATTCGGGATCCGCGGGCCGGAATCTCTACTCGATTGCAAACATCAACCGCGCAGGATCGAACAATCAGTACCGGGGAATCGGGCCGACCGCGGACCTGTACGGAGACGGCCGGCAGGTTGGGGTTGGGCGTTTGAACAACAACGGCGCCGCCGCCATCAACTTCCGCGGCAGCGACGGCCGATCTAATTACAACGCGCTGATCGTGTCGTTCGACAGCACCAAACTGCGAAGCCTCGGCCTTCGCTTAGGGGCAAGGTATCGCTACGCCATCAACAGGGATAACCTCAGCTCGACGTTTAGCGAAGGTCAGGGCGGCAACTTCAATCTTGGCTATCTCGATCCGTTCAACCCGAATCTCGACTACGGGTTTGCGGACAACGATGTACGCCACCGATTTGTAACTAACTTTACCTGGCAAATCCCCTCGCTCAAAACCGCGGAGGGATGGCTCAAGCAAGTCGTTGGCGGCTGGGAATTGACCGGCATATACACCGCGAGGAGCGGCTCGCCGTTTAGCGTCTTTGATTGCACTTTCCAGAACAGCGCCTGTAGCCGCGCGATTCTGAGCGGTCCGGTGGACTTCAAAGGCAGTGTCAACCACGACGCGGTCGGCGTGACCGGCACTCCAAATCGCTACAACTTCATCAGCCTTGGCGGGCTGACTCCGGGTGAGTTTATCGACGGAATCGGGCAGGCTGAGAATCCTCCGTTCCCGGCCAACATGAGCAAGCGCAACGCATTCCGCGGACCTGGGGTCTGGAACCTGGACGGCGCCCTTTACAAAAACTTCCACGTCAAGGAAGGAAAGCAGATTCAGTTACGGTTTGAAGTGTACAACGTTTTCAACCACGCGAACCTGTTCGTCTCGGGCGGAGAGGCTGAAGTTAACAACGGCTTCGTGCCTGCGTTCTTCGACGGACGTCGTAACGTCCAGCTTGCCGGCAAGTTTATCTTTTAACACTTCTTCGGAAGGAGTTAATTTGGGGAGTCTTCCGGCTCCCCTTTTTTATTTTCGATAGTGAAGGCGCGCGCGTCTGCATCTGCGGGACCCGCACACAGGACTTGCAAATGTGCTTCAGTTTGATGTTCGATAAGCTCCAGCTTGTCGTTCCGGTCGACAACTGAACGTTTGTTCAACATTCGAGGCTGACCGCAAAAAAGGCGGTTGCGTTGACTCCGCGATTGCAAAGACTTAAATTCGTTACCGCGCAACGTGTGCCCACGTGAAGCTGCCCGCTAGGGGATGCAGCTCCGAGCAAGATCGGTCCTCGACCATGACTCATAAGACGACCGAGATGAAATTCCTTGCCACGCCGGAGAAAGGGAAGGTCTCCGCGCTGCTGATCCGGCCCGATAACGCGAGCCACTTGATCGTCCTCGGTCACGGAGCCAGCACAAACATGCGTCACGCCACACTTCAGACCATAGCTGAGCAATTGGCCGACGCGAGCATCGCGACGTTTCGCTACAACTTCCCGTACATGGAGCCGGGAGGGGGTGGACGTTCCAATCCGGTCTGTGTGACCACGGTCCGCTCGGCGGTAGCTGCGGCGCACGAAGCGGCCCCCGATCTCCCGCTCCTGGCGGGCGGACATTCCTACAGCGGGCGTATGACCTCCACCGCTGTTTCCGAAGCCCCCCTCGAGCATGTGCTCGGTCTGGTGTTCTTCGCTTTCCCACTTCATCAACCGGGCATGCCCGACACGAAACGTGCTGATCACCTCACCAAGGTTACAACCCCGATGCTCTTCTTGAGCGGAACACGCGACGACCTCGCGGACCTGAACCTTTTACAAGGTGTCTGCAGGAAACTCAGCAAGCGTGCAACGCTCCACCTGTTGGACACCGCCGACCACGGCTTCCGGACTCTCAAGCGCACCCGCAAAAGCGAGGAGGACGTTTTCGTCGAGATGGCCCGTGTCGTCCGGGAGTGGGCGTCGAAGCGGAAGTGACGCGGCAGCCGAAAATCGGTCTCGTTCTTCGCTGAGGAGACAATCAACCTGTAGCTCATCAGAAGGGAGAAAGAATTATTATGGTCAAACCTACATCGCAGTGGATACAGGTTGCCCGATTGAGCGATGTCCCAAATGGTGAAGCTAGAGCCGTCAAGCTTGGCGAAGGACGCAGCATCGCGCTGTTCAACGTCGATGGCCGGATCTACGCGACCGACAACCAGTGTCCTCATATGGGCTATCCGCTGACTCGTGGAGCGGTTCGGGACGGCATTCTCACCTGTGACTGGCACGGTCGGAGCTTCGATCTTGAGGGCGGAGGATGTTTCAACTATGAATGCGATGATCTGCAAACGTTTGCAGTTGACGTTCGAGTCGATGAAATCTGGATTCAGCTCGGAGAGGGCCTGTACAAACGGCGGGACGAACACCTGCGGTTGTTATGGGAAGGGCTGCTGAGTGAAGATCGCTGGACGATATCCAAAGCGATTGCCCTGCTACTCAAGGGCAATGTTCCCGAAGAAGAGATCGTGGAGATGATCCTTCGGCACCTCGGTCGGCACATCGCCAGCGCGGAGGAAGGCGAGGATGGTGGTGCCGTGTCGCGGCTTATCAACGGGCTAAAAGTGGGACGACGATACCAGGGTGCCGATCGCTTGATGGTCCTTGCCACCGCCGCTCGCTCAGTTGCCGGCGGGGCTGCGGACCGGCTCGAAGTCGTCCCTCTGCCCGGATCAGTGGCGTGGGAAAACATCGATCGATGGACTCGAATGTTCTCCCATGATGGCCAGGCTGGACGCATCGAGCGATGCCTGTTCACCGTCCATCACATGCGTTATGAAGACAGAATCCTACCGCTCCTCTATGAATGCGCGGTCGAACCCCACTTCCTCGGCTTTGCCGACAACCTGCTGGCGCTCGGTTACCTCGCGGAAATCATCGACGGCTTTGGTTGGGAGCGGTCATCAGAACTTGTGTTCAACCTGAGCGCCAAACTGATGGGTCGGAGGCGCGGCGAGCCGGAGCGATTCCGCCGCGACGCGGTTGGACTCATGACGTCCATGGTCCCGGCCATCGAAGCGTCGAACCCGTCGACCAACAGCGTCATCGAGTACGACGAAGATGGTTTTGTCAGCGCTTTGTTGAGCGCCAACATTCAGAAGTCATTCGATGCGGTGAGCGCGGTACTGAAGACGGGTGTGAAGATGGATCGCCTGATCACCACGCTGGTGCTCTTAGCTGCGGATCGAATGGCGCGGACGCCGGTGAACGTGGACGCTGGTTGGGGAGCATTGACGACGGAGCTCAATCTTGCCGTATCGCTCCGTACTGCCGCGCTGCACGGGGGCGATCAGGTTGCCGCGAAAGGGCTCTTCCATGCCGCCTGGCAGGTGTTCGCCAACCGCTGGCTCAACATACCGTTACGGCCGCTCACTGCGCCGATCGCCGGCGATAAGCTCGATGTGTTCGACGAAGACGGAGGAGTACGAATGATTCTCGAATCCATCGCCTCACTAAATGTGCAGGATGTGGGCCGTCAGGTGCTGGAGTACCTCAATGCCGGTTACTCCGGGGATCGATTGCTTCAAGAGATGGGACGAGTCATGCTTTGGGATGACACCAATACTCGGGTCTTGCCAACGTTGCGCAGTGTGTTTGAAGAATGGGAACGTTCGAGTGGTGCAGAGCCAGCCCTTGGGGCAGGACATGCCGCCCGGTACCAGCTTCTCGTCGGCCTCGCTCGCTACGCTACGGACATTCGCACGAATAAAGACAGCGGGTCCGCCACGAACACCGCAATGCGTTTCGCTGAAGGCAAGACAACGGTGGAGTTGTTTGAAGCGTGACGGGGATTCTTCGATCAATGGAACGGGTGCGATCGAATTGATAAGAAGGAGTTTTTGCGGCTCCGCGTGATTAGCTTATCTAGCGATTCGTGCAGATGTAACGCAAACTCGCAAAGGCGCAAAGTCGCAAAGACCGGGAGATCCGATGCCGAACAAACAATCAAACTTTGTAAAAGTGGCTGACCTCAAAGACGTCCCTGAAGGTACTCCCAAAGCGGTTAAAGTCGAGGGACGAAGCGTCGCGCTGTTTCAGCACCAGGGTAACTTCTACGCAACCGACAACCAGTGTCCGCACATGGGGTATCCGTTGACGCGCGGGCGAGTCCGCAACGGCGTCTTGACCTGTGATTGGCATGGCTGGAGCTACGACATGAAAGGTGGCGGATGCTTCACTGGAGGCTGCGATGACCTCGATACATTCCCGGTCGAGGTGCGTGATAGTGCAATCTACATCGACGTGCGCAGCGGCGGCTCCAAGCGTAAGGATGCTCATTTCCTTCTACTGAAAGAGGGATTGTTGAGCGCCGATAACTGGACCCTGTCGAAGGCGATTGCAATTATGCTCGCGCAAGGCGTCTCCGAACAGGAAACCTTGAAACGGGTGATGGAGCATATGGGCCGGCATATCGCCACCGAGAGTGGGGCCAACGACGGCGGCCGAGAGCTCGCCCTGATGGTAAACGGGGTGAAGGTCGCGCGGCACTACGAGCCGGATGACCGGCTCATTCCACTAATGATGGCGGCGACGGGCGCGTCGGGGCGCGCGGGGGATCGACCGGCGGTCCAGCCGCTGCCGCCGCCGGTCACCTGGAATAAACTGGAACGCTGGATCCGAGTGTTCTCGACGGACAAGACGTGGGAAGGAATCGAGAAATCCCTGGTCACCGCGCGACGGCTGGGCGGACACGATCAGCGGATCGTTCCGCTGCTCTATGAGTGCGCACTCGAACCGTTTTTCCTGGGTCACACACAGAACCTTCCGATCCTGGGATTCCTAGCGGAATTGCTCGAGGAGTTCGGATGGGATCAGGCTGAAGAACTTGTTTGTAACCTGGGCGCGAAGATACTCGGCCAGGATCGGGGCGCGCCGGAAGAACTCCGCCTGGCAGCGATCAAGATGTTCGAACCCATCAATACGCTCATCGAGGAACTGGGCTCGACACCAAGCTCTGGTCAAGGCGCGTACGACGAAGACGCATTCGCCAAAGGGCTGGTGAGCGGCGATCTGGCTCAAACCTTTAACTCGATCTCGGATGCGCTACGAGCTCGAGTGGAAATTGATCGGCTGGTTAGGACTATGGTCCTGCTGGCTGCGGACCGGATGGCTCGGACCCCGGTGAACCTGAACCCCGGGTGGGGAGGGCTTAGTCACGAGCTGATACTCTCATCTTCGGTGAGAACCTGTTTGCGCTATGGCGGATACACGCTGGGCGCCAGGGCGCTGTATCACGCTGCATGGCAATTCTTCAGCGATCGCTGGCTCAACATCACTCCTCGTTCGCTCATCGAGCCATTGGGCTCCGTCAAATCTGATGCGTCAAACGAAGACGCGGGGCTCCACAGAGTGTTGGACTCCATCGAGACGGTTCAGGTACGTGAAGTCGGACGGCACACTCGCGAATACCTGAACGCCGGCTTCTCCGGTGATCGTCTGTTATCTGACATGGGGATGTCCATTCTGAGAGATGACAACGGCTGGCGTCTTCTGCATACGCTGCGTACGGTGTTTGACGAGTGGAAACTGTGTGATGGACATCCAGCCCGCAACCAGTTGCTTATCGGCCTCGCCCGATGGGCTACGGATGTGCGCAAGCGGGCGGGGAGTCAATCCGCCGCCCAGACCGCACAACGCTTCGCACGAGGTCAGACGGCGGTGGATCTGTATGAGTCCTGATGATGGGCTAATGGAAACTCACAGGATCGCAAGGTCTTCACAGCCTCCTGCGTGTGGGTATGCTCGCATTGCCAACGGCGCGCGTGGCACCGTTCGGCAATTAGGGTAGGCTGTAGTAGCCAAACGGTTGTAACCATGGAATCGGTGGCAAACATCGTTGATGCGAGTGAGAGCACGCCTGCGGTGTTCTTCAGGCATTACGTTCCCGCCAGACCTCTCTCCAATTTCGTC
>CAZOOE010000309.1:0-8089 GCA_964581275.1 uncultured Clostridia bacterium
ATGGGTGCGAGGTTCCCGGGTTGTATCGCCACCGGCTGAAACTGGGGGCGTCAATAGAACTGAACGTCACACTCCTTTGTCGGCGTGAACTAGAGCGGACCACTACAGAAGTCGAGCTTACCCAGTTTGATGTCCTTGCGGTTTTCATCAGGCTCGGCGCCTCGGAATAGCGAGGTCTCTACCCGGAAGCGCCAGGCGGTTACACCCGCAGTAAGAACGCCGTGGGAAATATGTGTCGAGTCTTGCCAATGATGTCCAAGCGGCGCCGCGGGATTTTCCGACGCCGACACTCGGTGCATGAAAGCCACCGGCCCTAGCGCAGGCTCGGCAACTGGGCCGCCGTAAAAATTCAGCGCGACGTGCTCGGACAGTCGAATGTTGTATGCGACCGCGAGTTCCATGAACAAGTCGTGCGGATGTTGCGCATCTATAATGGGACGGCCCTTGAAAGTCTCTCCCGTTTGAAACAGTTCCGGGAAGCCACGCCTCGGCGCAGTCGCTGGCTCCGCCGAGAACATTCCGCGAAGGATCAACTGGCCCGGGCCCGCCTTTCGCTCGGCCATGAGCATGAACCAGTTTTGCGACTCGGCTTTATTCACACCGCGCGGCCCGCCCTGATGATTGAATCCAGCTTTGAGGTCGCCGTGCGCCATTATCATCCAGGCGCCCTTCATCCAATGAAACATATAGCCGGGTGAACTCGCGGGCATAAGGCTAGTGCCGGAACCGATCGCAGTCATCGAGCTAAACGGCCCGCCGGTTATGGTACTCAACATCGCGTCCATATTGTGAGCACCGTGAGCCTCCGGCATCTCGTGCCCGGAATGCTCGTTCTCCGTTTTCGAAACTCCTTGCTTCACCTCGGACGTCTGGCCAGTCGCAGGATGAGCATCGTGACGATGTTCCTCGTGCGGTTGTGTCGGAACGGGCTGCTCGGCGGACCTGTGGGTTTCGTGGGTGTGCGCGGGGCGCGCCATTTCCTGCGACTTCTGGCTTTGAGGCGGTTCGTGCTGATGTTGCTGCTCGGTCGAGGGCGACTGTTGAGTGCTGGATGGCTTACTTGCTTCTTTGGCCGGATGCTGGTGGTGAGTCTTACCTTCAGAATCCTCAGCATCGGGATGCTGGTGTTCTTGCTCGGCACCGTGCCGGTGCCGTGCTCCTGCCGGCACCGCACGCTCGAGCTTCTCCTTCTCTTCAGGAGTTAACGTTGGTAGCTTTCTCAGGAACAGAACGGTTTGCCAAATCTCGGCCGCTTTGTGCGTCCTGGCAAAAGCCGGCATTGCAGTGCCCGGCACTCCGTTTGAAATTGTTCGGAAAAGCTCGGCATCCGACTTGGATTGAACCGCCTCAGAAGTCAGGTCGGCTGCGCTCACGGTTCGGCCTTTTTCAGTATCGGCTTTCCCGGATGTGCCATGACAGCCGGCGCAGTGCGCATCGAAATGATTCAAACCGAGCGCAATGTTCTTCTCAATCGCGGGCATTGGATTCTTTGAATTCGATTGCGGAGCAGTCGTCGCACTAGTCGAGTGATGAACCATGATCGATCCGCTCAGAACCACACCGACAGCCGCCAGTTTAATGAGTCGACGTGCTGAGCTGTTTTCCAAGCGCCCTCCGACCGGACCCGAAGCCGAAACCTCGAGCGGTGTTTTATCTTGCATATCTAACTCCCTCTTGTCTGTTAGCGATAGCTTGTTGGCGCCCCGAGGATACGCTGCTGCCTCGAAGCCATACCGGACAAGAAGAAGAGATCAGATTCTAAGTGGGAGGTTTACTGCGCGCGCAGGAGGTGAGTGGAATGCGAATCGTTGCAAAGCCTTGCGAAGCGAATCTTCGATTGAGACGCTTACTGCGCCTGGAGTTAACACCGCAGCCGTCTGTGCAAAGTAACCGACCGAAGCGACCAGGCTCCCGGCTGGGGGTAGCGCCGCCGCGGCAACGTCCGCGTGCGACTGGCAATCATGGCGCTGACTTTGGTTTGCTGGTGCCGGCGTATCCTTCGCCGAAGATCCCTGATGATGGCAATGACGCGCAGGTTCGCTTTGTTGGGGTAGAGTGCCTGCGGAGCGTGAGCATTCTTTGAAGGCGCAGTTGAGGGCGCACGTTTGCAAATATAATAAACAAAGGGGAATAGAAACAAACAAAAACGGGGCTAAGGAATACTTCGGGGGGCGCATTTCCATCGATTTTAGCAACGCGCCGACCAGAACTGCAAGCGCTTAGTGGGTTATTTTACTGTTCGATAAGTTTAGCTTGTCGGTCAACTCGACTAACCGAAGGTTGTCGACTCTTGAACAGGATTGACGCTTTGAATCGCTTCCGGTCTAATCAATTGCCGAATGAGCAGAAAAATCTACAGCGCGGAATGGGTCATACCGATAAGCACACCGCCGGTTCGCGACGGCGCCGTTGTTGTTGAGGATGATAAGATCATCTTTGTCGGCACTCAACTTGAAGCGGCGTCGCGCACAGATTTTCGCGAAGCTGAGAACCATCGTTTTGGCCGCGCGGCTATCCTGCCAGGGTTCGTGGACACTCACACCCACCTCGAGTTGACGTTGATGCGCGGCTTTCTCGAAGATCTACCTTTTCGCGATTGGATCCTGAAGCTAACCCGTACGAAGTATGAGCAACTCACGATCGATGACTTGAAAGCGTCGGCTCTCCTGGGCGCGGCTGAGGCGATTCGCTCGGGCATAGCCACGCTCGCGGATACGGGCGACAGTGCGGCAGCCTTCGAGTCGCTTCTGGAAAGCGGGCTGCGCGGCATTGCTTATCGAGAAGTGTTCGGTCCGAATCCTGCGGATGCCTCGAAAAGCCTCAATGGTCTCCGAGAGAAGATCGACGACATGAAGACCCGCGAGACCGATCTCGTTCGAGCCGGCGTCTCGCCGCACGCCCCGTACACCGTATCGCCCGATCTGTTCCGCCTCGTGGCTGAATATGCTTCGCGTGACGCTCTCGATGCCTGCATACACACCGCGGAGTCGGGGGCTGAACTCGAGATGATGATAACAGGCACAGGCGAGTTCGCAGGTGGCCTTGCGGCGAGAGGCATCGCGTGGGAGGCGCCCGGCACATCCACCGTAAGCTACTTCGATACGCTTGGTGTCTTGGATACCGGTCCGCTGCTTGTGCACTGCGTCCAGGTAGGATCACAGGACATCGACCTGATTGTCCAACGCGGCGCACGAGTGGCGCATTGCTCTAAGTCAAACGCTAAGCTTGGGCACGGAGTAGCCCCGCTGATACATATGTTGGGGCGTGGCGCGACTGTTGGTTTGGGAACCGACAGTGTGGCGTCAAACAACCGATGCGATATGATCGAAGAAGCCCGCTTTTGCGGACTCATCCACCGCAGCCTCACAATAGATTTCAAAGAACCGAGCGCCGAATGCCTGTTGAGGCTCGCGACGCTGGATGGGGCCCGAGCGCTTCGGCTGGATTGCGACATCGGTTCGCTCGAAGCCGGGAAACAGGCGGATATCATCGCCATTGACCTTTCACGCACTCACAACACTCCAGTGCACGACCCGATTGCCGCGATCATCTTCAGTGCGGTGAGCTCGGATGTTGTGTTCACCGCGGTTGCCGGTCGTGTGCTGTTCGATCGCGAACTGAAGACAGTCGATGAATCGGAGGCTCAAAGCCGAGTTAATGCCAGCCTCGATCGCATGACCTAGACTTAGATCTCAGGTGTTCCCCCGGTTGGGTCACGCTAGGCGCGCTGTCTGGCTTTGCGGTCCCTGCGGCTTGGCTGCTTTGCGGTCCCTGCGGGTTGGCGTCCTGCACGAGACAACGGTCACGCAAAGGCGCAAAGACGCAAAGGCGCAAAGACGCATCAAAGCCGCCAATGAAGAGAACGATCGAGCTGCTCGATGTCCGCGAACCCGTGAATACTCTTCTCGGCCTCGTTGGCTTCTGATAAGATCGGTCCGTATCTCATCGCATCAAACTTCGAAGCTGAGCGCCCCCCAGGCTATCACTGAATGGTATGGGACGGTTCTGACTCAGCTTCTGAATCCTCACAAACGCGGTGCATCTCCGGACATCCGGTGTCTTGCCGGTGGAAGAATATAGGAACAAATGGATGGGCCGAGCTGTCATGGTCGGCTTGGTTATCGGGTGGTTGTTGATCGCTGCCGATCAAGACGCTCGCGCGCAATCCGATCAAACAATCTATTCCGACGCGCTGGGCGCGGGCTGGCAAGACTGGTCGTGGTGTGTACGCGATCTTAATTCCACCGACTACGTTCACACCGGAAACAAAAGTGCGAAGATTACCTACGCTGGTGCCTGGCAAGGCTTTTACCTGCGGCACACGGGTCAGGACACCTCTGGATACAGTGATCTGGTCTTCTGGATTCACGGCGGCACCACAAGCGGACGCAGCATAACCGTCGCCGCTCAACTCAACGATGTCGCACAGCCGGGCGTCAACCTCAACCAGTTTATCCAGTGGGGCTTTGTCGCGGCGGCAACCTGGCGTAAGGTCACGATTCCCCTCTCGGTCCTGAACGCGGCAAACAAGTTAAACTTCAACGGGTTCTGGCTCCAGGACGCGAGCGGCAACGTTCAACCCGCTTTCTATGTGGATGACATCACGCTCGCAGCGGTGCCGCCGCCTTCACAGATTCAGGTAACTGTCGACGCAAACGCTGTGAGGAGGATTGTCGACACTCGATTGTTCGGAGTCGCCTGCGCGGTTTGGGATTCGCACTTCAACACACCGGCCACGGTTTCGTTGCTGGCGGCGAACGGCACACGTGTGTCGCGCTTCCCCGGCGGCTCTCTCTCGGACGATTATCATTGGCTCACGAACACCACCGGCAACAACACCTGGCAGTGGGCGACGAGCTTCGATGCATTTGCGAACGTGATGCGCGGGACAAGCGCCGATGCGTTCATCACCGTCAATTACGGCAGCGGCACCGTGCAAGAAGCGGCGGACTGGGTCCGCTACTCGAACCTTACAAAGGGCTATGGCTTTCATTATTGGGAGGTCGGCAACGAGGATTACGGCAGTTGGGAGAATGACCTGCACACCCGACCTCACGACCCGTACACCTACGCGCTCGCATTTCGCGACTACAAGAACGCGATGAAAGCTGTCGACTCATCAATCAAAGTCGGCGCGGTGGTGATAACCGGTGAAGACTCCTACGTGAACTATACCGATCATCCGGCAACCAATACTCGAACCGGTCAGATCCACAACGGGTGGACACCGGTAATGCTGGCCACGTTAAAGACGCTGGGCATCGCGCCCGACTTCGTCATATATCACCGTTACGAGCAGGCACCAGGCCAGGAGAGCGACTCGGCGCTTCTGCAGTCCGCGCAAACATGGTCGAATGATGCGACGGATCTTCGACGGCAGCTGAACGATTACCTGGGCGCGACTGCGGCGGGAGTCGAGCTCGTCTGCACCGAGAACAACTCGGTCTATAGCAACCCTGGCAAGCAGACTACCAGCCTGGTGAACGGGCTCTACTATGCCGACAGCTTCGGCCAGTTCATCCAGACGGAGTTCACTACCTTCGTGTGGTGGATACTTCGCAACGCGCAGGAGACCGGGAATAACAACAGCCCATCACTGTATGGCTGGCGATCGTACGGCGATTACGGGATGGTGTCGGACCAGAACGACCGCTACCCAGCGTATTTCACAAGCAAGCTTGTCTCGCGTTTTGCCGGTGCCGGCGATCAAGTCATTCACGCCACCAGCGGCTACAATCTCTTGTCGGCGTATGCGATCAAGCGCAGTGACGGCTCGCTGTCGCTGCTGTTAATAAACAAGAGCGCGACGAGCCCGCTCAACGCGGCGGTCAATCTTACCGGCTTCGCCCCGCAATCCACCGCGACAGTTTACTCGTACGGCATCCCGCAAGATGAAGCCGCTCGCACCGGCATTGGGTCGCTTGACCTTGCCACGACAACGCTTAGCGGTGTGGCGACCAGCTTTTTCTATCAGCTTCCTCAGTATTCAGCGGTTGTGTTGAGCCTGGCGACGGTTGCCTGCCCTTCGTCCATCTCACCCGCAACTCAGTTTTTCCCGTATACCGGTGGCGATGGACAGATCACGATCAGCGGGGTGTCCTCCTGCACCTGGACTGCAACAACCACCGCCGCGTGGCTTAGCTTCAACTCGGCAGTCAACGGGAATGGGAACGGGCTCGTAAGCTACACCGTTCGCGAGAATTTTACCGGTTTGCCGCGCCAGGCCGCGATTTCAGTGGGCGCCCAGATACTAACAGTAGTTCAGGAGAGTGACGCCAACGCTAGTTGCACTTACTCGATTTCACCCGCTTTCACGTCGTTCCCCTCCGTCGGCGGCGCCGGCTCGATCACTCTGGTTGCCGGGGAACACTGCGCCTGGAAAACAGTCTCAAACGCGAACTGGATAACAATCACATCGGCAACCGCCGGCATCGGCTCAAGCGCGATCAACTATTCCGTGGCCGCGAACACCGGTGTTGGCGGCCGCAAGGGCACGATCTCGATAGGCGGGCAGACCTTTTCGGTAAAACAAAAGGGTAATTGAAGAGATCTCACGCCTCTCACAAACAAATCCAGTACTCCGGCGCGTGTTCGCTGACTTGGATGTCCACAAAACTGCGGCGAGCATCCAGCGTCGCGATCGATGCATCAGAGCCGACTGTGGAGCGGGACCTGTCAGGTTCGCCCCAACTTCTCCGCGGAGGCAACGCATGGTTAAGAGAATAATTGCCATTGGAATCGTGTATCTGGTCGCGGTTGCGGGATGGATCACACTTGCAGGGACGATCTCGTATCGCACTGACCATCAGGATGCCGAGCTCAAGGGCGAGGTCGGCCAGTTGTGGGGCATGCCGCTCGAACAGAATGCGCCGTCGGCCTCGCTGTCCGTCTATGATCAAGGACCGCCAACAAGTCCTGATCCGGTACCGAGCGGCGTCGTAGTTGTGCGGCCGGGATCGGTGCCCGCCAAGAACGACGTGCCGATCGTCCAAAACGACATTCGCGTGAGCTTCGAGCTAGACCAGAGGCAAAAGGGATTGTTGTGGTACTCGACCTACAAGATACGTTTCTCTGGCGACTACGTGTTCGAGAACACTCAGGACAAAAATGGAGCGATGACGATCAACTTCGCGTTTCCCGCGGCCAACGGACACTATGATGACTTCAAGCTCGAGGTGGATGGAACGCAGGTCCAGTTCACGCGACAGAACGCGAACTTGCTTGCGGCGACGATCCCGTGTGCAGCAAAGTCTCGCCATCACCTATTTGTCAACTACAACTCGCAGGGCCTGGATCGCTTCACTTATCGTATCGGTGACGGGATAAGCGAGGTACGCAACTTCAAGCTGGTCGCAACCACCGACTTCGACGGCTACGATCATCCTGCAAACACAATTTCGCCAAACGTTAGGAAGGAGCGCACCGGAAACGGGTGGCAGTTGACATGGGACTACAAGGACCTGATTGCCGGAAACGGTATCGGAATCGTGATGCCGCAGAAGATCAACCCCGGACCGATGGCGGCGCGAATTTCATTCTTCGCGCCGGTGTCGCTCGGATTCTTCTTCTTTTTGATATTCGTAATCTCGCTGTTGAGAGGCATACGGATACATCCGATGAACTACTTCTTTCTGGCGGCGGCGTTCTTTGCATTTCATCTACTGCTGGCATATCTCGTTGACCACATTTCGATTCACGCGGCGTTTGCGCTTTGCTCGATGGTGTCGATCATTCTGGTGGTGTCGTACATGCGCATAGTCGCTGGGAACAGATTTGCCTTCATTGAAGTAGCGGTGGCGCAGTTGGTCTACTTGATCGGCTTCTCATACGCCTTTTTCTTCGAAGGCTTCACTGGGCTTGCCGTAACCATCGGCTCGATCATCACTCTGTTTGTGGTCATGCAGGCGACAGCGCGGATAGACTGGGCGCAGAGATTCAAGCTCAGCGGCGAAGGCGCCGCCGCGCTCGATGTAAAGTCCTCGTGAAGCGCCCCAGGCGATCAACGCCTTGCTAATTGACTTCAGCAGTCTGAAGGATGAAGTTCGACACTATCCGGAGGGGTCAGGCTTGACTTTGTTGACATTTCAAA
>CAZOOE010000310.1:0-7688 GCA_964581275.1 uncultured Clostridia bacterium
ACCGGCATCACCGACCACGCGACCTTGCAACTGTCGATTACGGCCGCCAACCGGAAGCCCGCTATATTGGCAATGCGCCCTACCTTGAAGATTCGCTCATGACCCGGGAGGACCTTCACTACGTGGCGAGTCGGGTCGGTCAGTTCACCCGCGACAACCGCGCCGGCATCGAGCGCACGCTTCATCGAATCTCCGCGATGCGAAACCGGCTCGGCGAAATCGTTGGCCTCACCTGCCGCGTCGGGCGCGCGATCTACGGCACTGTCGACATAATCCGTGACATTGTCGAATCGGGCAAAAGCATTCTGTTGATGGGCAAGCCGGGGGTCGGCAAGACCACGCTGTTGCGCGAGGCCGCGCGGGTGCTCGCTGATGATCTCGAGAAGCGCGTGATCGTCGTCGACACCTCCAATGAAATCGCCGGAGATGGTGACGTTCCTCACCCAGGAATCGGGCGCGCCCGGCGGATGCAGGTACCCGAGCCCGAGCACCAGCACGGAGTGATGATCGAAGCGGTCGAGAACCACATGCCCGAAGTGATCGTGATCGACGAGATCGGAACCGCCCAGGAGGCTCTGGCCGCGCGCACCATCGCGGAGCGAGGCGTCCAGCTAATAGCCACCGTCCACGGCAACACCCTCGAGAACCTGATGATCAATCCTACGCTGTCCGATCTGGTAGGGGGGATTCAACCGGTGACGCTCTCAGATGAAGAGGCGAGGCGGCGCGGCACCCAAAAGACGGTGCTTGAACGAAAGGCCCCGCCGACGTTCGACGTGCTCATCGAGATTCAAGACAAGGACCGTTTGGCAATTCATCGCGATGTTGCCGAGGCGGTTGACCTTATGCTGCGCGGCTTCCTGCCGAGCACCGAAGTTCGTGAACGCCGGCCCGGAGGCGAGGTTGCTATCACCCAACCGCTGGCTGCTGAGCGCGCTGTGTTTACCGCGGAGCGCAGAGAGTTGGCAGCTGGCAAGCTTACAACGCAGGTGCCCCGCGGGGGACAGGGCAAGCTTTTGCGCATCTATCCTTACGCCATAAGCCGTGAGCGATTGGAACGCGCGATCGCCGTTTTGGGTGTGCCGGTAGCGGTAACCAATGACCTCGCGGAGGCTGACATTTTGCTCACCCTCAAGTCGCACGCGAAACGCCAGTCTCAAAAGTTACGCGAAGCGCGCGGAAACGAAGTAGAGGTTCACGCACTCCGCAGCAACACGCTTACGCAGATGGAAAACTTCTTGCGCGAGACGTTCGGCGCCGCGACGCGCGCGGTCAATGAAGACGCCGCAATGCAGGAGGCTGAAGACGCGGTGATTGAGGCAGTCGAGCGTCGCCGGCCGGTAGAACTATCGCCACAACCGAGACACATCCGACGGATGCAACACATCTACATCGAGCGCAGCGGCCTTCAATCTGAAAGCAAAGGACAGGAACCGATGCGCCGCATTGTGATCTATCCGCACTAAGGATCACCGTACAGGTTTCTCAAAGCGCGCATCGTCGATGGATACATCAAGCCTGATCTCAACGAACCTCTGAGTGAATGTAAAATCCGGTCGCGACCACCGCCTGACAAACGGCAGGGTTACACCGTCCACTTTGCGATAGTCTTCAAACTGCAAGACTAGCTTGGTCTTTCCTTGGGGGCTCTCCACTTCCATATCTTGTCGCATAAGCAACCCGGTTTGAGTATCGAAGTACAATCTATCGTTGGCGTCTGACTCGACGACAAATGTTTGCCGCTCACCTAAGCCTGCAGTCCGCTTAACTTCCAGGTTCGTGTAGAGGTCCTAAAGCTCTCCATAAGCCCGAAGCACTCTCGCCGTGTCTTGGCCATCCATAATGCAATACCAGGCGTCTCTTCCCTGAGCACGCGCGTGCCGGACTTTGCCGTCAATGTCCGAGACGATAGCTTCCGAGATCCGCCCGACGAATTGGACTACAAAGACTTTCGCGGGAGAGTTAGAAAGGCGAAGGAGTTGATCGCCGTTCGCGCCGCAGTGCTTAATCTCCATGGTTTGGCTTCGGAGACCGTTCCCCTTCAGGAGAAATGCAGTTTCATGTCGTGCGCCGTTTATCAGTAGGTTCGCGGTGTACAAGTCGTTCAGTTCACCGCCCCAATCCTTTTTGTGGAAGGGCACGCTCAGAATTCTCTCCAGCGCTGTTTGAATCGAGTCTTCTGACCGATCGAGATAGCCATTCTTCAGCACATCCATGACTGTCGCTGGATTGACATCACGAACCTTACGAAAACTGTCGATCTCTTCCACATATAGCCGGGCATCGAGTGGTAGGTCGGTGTATTCTGGCAAACTTTGTAATCGGATTTTATTGAGGCCTCTCACCAAGTAGCGACACCTCCGTATCGTCCTTTGATAGTTGTAGTCGCCACTGACTGCTCCGAATGGGATCTCCGGGTCTGCGAATATGTGCGTCTCTAGTTGTGTAGGAAAGATGCGGCCCAGTGCTTCAATTACTCTTTCCCCCCAAACCTCAATCGGTGCTGCGAGGTCCTCTACATCCTTCGCGTCATCATAGTTCCCCTCGTTTTTGCGGCGATGGTAGTCGGCTTGGATGGCTGAAAGCGCATCGTATCCATCGTTCACTAGCGTAACGAGTTCGTCATTTGCTGTCGCGATGTGGACACGCAGGCGCATAGTTCACAAGAGTCCTGGCGCAGATCACAAGTGTTTTAGCGATGATGCGGCGAGGACTGGCCGTGTTGACAAGATTTAAGGTCATTTTGAATAAAACCGCTTGAACTGAACCGCCGATTCCGACGCGCGAACTTAACGCTTTCTATGGGGATTGTAAAGAAGAATTCTCTCCCCTTGGTTGCTGAGGCTCCGTAGGGTTTAAACGAGACGGCTGGCCGGTGTTAACGAACGCAGGATTATTGCACTTATCTTGCATCATTAGCGCCCACTAAACTTCCAGGGCGGTAAGCGCTGACCGCTGCCTGCCATGCCGTAGCATAGCGCCCGTGACGTATACCAGTGGCGCAAGTCAGATGGGAAATTCGCGGCGATGGGAAGGAGCTTTAGAAGCGGCGGTCGATGTTGAAGCTCGGCCGGAGATGAATACGAGAAAGACTCGGCGCTCAAAGCGCATAGGAAGTCATTGTCCTAATTGAATCTGTCTTCGACCCGAGGGATTCCTATTATCGTGCAGCAATCACAGAACCGTGGACTTATAATGGCGTTCAGTGATGACGCCTTCCGATGACTGTACACGGAACCGGACTGAAGCGTTCTGAGAAGGGGCGTGCTAAGATGAGCAAGCGAAGCATAGCTGCATTCTTAATTTTCGGAGCCGCGATGACCTTTAACTTCGCTGGCACCACCGTGTGTTCCGCCAACGCATGTGCTAGGTCCGTCCTCGGAAACAGGGAAGACAGTGTCGGAGCGCAGCCGCAGATCACCCAGTTGCAGGTCCTTTATAAAGGTAACCTTGTCGATCAACTGATTACCGGGAACAAAGCGAAGCGATATACAATCGATCTGAGAGGATCAGGGTTCGATCCAGCCTCCAGCGTTGTCATCGACGATCGAAGAGTTCCCACTACTTTCATCAGCCCTACCGAACTCACGGCACGGCTGCCTCAGCATAATTCCGGAGGACTACCAGGTCTCTGTAGTTAACGCGAATGGGATAAGTAACAGCGTGCGATTCCTAGTTAGCTCGGCAGATGGTCCTATCGGTGTCTGGGGCGGGGATCATATTCGCGTCGAGGTGAGTGATCTTCAAGTTCGTGTGACAGGTTTGTGCTTCTCGGGAGTAACTGAACAGACAGTTAATCTCGACTCGAATGGACGCTTTGATCTTGTCGGTGAGATTTTTGTTTTCGTTGGTCCCGCCGGCCTGCCGCACCCTGCCAGGTATGTAGGATCCATTGCCGGCAACCTGATGACGTTGGTAGTTGAACAAACCGATTCGAAGTCGTCGCTTGGGCCATATACGTTGGTTTTCGGTAATGACGCTCATGTCGTGCATCCCTGCTTGTGAAACGGACTAGGGAACCAGGCCTCTTCTTCACGTTTGCCGATGACGCGTCCGACAATTCCACATTCTATGCTGATCTTCACGAGCCGCAGTCTCTAAACAAATACCAGTACGCCTACAACACGCCTACAACTGCCCGCTGCGCTATATCGATCCCAATGGCCATGGTGTCAAGGACTGATTAAATAGAGCAACAGAGACGGCCCGTCAAACGGGTCTCGGTGCAACATCGGCGTACTTGCGGGACAATGGGATCAACGTCGACAGGTTTCACTCGTCGCGCAGCTACCCCGACCAATACTTGAAATCGATGTTGCTGACGATGTGACGGTTCGACCGTTGATCCACAAAGACTATGGTAGTCCGCAGAGGGTCGCCAGGGCGGCGGACGGCGGGCTGGATCCAGAAGTGCGTGATGATCTCGGAACTCGACCCAGTGACGATTGCGCGTTGGCCCGACTCGATGAGCACCACTTCGCCTTCGGCGTGCGGACGAGTAATAAAGGCCCGCGAGAAGTTGAGGTTTTCGCCCGTAAGGTTGGTAACACGCCATTGGCCGCTCAGAGACATTGCGGGCCCGCTATCGCAAGACGCCTGGATCCAGACACACTGACCGGGGTTCGGCACGATCATCACGTGACCACCTTCATCATCAGTGAGCCACGTTGATGTGGAAGCTCCAAGCGGCGTCCGGCGCCCGAGGTACTGGTCCGCGATTTGGATAATAATCAGGATCGCGATGAACAGTTCTATGATTGTGAGGGCATCGATTTGCATCCTTCCTCATTCATAGACGCTGCGAGAGTCTTCAGTTCGAAGTAGCTTGTCCGTGGGCCGCGCCCACCAAACATAAAAAGTCGGCAGCAGGAAGACGCTTAGGAGGAGGCAAGCGATCAAGCCGCCGACGACGACGATCGCAAAGGGCCGCTGAGAATCCGAGCCGATCGCGTGTGAAAACGCCGCCGGCAACAAACCGCAGGTCGCAACCAGCATCGTCATCATGATCGGCCGCAGTCTGCGCACCGCCCCCTCGATAGCGGCGTCTGCGATCAAGGCGCCGCGCGCTCGCAGTTGGTTGATGTATTCGACCATAATCACGCCAATCTGCACGGATACGCCGAAAAGAGCCAGGAATCCAACTCCCGATGATACGCTGAAGTGTGTGTGGGTCACGTAGAGAGCCAGCAGCCCGCCAATGGGTGCAACGCAGACGTTTACAAGATTCAGACAGGCCCATTTCGCTGAGCCGAATGCCCCATAAATGATCATGAAGATAAGGAATATGGTGATCGGAAGTATGACCATTAAACGGGCTTGCGATCGCTTCTGGCTTTCGTATTCGCCTTCCCAATTGATGTGATAGCCTTCTGGAAGCTTGAGCTGTTGGTTAACTTTTCGGATAGCTTCCTCGACTGCGCCGCCGAGGTCGCGCCCTCGCACGCTGTATTTGACTGCGATGTATCTCTCATTGCCCTCGCGATAGATTTCGGACGCGCCATCAAGGGTCTGGACACGACACAATTGCGCCAGAGAGACCCGCTCGCCAGAGGGCGCCACGAGGCGAACGTTTTCGATCGCCTCCCTGGTACCGCGATATTCAGGCAAATAACGAATGACGAGGTCATAGCGGCGCTCGCCTTGCAGAACCTGGGTCAGGGCGTTACCTCCGACCGAGGTTTGGATGGCGTCCTGCACGTCCGCAACATTGATTCCATGGCGAGCAGCTTTCTCGCGATCGACAGTAAAGGTGAGATTAGGTTGGCCGAGAATCTGCAAGATAGCCAGGTCCTCGATCCCGGGGATTTGGCGCATGATGTTGATGATTTCGTTTCCCTTTTGTTCGAGCAGTTTCAGGTCGTCACCATAGATCTTGGTGGCGAGCTGGCCCTTGATGCCGCTAACCGCCTCCTCCATGTTGTCGGCGATCGGTTGCGAGAAAGCCCAGCTCACGCCGGGAATCCTATCAAGCTGTAAGTTCATAGCGGCAATCAGCGCCTCCTTATCCTCGTGGAAGGAGAACCGCCACTCTTCCTTGGGTTTGAGGTTGACGCAGTATTCGGTATTAAAGAAGCCGGTAACGTCGGTGCCGTCATCGGCGCGTCCTACCTGACTGGTGGCCACGGTGACCTCAGGAAAGGAAGCGAGAATCACGCGGGCCTGATCAGCAACGCGAATACCTTCACTGGGTCCAGTGCTGGGCGATAGTGTGCCGCGTACCCAGATGGCCCCTTCGTCGAGATGAGGAAGAAACTCCGATCCGATGGCGTCGCTGAAGAGAAAATGGCCGCTGATACTCACTACGACAAGCGCCACCGCAACCATCGCCCAAGCGTGGTGAATCGACCAGCGCACGGCGCGTTGATAACCTCTCGTAATCCATCCGAGCACCGGATTGTGCCACTCTCGCGCTTCGCGGCGGAACAGAAAGCTCATCAGGACCGGAGCGATGAGAATCGAAAACACTAGGGCTCCGAAGAGGGCGAAGGCAACGGTCCAGGCCATCGGGCGAAACAGGCGTCCTTCAACGCGCTGCAGCGTAAAGATCGGAAGATAGCCTGTAATGATAATCGTGATGGCGTAGAAGACTGGGCGCTGCACCTGGTGCGCGGCCGCGCGAATGCGCTCCGCCATGGGCTTGCCTCCGTGTTCACTCGAGGCAAGGTGGCGATAGATGTTTTCCACCATCACCACCGCACCATCGACAACCATGCCAAAATCGAGCGCGCCCAGCGACAGAAGATTGGCCGACGGGTGACGGAGATCGAGACAGATCGACGCAAACAACAAGGCGAACGGACACGTCAAGAAGACGACTAGCCCGCTCCCTAGCCTTCCAAAAAATATAAACAGAATTACCGATACCAAGATGAATCCTTCAGTCAGGTTGTGCAGCACCGTATGGGTTGTGAACCCGACGAGATCGCTGCGGTCGTTGAAGGGAACGACCTTCACACCTTTCGGAAGAATCGAGTTGTTCAGCTCTTCGACCTTGTTGTGGAGGTTCTTGAGGACGGTGTCGGAGTCGGCCCCCTTACGCAGAAGGACGATGCCTTCCACCACATCGTCGTTGTCGAGGATATGGCCGTTCTCGCGGTGGATTGCTTTTCCGTTCTTGCCGAGCCTGATTTTGGGACCCTGGACGATGGTGGCAACATCTCTGACACGTAACGGTACGCCGTTCTGGGTCTTGATTACCGTCTCCTGGATGTCGTGGACGTTGTCGACGAGACCGACAGCGCGGACATTGATCTGCTGCATGCCGGCTTCGATGAAGCTGCCGCCGGCATTCACATTGTTGTTCGCAAGCTGCTGCTCTACCTGGCCAAGGTTTAGGCCGTATGCGACGAGCTTGTTGGGATCAACGCGGACCTGATATTCCCTCGTCATTCCGCCGAGGCTCGACACGTCGACGATATCGGGCACCGACTTGAACTGTTTTTCGAGGACCCAATCCTGCAACGACTTGAGGTCCATGACGTCATAATTCGGGTTCGAGCTGATGAGGTGGTAGAAATAGATCTGGCCGACGGGGCTCCAGTCGGAGCCGATCTGAGGTTGCAGGCCCTGGGGGAGTGTCACCGTCGCGAGACGCTCGACGACCTTCTGGCGGTTCCAGTCGTTTTCGGAATCGTCATCGAAATTGATCTTGTGTTCGGACAATCCGAAGAGAGAGAAAGAGCGAACTG
>CAZOOE010000310.1:7698-8087 GCA_964581275.1 uncultured Clostridia bacterium
GGGGAGGCCGTTCACAGTAACTTCAATCGGAATCGTGACCTGCTGCTCGACTTCTTCGGCGGCGCGCCCCGGCCACTGAGTTATAATCTCGACGTAGTTGTTGGCGACGTCGGGATAGGCCTCGATCGGCAGACGGTGGAAAGAGAAGACCCCAGCGCCAATCAGCAAGAGCGCCATGGCCAATACGAGCATCCTTTTATTGAGCGCGAAATCGACCAGGCGCCGAATCACCTGTGTCCTCCCTGAAGCGGTTTGCTAACCTTGCTCAGTGCCGGCGTAGTGCTGGCCGGCTCTGCGCCGGCCTCTAGCGCCAGCGCGTTGAGGACCACGGACTGGCCCGGTGCGACACCGCTGACTTCCTGCATCTGGCCCGGAAGCATACGCCCGCC
>CAZOOE010000311.1:0-3822 GCA_964581275.1 uncultured Clostridia bacterium
TACCATGTTTTAACACGCGGACGGGAAACTCATCACCAACACGAAGGTCAGTCGGGTCTTTCTCGGGAACAATCTCCAGTCGCAGCCCGACCGGTTCAGCCCAGGAATGATCGGATTGTGGCTCCCCGACCCGAACGAATGTCTTCGAGTGCTTGGTGTACGCCTCGCGCCAGCGTCTAGGTCTTCTGGCTCTTGCCCATTCCTCTCTTATCGCCTTGGGGGCGTCGATCTCGTCCAGGTATTCCTTCACTTTGTCAGCGGTCAATTGAAGAGATCTAGGCTTGAGCTCCACCCATAACGTTGCAATGCCGGCATCGACCAGGCGAACCTTGAAGCTCAGAGACTTCGGGGCGGCAACGATATTTGTGAGTTCAGACGTATGTCCACTAAAGCGACAAAGGGCGCGTTCCAGTCTCTCAAGCTTGATCGACGTCTCAAGGGATGGGAACGACATCCCGCTGGTGAGGTCCAACAGAACCTGTGTGTCCCTCGCGACGACGAAGCGATCAGGGATCAGCCAGGTATCGTGTGCAAGCGACGATGCAGCGAGAGCAATCGAAAGCAGGAACGTCCCGGTAATTCTGAGATTGGTCATAATGTCAGACTCGATTGTGATGTTCGGTGAATGGTTTCCATCCCCTTTTGTTCTTGGCTTTGCCGGACCAGTAGAACTCGTCCGCGTCGTCGGGCCAGTAGGCATTCAAGCGAGCCGGCCGACATCCGTTCAGACCTTGGCATCACCGTGTTGCATCTTTGCGACGAAAGGGCGGGTCGACTTCTTCGGCCTCGAGCTTTGCGTATAGACGGGGTCGCCGGTAGGCGTTGCCCCAGGCCTCTCGTCTGCGGTAGGCACGGATGCTCTCCATATCGAACTCAGCGAGGTAAGCGTCCTCGCTCTCGCCCGCCTCGAGGATGAGCGTGTCGCGCGCCTCTCCGTCAGTCACTGGATAAGCCACCGCATCAAATGCCACGGAATGTCCGTTGTTCTGTGGCGCTGCATAGTTGGTCATCGCAACGCCAACCATGTTCTCAAAAGCTCGAGTCTTGAACTGATTCAATCGGTGCTGATCCAGCGTACAGGCGTTCGGCGTCAAAATCAGTTCCGCGCCCTCGAGCATGAGGATCCGGGCGCTCTCGGGAAACTCTCGGTCATAGCAGATCATAAACCCGATCTTAACTTCGCCCTGTTCAGTGTCCAGCGCGCACACCGGAAAGCCATCGCCGGGTGTAAGCGCAGCCTCCACGTCAAACTCGCAGGTGTGGACCTTCGCATAGGTCAGCACGATTTCGCCATGCCGATCTATCAGAGAGACGGAATTGCGCGGCTGACCGTTCCATCTCTCAAGGTAGGTCAGCGCAATCGCCATATCCAGTTGTCTTGCAAGAGTTCGAAAGTGAGCAATGAATGGATCGTCTCGACTGATGGCGAGTGCCCGCCATCTATCGCGATCGCCCTCGCGGGTTGGATCGTAGAATGTCATTCCCACGCTCCACATCTCTGGGAACAGAGCGATGTCTGCTCCGATCGCTCGAGCGCGCCGGCAGAAGGCGTCTCCCTTTGCAAGGCTTGCGTTCTTATCGTTCCCGCAGCCCGTCATTTGTAACAACGAAACTCTGGTCGGAGCCATAAAGTATTCGCATCTGATTGACCGAGCACCTGGATACCACCGCGCAGCTAGACCTTCTTCAAGAGAGGTCCAAACGATTTGCAGAACACCAAACTTGATCAGCATTGTCGGCTGACAGAGACTCGCTCTTTTCCTTTATTCGATCCTCGGTCAGGATATCGCCGCCGATCCATCGCGCATAAAAGAACTCCGCCCAGAAGCAATGAGGGATCAGCGCGCCAATGTTCGGATGAACATCCATCGGCAGTGCGAACTTGAGCGGATCATTGCCGTGAGCGCCAAACCACGCTTCCCATTTGGCTCGTTCTTCCTCCGTGTAGTTGAGGAGTTCATCAATAGTCAGATGCATCGTTGTATACCCCCCGAACCTCTTAAGCGCTCCGGCGCAAGCTTTCGCCTCACAATCATAGCCTTCGGGTTGCGGCGAGGCCGAATCCCGCGCACACAAGGAAGTTTGATGAACAGCGGGTATCGGGTCAGGCGTGAAGCGCTGACTAAGGTAGACGTTGGACGAACTATGTGCGGCGATGGATTGGTCCTCGCGCAACCAAAGTCAAGGGCTTGTACGGACCCCTGAACAGGCGTAGCGCTTTCGTTTGCGACCTCTAGCTCTGGGCAACCTTCAGACGCTTCGCGATCAAACCGTACACGCTCGCATTGAACACCAGTCCCACGTGAGTGCCCGATACTTCAAAGTTGGTTGCAGGATCGTCTGAGACGCAGACCCTCCAATCGACAACGCCATCGCTCCTGGTGTAGATAGCTGATTGAAGAACGGACGCCGGCAAGCCTCTTTGAACGGCGGTAACCGCGTCGCAGCCACAGTAGCCGGTGTAGCAGTCTGGTTGGAGGTTTCCGTTCTGGCGACGGATGCGCTCGCGAACGCGTTCACCGGCAGCCAACACCAGCGGGTGAGATCGAATGCCGCGAAACGGCGAGCCTAACGTTATGACCGAAGCGATACGATCGGGGCGCTGTGAAGCCGCGGACCGAGCAATCACTCCGCCAAGGCTGTGACCGATCAAGTGGACCCTGCCTCCGGTTTCTTTGTGAGCCTTGGTGATCGTCTCTGATAGACGGTCGACCAGGGTGTTTACACACTCGGCGTTCCAACCGATCCGCGACATATACGGCCGATAGTCGATACGCCGCAGCCAATAATAGATCTCCTGAAGGTACGAGTCGGTTCCCAGGAATCCTGGAATGACGATGACTGCAGAACCGTCGCCCCGCGGAACACCGAAACCGTAATAGACTGGCGATGAACGCAGCGCAAGCCAATCGAGTCCGACGAATGCTTCTCGCCAAAGCGGACGTTGAGAGACTTGCTGATCCTTGAGGAAACTCTCCGGTGAGGTTGATGCGGACACTAACACGCTCCTGTCGTATCGATGGACAATCGCCGTGCCGGCAAGCTGACAGCTTGCATTCCTGCTACTGCTACTGTCGTTTGCCTCGTCGAGCCTTCATGACTTTGGGCTTGATCTCTTCCACGCCTGCGGCGGCGCGCAACTCGACGAACGACTGTTCCAACGCTGCCTTGAGTTTTTCGACATCGGGCATCGCCTGCGTATCCGACGTCAGTCCGAAGTACAGGCTTTGATCGTAGCTCATGATAGCGCAGACACAACCGATCGCATAGCCGACCGGTACATAAGGGTAATAGGCGATCATTCGTTTGCCCATCGCATAGAGCGGAACCTGCGGACCCGGCACATTGGTCGAGACCATATTGAATGCCGGGATCGGTGTCGTAGCCAGCGCTCCCGCAAAGGCGTGAACCGGCGCGGGCAGGATTCCCATCAACGCGGAGAAAAGGTTCAAGCCCTCGGCCACCCGGCTGCCCTTCATCGCCGCGGTCTTGTGATTGATGTACTTGAACCGCTCGACTGGATCTGACATATCGAGAGGGATCTCCACCGGTAGCATGGAGACCAGGTTCCCCAGCGCGCCACGCTGATCTTGCTGCCGCAGGCTCACTGGCACCATCACACGAAGGTGTCGACCCCCGGTTTGCTGGCCGTGCAACTCAACATAGCGGGAGACCGCTCCCGACAATGCCGTGAGCACGACATCGTTAACCGTACCGCCAAGAGCGCCACGGATCCCGCGAGCTTCAGCAAATGAGACGGTTCTGCATCCGAGCTCGCAAGCCAGCGAGCCGGGCCGATTTCAGGGTAACATAGAAACGCGC
>CAZOOE010000311.1:3832-8029 GCA_964581275.1 uncultured Clostridia bacterium
CACCATGGGTCTAACTTATCACGGAGTATTCAGCAAATTGGAAGGTGGTCCTAACAGGCTTCGGACTCCCTGGGCAGGGCCGATTTAATTGTAACAGCGAAACCGGCGAAGCAAGTTGCGAAATTGTCCCGCTCGTTTTTCTCTTCGCCTGTCGCGTCTGCGCATCGGTGAGCGCCTGCGTCAGGTTCATCAGTCCGGTCTGAAACTCCATCAACCGGTTCATTCCTTCCTGCATATTGCCCAGCAGTGTGTCGAAAAAGCGTCGAGTTGCATCAGGCCTTGGAAGCTGGGGTGGGCGTTCCGGCGCAGAAAGGATCTTTGGTACCTCGGGCGATATGTCCAAGATTATCTTGAGCAGATCCACGCCTGAAACGCCGTCGACCATGCAATGATGCACTCGCGCGATCATTGCGGTGCGCTTTGCTTCCAAACCGTAGACCAGATAGATGTCCCAAAGCGGTTTGCGCCGATCCATCATCGGGGTGAAGATCCGGCCGGCCAGCTCGATCAACTCGGACTCGCGGCCTGGGGAGTCGATCTGAATCCTGAAGATGTGCCGCTTGATATCGAAGCTCTGATCGAACTCCCAGGTAGGATGTCCGATACCGAACGGGTCGGGCGTCACGACCTGCTGATATCGCGGCAGCAGATGCATCTTGGAGCTGATCATCGCGACGAACTGGTCAAACGGGATCTCGCCTTCAAACAGGCTCACGCTCCCGATGTGCATCGCCGCTTCCTTTTTTTCGAAGTACAGGAAGCTGGCATCCACTGCGGTGAGCCGGCGATTTAGATTTGGTTGCGACAAGTGGAATTCCTCCGCCAACACGTTCTCTTAGCGAGTGAGCGTCGGTGCGGCATCGCCGAAATCCTTTACCCACCGTATCTGTTCGGCCGTCTCTGGCACCGAAAAGCCTCGCGCGTCGCTCACCCGTCGAATAGCTATCTCGGGTTCAATGCCTGAGACTACCAGCAAGCTTCCGGCTAGCAATCCCGATCGACCAATCCCGCCCCGACAGTGGATGACGATGCAATGGCCTTTGGAAAGAAGGAGGTGGAGTTCGCAAATCAGGTTCACTGCCTCACTTCGGGAAATCGGAACGTTACGATCCTCGATTGGAAATGAGATGTACGAGATGTTACGTGTTCTGCAAAGCTCTGCTTCTTCGTTCAAGTATAGTTCTTTGATCTCGTCTTGAGCCAGCAACGAGACAACCACATCAATGCCAAGTTGTGACCAAGCGCGGATTTCGTCTTCGAGCCATTCACCACCGCGGGGCCGTGGTGAAACGGCAAGCCTTCCCTGCCAAGGACCTTCAATCCAATACACCCCTGTATTCATCGTGGGTCTCAGTGTACCAAGGTCGATGACCCTAACGCCTCCTTGCTATCGTCATCTTCATGCCGTGCCTTGGTCTTAGAGTGATTAACGGTTGGGTTTTGACTAGATGGTCCGGCACCATTCGTAGCTTCCATTTCTGTGCGATCACCGCCAATATCAGTATGCCCTCCATCCAAGCGAACTGCTCCCCTATGCACAATCGCGGTCCGCCGCCGAATGGAAAATAAGCGTACTTGGGCCGGCGTGCCCTTGCTTCTGGAAGCCACCTATCCGGATCGAACTTCTCAGGCTCAGCATAATAGCGCTCATCGCGATGCGTCACGAACTGGCTCAGCAGCACGATCGATTTGGCAGGCACGTGGTAGCCGCCGATCTTGCAGGAGCTCACTGCGCGACGCCCCATTACCCACACCGGAGGATACAGCCGCATTGCTTCGGTGAACACCCGTTCGATGTAACTCAATCGGGGAACGTCTTCGAAGCCGGTCAGTCTGTCGCCGAGCACCTCATCTATCTCGGCATGCATTCTGGCTTCGACCTCAGGATTCTGCGAGAGCAAGTACCAAGTCCACGCGAGCGCGTTTGCTGTCGTCTCGTGACCGGCGAGGAAAAGAGTCATAACTTCATCGCGTAATTGCTCATCAGACATGCCGCCGCTGCCCTCTTCCGTGTCCTGCGCCAGGAGCAACATCGAAAGCAGGTCACCCCGATCTTCACCGGTCGCACGATGCTCGGCGATGATGCGGTAGATCGTTTCGTCAAGACGTTGCTTGCCCCGCTTGACTCGCCGGTTTCTCGCGGTCGGCAGCTTGTCAGTTATCTCAGTGAGCGGCGAAGAAAAAGTCGAGAACAGCTCGAGCACCTCAGTCAATGCCCGGCCAATCTCCAACGCTTCCCCTTGAACATCGGCGCCGAACAGAGTTTTGGCGACGATTGCGAGCGTCAACTGCATCATCTCTTGTGCGATGTCTCGGGTTTCTCCCGGTCTCCACCCATCCAAGGTACGAGCCGCGTACTCAGCCATCACGGCTCCGTAGGCGGCTATGCGCTGCTTGTGAAATGCGGGTTGTGAGAGACGTCGCTGGCGGCGATGAAAATTGCCTTCGCTCGTAAGCAGACCCTTGCCCAGAACCTTCTTAGCTCGTTGCAGCCCTCTCCCCTTCAGAAAATTCCAGTCGTTCGCAACTAGCACGTCCTCGATGTATTCCGGCTTGCTGAGCAGGAATGTGCGCTGCGGGCCGAGCTTGAACGTGGCAATGTCCGGGTATTCGCGCGCGATCTGTAGCAGGAATTTAAGTGGATCGCGGCTCATCGGCACGAGCTGATCGCCGAGCGCTTTTCGTTGCGGCCCAGGCGCGTGTTTGCGCTCCGTCGTGCGTTTTGCGATAGCTGATTTGGTTGCGCTTGCCATAGCGTTTCACCGTCAAGGTTGAGTCGTGGACGACTCGCGAGGCAACAGGATTGCGAACCCGGTGCCAAACAGCGCGCTATGTTGTTTTAGCGCGGAGGCCAGACAACTCACGCGAGGCGGCGGCTCGGCGGTAATCTCGGCCGTTTCGACGCCGGGTCCGATTGCGAACGCGGTGGCCTCCATCTCGCGACCTCCGAGCCAGATGCGAACTTCCGGATTCGCGGCCAGATTCTTCAACCAGCTCGAGCGCCGGCGGATAGTGCTGACTAGGATGAGATCCCCGACCATCGCGGCCATCAACGGCACATTGACTCGCCGGCCACTGGTCCGCCCCTTTGTCTCGATGACGATCGCGCCAGCAGGCAAGAGCAGCGGACCGCCGACGCCGGCCCGCACCAGAGGTTCGACGAACTGATTCAGCCCGTGAAAGAAGGCGGCTTCAAGACGTTCAAGATCCCTGAGAAACATTAAACCGCTCCTGGCTACTCGGTCAGCCCGCTTACGTCGTAGGACATAACTATCAAATCGTGCGTGCGGCCCTCGCGATCGATCACATAATCGCCTAGCAAAGCTTCCGCTCTAAAGCCCAGTCGCTCAAGGGCACGAAATGCATTTTGCTGCTCGGAGGCCATTCGCGCGACGATCTTCTGCAGCCCAAGCTCTCTTGCGATCGAGAATAGTTCGGTTGCAAGCAAGCTCCCAAGGCCGATGCTTCGGTAGTCGGGGCTGATCAGCAGAACGATTTCTCCCAGATGCCGCGTCCATTGAAGCGCATTGTGGCTCAGCGTTCCGTGGCCCACCAGCCTGCCGTTTGCTTCC
The DNA here is from genome assembly GCA_964581275.1 of uncultured Clostridia bacterium. Taxonomy (GTDB): domain Bacteria; phylum Acidobacteriota; class Blastocatellia; order UBA7656; family UBA7656; genus Onstottus_A. The sequence continues at coordinate 7,405 of CAZOOE010000311.1, forward strand.
GCCAGGACTGTCTTTATCTGCCCGATCTTGATGTTGTGGACCCATTGATCGAGCGCCTCCGGTCTGGTGATGTCCACCGCCAGAAAAAGCAAGTCGTCTTCGGGCAGCGACTTAGCGAAACTCATCAAGCTGTCTCGGTCATCGGGCTGCATCAATCGCAGCGTGATCTGGTTGTCTTTGAGCGTGGTTGTCCAAGGATAGGTTCGCTTCGAGTCGTTGGGCATTGAGATCTCCTGGCTGAATCTCGGTCTAAGAGTTTACGCCTGAGGCAGCATCATCGAACAGTCCTTGATCAAGTCTGCAATCCCGACCGAGTCTAAGGTCCAGCTCACATTCCGGATTGCATCACGCAGCCCAAGGTTGCCGTACTCGGCTACCTTGGGGCGGCGGTGTGCGTGGCGCCAGGACAACTTCCGACCGGGTTGCGTCCTGCGCCAGGTATCTAACGACGCGCGTGATGACCTCGAGAATTGTGATGGGCCTCGGGTTGAGTTGCCTATTTCTTTCCGGGAGTTCCCAGAGACGGAAGCTGCGTCGCCAGATCGAGCCAGCGCTTCTTCACTTCAAAGTAGTTGGTCACCGCCTGCTGCGGCACGTCGGCAAGCGCCGCTGCGGGAAGGTTCTT
>CAZOOE010000312.1:0-8007 GCA_964581275.1 uncultured Clostridia bacterium
TCGAACAACATCTCGACGCGTTGATGGTTTTGTTGGCCGATATATTTCACTTGAAGCTGAATGAGACCGAAATTGCCTTGATCAACGAAGACGTTGTCGAGAGGCTCGAACGCGTCGCCAAGGCTTTGACGATGGAGCAGATTACGCAATGGAATGACGGCATAGAGGCAGTGTTTCTAGCCTTACCTCGAAACGTAAATCGGCAGCTCGCGATGGAAGCGATATTGATAACCGCATAATCGAGATGTCAGTATCGCGAGTAGGCAACTATGGTTGTTACGCATTCGTCTTGCGATCAGCGAGAAATCGCCAAAAACCTTCGATGTCGACGACCCCACAGTCCAACACCGCCGAAAAGATATCGCCATCCCGTTCGTCCCCCAAGTAGACTCCCCAATACCGGCCACTTGCTTTGATCGCGTCTTCAGGGAACTAAGGTTCGCTCGATCCTGTCTCAATCAAGGCCTGCAGTTTCTTCGGCGCAATCAGTCGCCAGGCTTCGCGTATATGGAATGCCAGCTCTTCATCGCTGACCCGGCCAAGTTCAATGCCGATCCAGCCGGCTCCACCAACGTAAGGTGGTCTGTAGAATTTTTCCGAGGAGCCTTCGATCAGCATCCCCTGGACGCCCGGCGGAGCAGGCACCACCACAGAAACGTGACCATCGTTGTGATGGTTGAAGGAACACATCGCGAAGACCCTCTTGCGAACGAAGAAGGTCGGCTCGCCGTGCGACAGTTTTTCTGTAGTCTCAGGAAAAGCGAAACAGATTCGGCGGATTCTCTTCAGATGCTTTTCACTCATGTTCATGCGTTTGTGGGGTTAATCTCCGGCATCGAACCTCCGAGAGTCAAGCTGGTCAACCAGCCTCTTCGGAGCGATTAATCGATAGGCATCGACGATAATGCTCTGTACTTCGTCCCAGTCGATCCTCGGGAGGTCGATCCACAGGCCGATCCATCCTCTAGGTCCCAGGTACGCGGGAACATGAAACCGCTCAGGTGCGAAATCTGCGAGAGTTTGGGTCGCTCCAGGCTCAGCCTTGCAATTGAGAGACACGCGCTTGTCGCCGTGGTGATCGTCGAGATAATAACCGAATCGCTTGCCTCGGACCTCGAGGCTCAAGTGTTGATCTCCAGCGGCAGTGACCCTGGCCTCCGGGAGAGACTCCACCAGAGCGATGATGCGCGACCGCCGCCGAGCGATAGCTGGGCGGCTGGCGCGAGCGAGAGCTTTGTTGGCGCGGTGGAATGGCATGCTGTGCGCGACTAGGATAACGCCTCGGGGGTTATGTGAAAAGAGAGAAGGCCCCGATATCTTGACCCCTGAAGGTGTGGCGTGGCATGGCATCACAGGCTAACTTATGTGAACGCCCATACGTCAGTGTTTCAAGCCGGAACCTGAGCGACTAGGTCTGCCGGATTGTCGCTTTCATATGAAGCCGACGCTACGAGTGATGCACTGTCCGTTAGCCGCAGAAGATGGCCAATTTAGCCCGAAGACGCCGAGATCGCAAAGACGACACGATTGATCCTTCACGAAAGGACCGGCAGAGCCAGCGCGACCTTCTGCGCACTCGGCGGGGCTTGAGGCACGAACCCCTCGGGTAGGTCGCCGTTGTCCTCTCGAAGGTACTGCAAGTAATGCGGCTTCAACCCGGCGATCAGCTCTTTGCGCGTCTTCACCGCGATCGGCTTGCCGGCGTAGATCTTGCCCAATCGGCCCATCATCTTCTCGGACATCGCGCTCGAAAACATCAACAGCGGCCACTTGAAGTTCGGTCCGTTCAGCTTTCGCAGCTTGTAAATCCACAATGCGATCGCGCCCACTCGCCAGGCCGTCGGAGCCCACCAACTGTACTGACCCGGGCGAAGGTTCATCTTCCAACACTTCATTATCAACTGCCACTGGAGCGGTGAGAGTTGCATTGTTTCGGTCACGCCTTTCTTCATTTCCATTCTCGTATCGTGCAGCGGCGTGAAGATCGAGGGGATGAAGAAGGCGAACAGACCGCGCCGCTCGACTTCGTAGATCAGATCGAGCGTCGCCATTACGTCTTCATCAGTCTCGTCGGGATTGCCGACTATCAGAGTCATCGCCGGGAACCAGTTGTTCGCGTTCAGAACGGTTAAGCCTTGAATGACAACACTGGGCCAGTCCTCGATGGCGAACGGAACGCCTTTGCTCGGCATGATCTTCTTACCCATCGCGACCGATCCAGTCTCAAGACCAATCAAAGGGGTCAATGCCTTCTTCTGCGGATGCGAGCTGAGATAGGGGAGGTGGATCGGGCTCTTCGGAAGCAGAACGTCGGATAGCCTTTTGATCAGAATCGGATCGACGACCGCTGGCGCAATAGTCGAATGGCTGAGCACGTGATGTTCGACCCCTGGAGTGCCGACGATGTCGGAGTAGAGGCCAAGAAGCGCCTCACGATTCGGAAAATAGAACGGGGTTTCGGTGTGCACTTGTCCCCAGATAAGCATGTCTTCGGTGGCAAGCGAAATTTGCTTGTTCCCTTCCCGCACGTTGGCGCGGACGGCTTTCATTATCTGGTCCTTGGGAAGGTCAATCTGAGGATTCAAGTCGGGAAGGCAGAACTGACAGCGGCGCCCGCAACCGGTCGTCATCTCGACGACTCCAAAGGTGGTTCGTTTGTCGGGAAAGAGAATTCCGTTCCGGTCAGTTGGATGTTTGACCTCTATCTCGCGCGGCAGGTCTTCGCCGCGAATGGCTTTGCGAAACAGTTCGAGGGTATCCAGTGACTCGCTGCGCCCCTCAACTACACAGTCGACTCCCAATTCGTCGTAGAGATCGGTCTGTATGATCTGCCAGCCGCCGGAGCCGCCCACGATCACTTTGAAGTTGTCCCGATGAGGATTGGATTTGATCTGCTGGAACATCAACCGTGCGTAGTGTGAGTTAATAGGCATCTTTGACGAGCCAAAGATCGAAGTGTAAACACCAGCCGCGAACGTGACGCCTAACGGGTTGTGCGTCGACACCGCAACAACTCTGGTGTTGGGTCCGACGAACTTGTCGAGGTCATCCGGAAGACAGGCGGCGATGTCATCAGCATCGAACTCGCGATGAAGCGAGGCTTCGAGTACTCGAGTACCCGCGGGCATGTAGCGCGCCGACCCGTCATCGTTGACTTCGACCTCCCGCCACTTGGGATATTTCCGATTCAGGACCCCTTCCATCCAGATCGGCATGGAAGCCATCCCCATCTGAATGAAATAGCCCGCGTGATCGATGGTCTCAGTGAGCGGCGCGGTTAGTACTATCAGCTTGCCGCCGTCGACCGGGCCTTCACGCTGAGGCTGATGGAGATCACCGTTCGCCTTGGGCTGATCTGATTTACTACCGTTCGTGTGCACCGGTGTGAAGCTCATCGTTTATTTGTCTGTCCCCTTTGTTTTCCCCGCGCACCTGATTGGAGGAGGTCGGGTTCAATATGAAGCGCAGCGTCGGCAGCGGCTGCTTGCAGAGCGGGGTCTATTCTATACGAAGCAGGCCTTTCTTTACTACTGGAAATTGGTCGGTATCAGCGACTGCTTCACACGCAATCGGTTGCGTGCTATACGTAAAAGAAAAACCGGGGGAGAGTCATGAAAGCCATTCGAGTTCACGAGTTCGGCGGACCCGATGTAATGCAGCTTGAAGACCTGGCCGACCTGACGGCTGGCTCGGGGCAAGTCGTCGTGCGGGTCCAGGCGATAGGTGTCAATCCTGTCGATACCTACATCAGAGCGGGTTTGCACGCGGTAAAACCACCATTGCCCTACACCCCGGGAAGCGACGCTGCCGGCATTGTCGATTCGATCGGCGAAGGCGTTGCTAGCGTCAAAGCTGGCGACAGCGTTTATGTCGCCGGAGCGATCAGTGGCGCCTACGCTCAGCAGGCCTTATGCACCGAATCGCAGGTGCATCGGCTACCATCACATATAACGTTTGAGCAGGGTGCTGCAGTCGGCATTCCCTATGCAACCGCTTATCGGGCACTCTTTCATCGAGGGCGGGCACGAGCGGGTGAGGTTGTGCTCGTGAACGGGGCAACCGGCGGCGTCGGTACTGCTGCGGTTCAGTTAGCTCGAGCGGCGGGGATGACTGTCATAGCAACCGGGGGAACCGGCAAGGGACGAAGTAGTGTTCTAAAGCAGGGCGCGCACCACGTACTCGATCACCATGCGTCGGATTATGCGGATCAAATCCTCGGGTTGACCAGCGGCAGTGGTGTCAACCTTATTCTCGAGATGCTCGCGAACGTAAACCTTGTCAGGGACCTCGAGCTGCTGGCGAGGTTCGGCCGGGTGGTGGTGATCGGCAACCGCGGCAAGATCGAGATTGATCCGCGAGCCGCTATGACTCGCGATCTGGACATACTGGGAATGACGCTATTCAACACCGCGGATCAGGATCGGGCGAGCATACACGCGGCGCTTGTTGCAGGATTGGAGAACGGGACGTTGAGACCGGTCGTAGGAATGGAGCTGACGCTCGCGGATGCGCCTCGCGCTCATGAAGTGGTGCTCCGACCGGGCGCGCTTGGGAAGATAGTGCTGATTCCTTGAATGAGTGATGCGTCATTCGTGATGCGTGACCTGGCGTCATTGACAAATCACGCGTTATGTTTCACGCATCACTCATAGAGTCCTACTCCACCCAATCTGCTATGAATACGTTAGTGTCGGTTTGGACCGTATTATGTCTGTTCGAGGCGAACACCAACTTTCTACCGTCCCGGCTGAACATCGGGAAGCCGTCAAATGATGGGTTGAAAGTGATGCGCTCGAGCCCCGTTCCATCGATATTGATTGCGTAGATATCAAAGTCCCGGCCCTTCGGATCTGCCATATTCGAAGCGAAAAGGACGCGCTTTCCGTCCGGGAAAAAGTAGGGGGCAAAGTTAGCCTTGCCGTTATTGGTGATCTGGCGCTTGTTAGTTCCATCGGCCTTCATAACCCAAATATCGAGGGTTGTTGGCCGAATCAGATTCTGCTTCAAAAGCGCCTTATAGTCCGCGACGTCCTTCTCGGTCGTCGGGTGATACGCACGAAAGACGATCCATTGGCTATCGTATGACCAGAACGGACCACCGTCGTAGCCAACTTCGTGGGTCAGCCGCCTGACGTTCTTGCCATCCAGATCCATCGTGTAGATGTCCAGGTCTCCATCCCGCATCGATGTAAGGGCTATTTTCTTGCCATTTGGAGAGATAACCGATTCGGCATCGTAGCCGGGCGTATTCGTGATCTGCTTCACGTCAGAGCCGTCCGGCGCGGCGCTGAATAAGTCATACTCTGGATAGATTGCCCACACATAGCCCTTCGAGTAGTCAGGCCTTGGCGGACAGTCCGGGCTTGCGAGATGGGTCGATGAATAGGTGATCCGTTTGCCATCCGGGAAGAAATACGAGCAGGTCGTGCGACCTTTTCCTGTAGAGACCGTTCCCACATCCGAACTGTCCAATTTCAACGTATAAAACTGAGCGCACGCGTGCCCGTCACGGGTCGATTGAAAAATCAACTTCTTTCCGTCGGCTGAGAAATACGCTTCGGCGTTTTCGCCGCCAAAGGTGAGTTGGCGGATGTTGCGCAAGTGCTTCTCATCGGGCAGGCGAAGCGGATCGTCTGGAGCCGGTCCGCGCTCTCCCGCAGTAGCCAGCGCTGCGCAGACAACCATCAGCCCAACAAGTACACTTCTCATCGTTCCCTCCAGTACGAGTTTCCGACAAACTCCGTCAGTTTGTCGGAGGTTCCAGGGACGCTCCCAGGCCAGCGCTGTCAACGACGAATGGACGCTTGCCCGACAAGCTGCGCCGCGAGTTTGATCGCTTCAACCAAGCTCGCGTGGTCTGCGATCGCTTGGCCCGCAATATCAAAGGCCGTGCCGTGGTCGACCGAGGTTCGGATGATCGGCAGTCCCAGCGTTACGTTGACAGCTCGGCCGAAGGATAGGCACTTGATCGCGATCAATCCCTGATCGTGATAACAAGCGGCTACCGCGTCGAACTCGCCGCGCCGCGCCCGCAAGAAAAGTGTATCAGCGGCGAAAGGACCAGACACGTCGACGTTGTGCTGAGTTCGGCACTCGGCGATTGCCGGTTCAATCTCAAGAGCCTCCTCAGAGCCAAACAGTCCGTGTTCACCCGCGTGAGGATTGAGTCCTGCGACGGCGATTCGCGGTCGAGCGATGCCGAGCCTGCGCAGTTCGCGGTCTGCCAAAACGATCGCTCTTGCGACTCGCTGTTTAGTAATAGCAGTAATGGCGTCGGCGAGACTGGTATGGATGGTCAACAGGAATACCTTTAGACCGCCGCCAAAGAAGCACATTAGCGATTCATCCACGCCGCACAGCGCGGTGATCATTTCGGTGTGACCGGGGAAAGGGGACCCTGCAAGCCTGAGTGACTCCTTGTTGATGGGCGCGGTCGTCATCGCGTCCAGCTTGCCAGCGCGGCAGAGCCTGACGCAAGCCTCGATGGCCGCAATGGCTGCGCGTCCGGATGCTGCAGACAAAGCGCCCCACTCCACGCTCGAGTTGAGATTGTCCGTATCGAGAATCGCCGGTGCATTTGGGTTGTCGAACCCTGGACTCGCCTCGACGTACACGGGAAAGTTGGCATTGAGCCCGAGTTCGCCAGCTTGTCTGATAAGCTCAGCGGCGGCGCCGATGATAATCGGAGAGCAGACAGCGCACACCCCATCATCGGCGACGGCTTTGAGAACTATCTCAGGGCCAATGCCAGCGGGATCTCCGATGGTGATTCCAACGCGCGGTTTGTCGGGACTACTAGGTGCTCGCGTCACGAGGGTCCATTGTCGCGAGGTTAAGGAGAGACCGGGGTAACTCCAGCCACCAGCTTACTCATCTGGCGATTCCTCATTGCGGTCCTCAATGCGGTCCTCGCTATCGCCGTTGCCACCATCGGCATCTTCTGTCTTGTACATGTATTTGATGTTGTGCTTGAGCACAAGCAAGTTGGGCCCTTCGGTGCGATGCAGCTTGATACAGCCTCGGTCATACCACTCGATGCTCCCTCTAAGCTCTTCGCCATCCTCCAGCACGATTACCATTTGCGTCCTGTTGTCCATTTGCTTCTTGTAATAGAAGCTCTCGGCGTGGGTCTGTTCGGGTGGCACACGCTTACGATTCGGGTCATTCGCATTGCGGCGATGTTGAGAGTCGCGATCCGATCGCTCCCGTACCTCCGCAAGTGTCGGTCTTATCAGTTTCCTATTCACCACGCATCCTCCAAACCATGAATTGAAGCTCTGAACGGTCTTTGAGCAACGCATGCGCTCCTGGCTGTTTCGATCGGGTGCGACCATCAGCGCCGAACACCGTAAGCTTCACGGTAGCGTCGACTCTGATTCCCCGGTAGTTTTCCAGCTAGAAATGTCGCGGGTGATTGTCCACCGTTCAGAATGGCTTCATAGTAGCCAATGAAAAAACAAAACGCAAGTGCAAGGCTGGAATTGTCGCAGGGGTACTTATCAGTCGTCAGCGATAAGCGGCCATTTGCCTGATATCGCCCCTTGAGTTGTTGCGGGTTGCTCGGCGCTTGTCGCGGGTTATCAATGGCAAATGAAGAATGTAAAATGGAAAGAGACCGATGACTCGCACCTGTAACTTTCTACTTCTAGCAGCCCCGATTGGTGTAGAATATGCTTGTCTGGCCAAAGGCCGGCGCAGTGGAGGAAACAACTATCAGCAACATTGACGGGAATCTCCAGGGACTAAAGCCGAACCAAATCCACCGCCTCGAAAAGCTTTTCAAGAGGCGAATCCCGCCACGCCAAATCGTCACTCAGGAGTTTGCACGCCAGCTCTCGGAGGCGTCACACGAGATCCATCGACAGATCGGCGTGCTCGTCAATCGCAATGGCTACGTCGAGCATGTAATCGTGGGCCACGCTCGCACCATTGTGCTGCCGGATTTGAAGCGGCTTCGAAAGGGGTCCGACCGCTTTTGGGGGTTAGCGTGTCCTCCCCCGCGTTTTG
>CAZOOE010000313.1:0-7994 GCA_964581275.1 uncultured Clostridia bacterium
TGTCGGTGGGCATTTGATGTACTGTTTTGGAGAGCCCTTGGCCCACCCGCATGGAAGCCGGTTGGAAACGATCGCCCATCACACAAAAGCCAGGCGCAACAAGTTCAATCCAGATCCAACGAAATTCGGTATTTGGGGTCCACAGACCTGGGAAGAGATGATGATCGGGTATTTCGATTACACCCGAGACAAGCAGAATCTGCGCGTTGGTTCCGAAACCGCTGCGAAGTAGAAACCGAGCATAGACTCTGTCGAGCTGGAATTGGATTTATCTAAAGACGCCGGGACTCTGCCACGTGATTTGACGAAGCCGACTACCTGGGAAGGAGGAATAGATGAAGCGCCTGCTTGGGGTTTTGATCGTGAGTGTTGCCGTAGTCGTGGTAACAACTAGCCTTAACCGAACCAGCGCCTCTGATAAGGTGGCACCAACCTTCGCGCGAGATGTGGCACCAATTGTCTTCAACAAATGCGCGACGTGCCACCGGTCCGGCGAGGCAGTGCCCATGCCACTCACTTCATTTCAAGAGGTGCGGCCCTGGGCCAAGGCGGTAAAGGAACAGGTGCTCGAGCACACAATGCCGCCGTGGTATGCTGATCCCGCGTCCTCTCTGAAGTTCCGGAATGACCGGCGTCTCTCGCAGAAGGAAATCGACACCATCGCAGCATGGGTGGATGCCGGATCGCCGAAAGGTGACGATTCCGATCTTCCGCCACTGCCAAAGTTTGCTAAGGGCTGGAGCTGGGGTGAGCCCGATCTGATCATCCCGATGCCAGTCGAGTTCGAAGTGCCGGCTGAGGGCGAACTGCCGATGCAGAACTTCTACGTGCCGGTCCCGTTCAAAAAGGATCGTTGGGTCGAGGCGGTAGAGCTGCGGCCCGGAAACTCGGCTGTAGTCCATCACTCGATCGCAAACGTCACGCGATTACCCGAGGGCAGCAAGATAGTAAATGGCCGAGCGGTCAGGGCGGAGCTCAATACTTCAGACGCAAGCAGAACCGGTGGTTTGCGCGAAGGAGCGGAAGTTTTCCAATCCCAGGATTCGTTCGCTCGCGCAGGCGCATTCAAGCTGATAGGACAGGCGCCAGGGAAGGGTTTTGAAAGACACTTCGCGGGAACGGCAAAGCGCATTAGTCCGGGGATGTACTTCCAGTTCAACATGCATTATCAAGTAAGCGGCCGTCCTGAGAAAGATCGTTCATTGCTGGGTCTGTGGTTCGCGAAAGGACCGGTGACTCATGAGGTGTTGACCAAGGGAGTCACTGATACCGTGCTGGTTGGTGGCAAGGACATCGGCGAAACCAGATTCGTCAACGGCCGCGAGGTGAGGACGAGGGGAAGGATCCCGAACATTCCGCCTTACGCTGACAACTGGGAGATCGCCGGTGAGTTGACCGTCAAGCAAGAGATTACGTTGTACGCGTTTGCTCCACACATGCATTTGCGCGGGAAGGACATCAAGTACATCCTGGTCTGGCCGGACGGGCGCAAGCAAACATTGCTCAATGTCCCGAAGTTTGATTTCAATTGGCAGCTTCATTACGAACTCGAGGAGCCACTGAAGGTACCGGCCGGAAGCAAGATGATGGTAATCGCACATTACGACAACTCGTTGAAGAACCGCTACAATCCCGCTCCCCAGAAGGAGGTTTTCTGGAGCGAGCAGAGCTGGGACGAAATGTTCATTCCGTGGTTTGAGTACACGGTGGACAGTGTTGATCTCACGAAAATGAGTGCTGGCCAAAGCGCTAGTAAGAAAGAATAGAGTCAATCGATGTTGGTCTTTACAATTTGTCACTCAAAACGGGTTACCAATTCTCAGGTGGGAACACAAGAATGACAAAAGACCACTGGCGAGTTCCAGTGTGAAGATGAGATTTCGATGCTACGCGTTTTTCTATTGACGGCGCTTCTGCTTCAGCAACCTACACAACAGCCCTCGCGCCCTACCGAGCCAACCGACCCAATGCCGCCGCCCAACCTGGATTATTTCGTCGGCACCTGGTCGTTCGATTGGAACGTTCCCGAATCGCCGCTCAGTTCGGCAGGCAAGATGAAGGGAACTGAAACCTACAAAAAGATCCTCGGTGGTCAGACCTATCAAAGCGAGATTCAGGGTGAAGGGCCAGAGGGGCCCTTCCAAGGCCGCGCCATCACCAGCTACGACGAGAAGGAAAAACTCGTCACGCGCTACGAGATCTTTAGTTACGGCGTATCCGCTTTCAAGAGTGGATCTATCGGGGGCGACCTGGGCGGGTACTACACGATCTTCTGGGAGAGTGCGCCGATCAAGAAGAACGGCAAGATTATCAAGCTGAAGGGAAAAACACAGATGCTGTCCCCCGCCAACTACCGACTGCTTCTCGAGATATCCGTTGATGGAGGTCCGTACACCAGCCTTGGAAATCCGTGGTTCAAAAAGGTCGATGCGCGGCCTGCCGGGTCACGTTAGCGTCGCTGCTCAGTCATCAGCTTGAGCTTGACTGAGTAGTACCTTATCACTTCTTCTCAACTAGCTCGATGGCAATCGAGTCCGGCCCTTCGATCATTGCCGCGCGCCCCTCACCGCTCCCAAATCGATGAACTTCCTCGAGCACCCTCACCCCTGACCTCCTCAATCGCTCTAAGGCCGCCACAACATCCTGATAGCTAACCGCGATGTGATCGACGACATGCCCTCGGGTGCTGACCAGCGGCGCGGATCGCTGGCGGGGATAAATGATAAGATTGACCTCACCGATCCGAACTGTGGCCGCTGGAGATCGAATGACGCCAAGTGGCTCGCTCGGCACCGCGAACTGAACCTCACAAGGCCCGGTCCGTTGAGCGCTGGCGCGATTCACTGCACCGAAATGTTTTTGATACCACTCCGCCGCGCATAGGGGAGCGTCGCTATAAAGATGCACATGGATGAAGGCGCGAGTCTGTGAGGAGTTTATTTCAACCAACGCGCCATCGGGTGCCTTCATGTAAGCGAAAAGAGTCCCCGATCCGAGCTTTGTAATGGGTGTTTGAAAAACGACACCCGCGGCGAGATGTCTTTGGTAGTCCGCCTCCATATCGGTGCTGCCCCATCCAAAATGCCAGATAGCAGTATCACCCGGCGGAGACGGCAGCTTCGGGACCCTATTGAAGATCAAATACATATTCTCGCTTTGAACCGCGTCCATTCCAGCGAGTGTCGTTTTCCTGGTTACGTCGAAGGTCTCTGTGTAGAAGCTCATCGCCGTCGACGGATCTGCCGAATTCAAGTGAACGTGATGAAACGAGGCTTTGGGCGGTCCATCTTGCGACCGGCTAGTAGAGCCTGGCCATGCTACTAACCCCACCGTGAATATCAGGCTCAAAATAAGCAGGTGTCTCATTTCTCGACTATCCTTCGACTTGACCTTGGAGGTCCAGGCAGCCTACATGCTCTTTACCTCGATGCGCGGCGCTCGTAGGTGCGGGCCGCTGGATGATATGAACCGAAAACGGGACCGTCAAGCGGGATGCGTTGTTCGCCGAGTCTCTTGTCCATTTAACGACCCGTGGTTATAGTGAACACTCAATTCGAACCAAGGGAGCTTTGGATGGCGAAGCAATCATATCGGATCGTCGCCCTTCCCGGCGACGGGATTGGACCCGAAGTCCTCGCGAGCGCCCTGCGAGTCCTGGACGCAGTTGGAGTATTTTTCGAGGTAGACTTCGAGGTTGAATCGATTTCGTGCGGCGGCCACTACTACGCCGAGCACGAAACAGAATGGCCCGAGGGGTCGTTCGAAAAGTGCGAGGCGGCCGACGCGATTCTGTTGGGCGCCGTAGGACACGAGGTTGATGGGCGGCCCGTCTTCACAAAGCCCGGCAAGCCTTATCCTGAACCTCAACTGGCAGGGTTTGCGCAAGTCATCGGCAATCGCAAAAGACTGGACCTTTACGCTAACGTTCGCCCGGTCAAACTCTATCCCGGTGTCAAACACAAGATTCACGGAAAGCTCGTCCAGGTCTGGGACGCAGAGAAGGTCGACTACGTTGTCATTCGCGAGAACACCGAGGACGCATACACCGGTGAGATGGAAGTGATCGAAGACGGCCGGATCACGCCGATACGCATTACCAGAAGGGCCACCGAACGCGTCGTACGATACGCCTTCAATCTTGCGCGACGACGCAACAAGCAAAGGAAAGTGACGTGCGTCGACAAATCAAATATCATTGGCGCGCATAGATTCTTCCGGGACGTCTTTAGGCAGGTCGGCGAGACCGAGTTTCCAGATCTCACGCTGGATTACGCCTATGTCGATGCATTTTGTCAGTGGCAGATTCGGAGTCCAGAGTGGTTCGACGTGGTCGTTGGGCCAAACCTCGTCGGCGATATCGTCAGCGATAACGGAGCCACAACTGCCGGCGGGTTAGGGTTGGCTGTTGGCGGAAATATAGGCGATCAACACGGGATGTTCGAGCCTATCCACGGCAGTGCGCCAAAGCATGCTGGCAAAGACAAGGCCAATCCGCTGGCTGCGATTCTCTCAGTGCAGATGATGCTGGACTGGCTCGCAGCTCGTTACGAAGACGACCGGCTTTCCCGTGCGGCGCATAGCCTGGAGGCGGCGGTTGCGGCGGTGCTCCAAGAAGGTAAGACGCTCACCTATGATTTGATTGGCGAGGAGAAAGCGGCAAGGTGTAGCGAGGTGGGCATCGCAGTCGAACGGAAGCTGCGGGAGATCGTCTGAGGTTACGGAAAATGAGGCGAAACGATGATGAAGCGAGGGCTGCGGCATAGAGCGGTTTTGTCCGGATTCTTATCCCTGTTGTTGATCGTTTCCTTTGCGCCGGCCTTCGGCCAGGCTAAACAGAAGCGAGCACGCGACGCGGCAACCAACCCTGTACCGGGAGCTCCCACCATCTGGCACGACCCGGGTCCGGTAGAGAGTCTGGACTTCGCCTACGGACCCGGTGGGAAGAAGCACGCTCCGAAACCCCCCTTTACATTTGTCGAAGAAGACAAGGGCGGTACGAACCCGAAGGTCAAGGCGACGGATGCGGCCGGCCAGACCTGGGGTGTCAAGTGGGGCTCTGAGATTCACTCTGAAGTCTTCGCGTCCCGATTGGCTTGGGCCGCAGGCTACTATGTTGAAGCGGCTTACTTTGTTAAGTCCGGAAAAATCACGGGTGCCACCGGGCTCTCTCGCGCAAAAAAATATATAGGCTCTGATGGCAGCTTCACCAACGCCCGATTTGAGTTGAAGGAGAAGGGAATCGATAAAAAGACGGACAAGGAGAGCTGGCGATGGGACCGGAATCCTTTCGTCGGTTCGCGTGAGCTAAACGGGCTAAAAATAATGGTGATGCTGACGTCCAACTGGGATCCTAAGGATCAGCGCGACGATGAGTCGAACACCGCCATCTATCTTAAGAGGAAGACTGGCGTAGTGACATACTTGATGACCGATTGGGGCGCGACGATGGGCAAATGGGGCGGTGTTTTTTCCCGTGAGAAGTGGGACTGCGACGGCTTTTCTCACCAGGGCCAGAAGTTTGTCACCGGGGTCGAGGGCCGTCTGGTTCGGTTTGGCTATGATGGGAAGCGGCCACACGACGTGCGAGATGACATAAGAGTGAGCGATGTGAAATGGCTGCTTGAGTTCGTAGGGCGAATCACGGACGCGCAGATTCGAGCGGGGCTGGGAGCGAGCGGGGCGACCGCCGACGAGATTGACTGTTTCACGATGGCGATTCGGCAAAGGATAAACCAGCTCGCGAACGCCTCTCGTTAACAACTTGCTCGAATGGTGACGACATCGGTGGTTCTATGCCGGAGGGTGGATGGCAGACGCAGCAGACTTAAACCCAGCGGCGAGCAAACTGCGCTCGTCGATGTCACAACGAACACTTGAATTGTTTTCTTAGTGGCTCGGCCGCTATCAGGTGGAGGCATAAAACATAGGCGCCCCATACTCCATTCTGCAACTTATCGAATGGAATCGCGGAGCTCGACCAGAGCGTTATCAGCGGCGTCGAGCCGGATCAAGCCAGACCGGGGATAGTCCAGGTCCACGATAGCGTAGACGGTGACTGCAATCGCCCCAGCGTAAAGCAGCATGTGGAATAGACTGCGGCTCTGCCGTTTCGCCATGGCATAACCCGCCACCAACCCGCTCAGCAATGCAACAGAAATCAGCAAGATAAAAATCAACAGCGGCAGGTGGGTGTGCAAGGCAACCGTCCGATCAGTAGTGATGTCAATCATCTCATTGAGCGCCGGCAGGAGGAGCAGCCTTGCCATGTTCTGAGTCGGATCGTCACCGCTGGCAGTCACGGCGTCGGACCAGATCTTCTGCTGGATTTGTGCGGCCCGTGCAAATTCCTGATCGGCAGCCTCCAGATCCGGAAGCCTTTCGTACCCGCCCATACGCGCGTTCAGGTATTCCCGAAATAAGTGGCGCATGTCGAGCTGGGCGCTGGCGGGAAGCAGGTCGACGCGGAGGTAGGCGGTGCCGATGGCATTGGCTTCGCGTATGATTAGCTGGCGGCGAGCATCCAGACGCGAGGTCCCGCCCGCGAAGCTGAATCCCAGCAGGAGACCGAGTAGCGCGAAGATCGCCGCTTCCATGGCGCCGATACCTTCGTGGAACCGTTCAGGCTGCTGATTGGAGCGGTGGCGGCCGATGCGGTAGCCAATATCAAGACAGACCACCATCCCAACCAACAAACCCATCGCTAGCACAATTGCGTTCTGTGCTGGATGCATAAGTGCCCTCGCCGCCGCTCCACACCCTTTCCCAACGCCGATGACCAGGAGCTACACGAGTTCACGATAGTGCCTCGTTCTTGCTCTTGTGATCCGCTTTGAAGCGCGCTTCTGGAGTTGAGCGGCTGGGCTCCCCTCGAGTGAAACGAGACGTTCTACACCTTCGGTGTTAGCTCTCACTCAATACACGAGCTATCTCCCACATTGCCATCCGTCAGCTGAAATACTGTGAGCCTCCAAGGCGACTGCATTAAGATCCTTGCTATTCTTTGGAGATTGCAGACGTCCATTCTCGCAGTTGATGATCGAGCAGTGGATTCTTTCCTCGGCGTTACCTAGTAGCGTCATCCAAATCCGCAAAGTACCAGTGAGAGCATACTCTGTTACAGCTCCCAGATCACTTCGAAGCTGCCGGGATTCTCGTCCTCAAAGTGACCGAGCGCATTCCAAGACAAATCCTCATAAGACATCATTGGAGCTTCATCTACCGAGTCAACCCAATCGCGGCCCTCGGCAGTAGATGGTCCCCGATTCTTCTCCGGCTCACATCGCCCGTGGTGTACAGATCAGAACTCTGCGCTACATTCGATGCGGCCGCTTGCCGTTGTTTAACTTCAGAGACTGCGATCTCATCACCGTCGTGCCGGCGGTGTTCGCCGTCGTCACGTTTCCTGTGAAAGTCGGCAGGATGCGCGCGTGGGTCACCGCCTCGAACCCCGAGGCCAGCTTGATCAGCATCGGCTCGCTGAACGCGGTCCCCAGGAAGCTGATTCCCACTGGCATCCCAAGCACGTTTCCGGACGGTACCTGCACGATCGGGTACCCGGGTCCGCCGGCCAGCCCCGAGCTCGCGA
The DNA here is from genome assembly GCA_964581275.1 of uncultured Clostridia bacterium. Lineage (GTDB taxonomy): Bacteria > Acidobacteriota > Blastocatellia > UBA7656 > UBA7656 > Onstottus_A. Next base: position 7,586 of record CAZOOE010000313.1, read on the forward strand.
AGAGGAAGTGGTCGGAGAGGATCAGATCGGTGGTCCATCCGGGGCTATCGGTCGGCGCCACCACCGCGTCGAGGTTGAACTGGCTAAGCGCCGCGTCGATGCCGTTCACGCCTGCGTTGTGGTCGATCGCCAGCGCCTGGTTGTAAGTCAGTCCGCCAAAGATCGGCTGCGGATTATTGCGCGGGTCCGGACCGCTGGTGTCCATCGCGTCAGAGAACTCGAAGATCTCCTGGAAGAAGTACGGCATCTCGGTGGCCGCGTTTGTGTTGTTGAAGACGATGGCGTCGGCCAGCGTCTTGTTCGCCATCGGCACTCCCACTCGCGTGGCGAAGTACTGCTGCACGTCGAGCTTGAAGTCGAAGAGTAGAACCAGGAACTCGCCGTCGGCTGGTGCGAAGGCAAAGCCGCC
>CAZOOE010000314.1:0-7993 GCA_964581275.1 uncultured Clostridia bacterium
AATTAACCCCCCGGGTCCATTGGGAAGTCGGGATGCTCGTGCGCTGGAGACAAACGTGGATTGGCCGAGAACAAGCAACAGTGTCAGGCTGAGCGAGGACGCCGCGCGCGGCAGTGATACCGCTCGCACTCGGAGTAGCCGATACTCATCTGTTTGGTTCCCAGTCACGATGAAGCATGTATACTAGTCGCTGATGGTTGATATTTCAAGGTTGCTGCAATTTCGGGCACATCCAAGCGGGCGCGATTCTACCACACCAGCATCATCGAGTCACGCTCGCGAGCGTGCCGGTCGGCGATCGGAGGCAGGTATCCTACCTGCTGAAGACGTAGTCAAAAAGACGCGACGGTAGCAGTCGCTTTACTGCGAGAGCAAGGCGAGCGTGGCCGGGCGCGGCATAGCGCAACCGAGGATTGCGGGCAGCCAGCGCCTTGAAGACCACTTCGGCGATGTCTTCGGGGCGGCCCGCCATCTTGCGCAGCCGCTGAACGCTTCCGGACAGCTTCTCGAACGACTCCGCGTATGGTCCAGCTCCTTCGATGATCTCGCGGGCGTTCTCATTGGCCACGCCGACAAACTCGGTGGCGATGAAGCCGGGCTCGATCACGACTACTTTGATCCCGAACTGCGCAAGCTCACCGCGCATTCCATCTGAAATGGCTTCCAGAGCGTGTTTCGTGGCGTCGTACACCGAGCTTAGCGGGCGTGCGATTCTGCCCGCGACCGAACTGATGTTGACGATCCGGCCGCTTCGCTGGTCCCGCATGATCGGGATCACAAGCTGGGTGAGTGCGATGAGAGAGAACAGGTTGGTCTCAAAGTTCTGCCGGATGGCCTCAACCGGGACCAGCTCAATGGGGCCGCGCTGACCGTAGCCCGCGTTGTTGACCAGCGCGTCTATACGGCCGAACGCGCCCAACGTCTCTTGCACCAGGCGCTCGCGATCCGGCTGCGAAGTAATATCTCCCGCTACTGCCATCGCGCGGCCGCCCGCCGACTCGATTTCTCGCTTCACCGCCTCGAGCCGGTCTGCGCGCCGCGCCGAGATCACCGTCGTTCCGCCTTCGCCAGCCAGCCTGCGCGCCGCAGCTTCGCCTATCCCCGCCGAAGCACCGGTCACGATCACGATCTGGCCGTCGAGCTTCACCATCGGACCTCTGTCTAAAACCTGTCCGCAAGGTAGTACTTCATCATCTGGCGCCACGTCGGCCAGTCGTGCGGCATGTCGTATCCCCACAGGGACAGCTCGTGAGAAATCCCCTTCCGATCAAGAATGCCAGACAGTCTGCGCGATGCATCAGGGTTCTCGTAGCTCCCCTGACCACTGACGATATGGATGTGTTCTTTGTGCCTCAGTGCTTCGAGTGCCCAGCCTTCGATGTTCGGCAGATAATCGACCGGATTGTTAAAGTACACATTGTCGTCGTAGTAGTCGCCCTTGTAGTAGCCGCGAATGTCGAACGCGCCGCTCATCGCTATGCAGCCAACGAACAGATCGGGTCGTCGGAAGAGTTGGTTGGCGCAGTGAAACGCACCGAGGCTTGCTCCGGCGCTGACAATTCCTAAGCGTCCTTGGCAACTGTTCCAGATGTATGGCGCGACCTCGTTGGTTATGTAGTCGTTGTACTGGACCTGGCGCAGAGCCTTGTACTTCGGATGCAGCTCATCGTTGAGCCAGCTCTCGCGGTTGATACTGTTGATCGAAAAAACCTTTGCCTTTCCAGCATCGATCGCGCCCTGGATCGTATCGATAACATAGAATCGTTCGTATTCGAGAAAGTCCGATCCCGCGGTCGGAAACATCAGCAGCGGAAACCCAAAGTGCCCATAAGTCACAATCTCCATCCATTTGTTCAAGCTGGGACTGTGCCAGCCATCGATGACTCGTTGCATAGAATATCTTCCCTTTTCTTAGTTGAATGAAATCAGCGCGTGATTGTCTGGCAGCGTGTAAGCTAGCGGCATCCGACGGGAATTTCAAGTGAGAGGACATTTCTAAACAGTTAAGAATGACCACATCATTTCTAAGGAGTTGTTACAGGTGGATAGGGCAGACCTCGGTTCACCAATCTCGACAGCCAATGCATGGTCAGCGGCTGGTGGCTAACTCACCGAAGACCGCCGACCACCGGCCACCGAAGAACCTTGTGTTATCCGACAACTGCTGTTGCCTCGATCTCGATCAGAAAATCTTCGACCGCCAGTGACGAGACACCGATCAACGTGCTGGCCGGTGGATTTTCGCCGCCAAAGGACTCGCGCATAGCTTGTCCAATAGCATTGGCATCCGCCCGCTTGTAGTTGACGACGTAGATTCGCAACGACACGACATCAGCGAGCGTTCCGCCCGCGGTCTCGACAGCGATTCGGATGTTTCGCAGCGCCTGCCGTGTCTGCTCGCCCAGATTCATCCCGCCGACGATTCGCTTCTCCGCATCCCATGCGGTCTGGCCAGAGAGATAAACCGTCTTTCCGCCTCGAGCGGTGACGATCTGAGAAAATCCGAGCTGTACGCTTGGAAAGAGGGTCGTTGGATTGAAGTGTTCTTTAGGCATGTTCTCCTCATCGACTGATCGCGCGTTCTGGCGTGATCATTCTTGGAGCGGTCAATCCCTGAACGAGCGCTATAAGGAGCAGAGAGTAATTGTGTTCAGACTTTCTCACAGGGTTTGGTCAAAGCTCGCCAGGGAAAGAGAGGTTTTCGTCGCCCGACCGGTCACCAGGATCAGTCGGCCCCGCGGAGCTTCGAAAGCTGGCGCTCGAAGTGGGCTTTCCAACTGTCCGGCAGAGCGTCGACTCTCAGCGCCCGGTGCAGCGCTCGGCCATCGTTCCCGCGGTCAAGATACAGACGCGTGACGTCGGCGACCTTCAGCTCATTCACATCGCTGCTTATCATCTCGATGGGATCACCTGCTCCGACTTCGCCCTCGCTGACGACTGCAAAATAGAAGCCGGTGCGACCGCTGTCGAGAAAACGCTTGATGATGTCGTCGCGATCGAACCTGGCAGCGAGCTTGTAGCAAGGCATCCGCGGCTGAGTGACCACCAACTCGGCCGCACCGACTCGAAACCGGTCGCCGATGTTGAGTTCGTTCTCGAACATTCCCTCGACGGTGAGATTCTCCCCAAACATTCCCCAGGGCAGCGCGATGCCAGGCAGTTCATCTCGCCAGTAATCGTAGTGCTCGGCTGGATACGCGTAGACGGCTTTATCCACGCCGCCGTGAACTTTCAAGTCCGCCTGACGGTCGCCGTCGAAATTGAGCGTTCTAAGCTGAGCGCGTCCCTTAATCGGTTCTTTGAAGATGGCGGTAGTGATTGTCTTGCCCTTCGAGATGATGTCGCGAGGAAGCCCAACGTTGACGGACAGCACTTTCATGTTCTCTCCGTTGTATGGCATCTGTTCTGGAATGCCAAAACGTCCCTAAAACATTCCCGGTAGCGTGGGAACTACAAGCGCCGGCCACACCAACCTTATCGCATCTCTTCTGAAAACGCCGGTTCAGCCTGCAAAGTCCCCGACGAGATGATATATTCTTAACTTCGATTCCGCAGCCCTCCGAGCCCAGGTCCGGAAGCATTAGCCCAGAACAACCGGGACCGGAGTCATTCAGAATTACTCTCACGGAGTGTCGATGAAGATTGGTGTGGTGCGAGAGGCGTCGGCGGGTGAGACTCGAACGGCGCTTATGCCTGAATCTGTGCGCGCGCTCGCCGGACCGGCGTTGACCGTTCACATTGAGCGGGGGGCGGGCGCCCGTGCCGGAGCAAGCGATGAAGAATACGTCGCCGCCGGCGCAAAAATCGAGCACGACAAGGCGGCGCTTCTCGAGTCGATTGACATACTGTTATGCGTGAACCGCCCGGTCGATGAAGATGCCGCTCGACTGAGGGCGGGCGCGGCGGTGATTGGATTTTTGAGGCCGCTCGATGAGCCGGAGGCGATGGTTCAAATGATCGAACGCGGTCTCACCGCGTTTGCAATGGAGCTGATACCTCGTTCAACCAGAGCGCAGACGATGGATGCGCTCTCATCGATGGCTACGATTGTGGGCTACAAATCAGTGCTGATTGCAGCCGAGTTATTGCCGCGAATGTTCCCGCTTCTGATGACCGCCGCCGGCACGATCGCTCCCGCGCGGGTGCTGGTACTGGGCGCCGGTGTCGCGGGGCTGCAAGCAATTGCGACTGCGCGGCGTCTGGGTGCGGTTGTGGAGGCTTACGATGTTCGCGCTGCCGCGGGCGAGCACGTGAGGTCTCTTGGAGCCAAGTTCTTGCAGGTTGACCTCGGAGGCATTCAAACAGAGGACGCGGGCGGATACGCAGTCGAGCTTAGCGACGAGGCGCTTGATCGAGGCCGAGCGCTGATCGCCAAACACGCGCGGACGACTGATGTAATCATTACCTCGGCCCAAGTGCCCGGCCGGCGGGCGCCGCTGCTTCTAACACAGGAGACCATCAATGGTATGAGGGCGGGCTCGGTAATTGTAGACCTCGCGGGTTCAACCGGAGGCAACTGCGCGGCGAGCAGACCCGGTGAGACAGTCGTTCGAGAGGGTGTGGTAATCATGTCACCATTAAACTTAGCGGCTACAGTGCCGGTTCACGCGAGTCAGCTTTACTCTCGAAACATCACCGCGTTCTTAAAGCTGCTCATTGACGACAAAGGTGAGTTAAAGATCGACTTGAGCGACGATGTGGTTGGCCCCACCTGCGTGTTGCATATGGGAGAGCTCAAAAACGCGCGCGTAGCCGCGGCGCTTGAGTCAATAGCTCTTTAGAAATACTGGGCCGGACGAGATGACCTTAGGAGTCTAGATGGTCGAGCCAATCCTCAAACATGCTTTTTATCACGACGGGCGCGGCCCTGAACTCCAAAGAGTCCATTATTCCTGAGTTCCTGGATATCATCTGCGAGGGAATTGAAGCAAAGTCGGCTGGCTATTCTCAGTCGCACAGCTGACGTCCAGTCGTAGATAAGGAGGAGGCGAATCGTGAGTACAGAAGTAATAATCGCGGGGCTGTATGTGTTCGCTCTGGCGGCCTTTCTCGGTTATCAAGTCATCTCGCGAGTGCCACCGCTGCTTCACACGCCGCTGATGTCGGCCACCAATGCCATCTCGGGAATATCGCTAGTCGGGTCTCTTGTCACTGCTGGCGCGCACTACAACACTGTCAGCACTATCCTGGGTTTCATAGCCGTGACCGCTTCGACGATAAACGTCGTCGGCGGGTTTATGATCACCGATAGAATGTTGCGCATGTTCAAGCGACAACCCGCCGCGAAGAAGGACTCTACAGAGGAGCAAGAACGAGCCTGATGGGTCTTCCAATCGAACTCACATACCTGGCCGCATCCATTCTTTTCATCCTCGGTCTGAAGGGCCTTAGTCATCCTGAAACCGCCCGGCGCGGAATGATCTTCGCCGAATTCGGGATGTTCCTGGCGATCGTTGGCACGCTGTTTCACAGAGAGATCATCAGCTACGAATGGATCGTCGCCGGGCTGATCATCGGGTCGCTTATCGGCGGAGCGATCTCAATCTGGGTGCCGATGACCGCGATGCCGCAGCGGACCGCGCTCTCGCACTCGTTTGGTGCGCTTGCCGCGTCACTGGTCGGCGTGTCCGAGTTCTACGTGCATGGCGGCGAGATTGCCACGTTCAAGATGACCGCTCTCAGCCTCGAAGTGCTGCTCGGAGGAATCACAGTCACCGGGAGCTTGATGGCGTTCATAAAGCTACAGGACTGGATTCGAGGCACGCCGATCACCTACCGAGGGCAAAACATCTTCAACATGTCGCTGCTGGCGATAACAGTTGGGATGTTCGCCTACTTGATTTTTGATCCGTCCGCACAGTCGTTGTTCTATGTAATGGCCGGGCTCGCCTTTGTCTTTGGTGTACTGCTGGTGCTGCCGATCGGGGCGGCGGATATGCCGGTAGTGATGTCGCTGATGAACTCCTACGCCGGGCTTGCGGCAGCTGCGACTGGATTCGCTATTTCAAACAATGTGTTGATCATCGCCGGCACGCTTGACGGCTTCTCGGGCTTCATCCTCTCGATATTGATGTGCAGGGCGATGAACCGCTCGATCACCAACGTGTTGTTTGGAGCGTTCGGGTCGGAGGTCACATCAGCCGATGGCGCAGCTTTGGGGCTGATGCGCGAGGTTAACGCTGACGACATAGCCGTGCAACTTGCTTATGCAAATCAGGTAGTCTTCGTACCGGGCTACGGAATGGCTACGGCGCAAGCGCAGCACGCTGTTCGCGAGCTTGCGAACATGCTCGAATCGAGAGGTGTGACGGTCAAGTATGCAATCCATCCGGTAGCCGGCCGCATGCCAGGTCACATGAACGTGCTGCTCGCGGAAGCCGACGTGCCTTACTCATCACTCTACGACCTCGAGCAGATCAACGCTGAGTTTCCGGCGACCGACGTTGCGGTGGTGATCGGCGCAAACGATGTGGTGAACCCGGACGCCCGCGACAATCCAAAGAGTCCCATCGCCGGAATGCCGATCCTCGACGTGGACAGGGCTCACTCGGTTGTTGTGCTGAAGCGCGGAAAAGGCAAGGGGTTTGCCGGCATCGAAAACCCACTGTTCTTCAAGCCGAACTGCGGAATGCTGTACGGTGACGCGAAGTCGTCACTGATCAGACTCGCGGGTGCCGTCCAGCATTCATAGGGTTGTTGAACGCCTATCCGGAACTTCTTACGCAGCACGTGGTAGTCTTTACGCAACAGTTTAGACACCTGCCTGTTTTCTCAACGAAAACGTAACTCGGATCGCTCTTTTTCTTTTGGCCCGCAGCTTGCAGATTTTATCCTTTTTTCTTGGAGTGTCCCGATCTCATGCGACTTGGCTCTTCGAGACTAAAACAATCGGAAGCTTGATAATGACCGGGTTGTTCTTTGACATGAGCAGGGCGTAGACCCGCGTCGTTGTCACTGCGGTACGGGATTGAAGCAGTCGGCGACCTAAAAGCGTGCACCAGCTATTCAGCTCACCGATTGCCCTTGAGTCTCTGGTATCTCCCACCGACAACATCGACGTTCAGTCATCTAACGCGCGCACAGGACGCCGAACCAACGCACCGGCCAGGTCTATGCCCACAACTCACGTAAGGTGTTGAAAAACTCTTTTTTGTGGAGGTCAGTAGTAATGGTACAGCAAGCGGGGGTAGCCCCGATGAGAGTGTGCATCTTTAGCCAGGAAGAGGAGCTATGTGAAGGTCTCGTTCTTGATTCACAAGCCGCAGGGTACCGAGTCGAGCAGACGTTCAGCGAACCGCAGAAGCTATTGGAATTCATCTCGCTTTCTAACATCGATCATCTCGTACTCATAGACGCACGGCGACAGTGTGAACATTGCTTGAAACTGATACAGGAGCTTTGCGTCGGCCGTCCATTGGCGATTGTTGCTTTGGCAAGAGAGGCCGACTACTGCTTTGGTAGCCGAGCCGTAGAGGCGGGCGCCCAGGCTCACTGGTCGATCCTGTTGAGGCGAAAGACATTTGTGCGGCGTTCATTGCCGCAACTCACCAGCACGCCAAACAAGCGCGATTGGAAACCGAGATTCATCAACTTCGCGAAAAGCTCGCAGAGCGAAAGCTCATCGAAAAAGCGAAAGGCATCTTGATGGATGCCGCAAAGGTGACCGAAGCCGAAGCGTTTCGTCTAATTCAAAAACAAAGCCAGGACCAACGTAAGCCCATGGCCGAAATTGCAACGTCCGTAATCTCAACGAGCCAGTTAGTTAGAGAAGCGGCGCGAGGGCGGGCGGAATAGTCGCCTTAGGTTTGCGGTTGTTTTCCGTACACGCTCCCGCGTACAAGAAAAAAATCGACCGAAACGGCGGCGACGGCGTTTAAGGAAGTATGTGGGCGAATGGCAACGATGTTTGTTGCCATTCGCAATGCGATGGCGCTCGATTAGCCCTTAACGAGGGCAGCGGGCGCTTTTTTTATTTCCTGGAGCCAGGCAATAG
>CAZOOE010000315.1:0-7971 GCA_964581275.1 uncultured Clostridia bacterium
AATGTTCGTGCCTCGGTTGAACCGCGGGCCGTTCCACTCCGCTCCACCAGACACACCGGGACAAGCTCGCAGCCCTTCTCGAGTCGGCGCCTTTTCGGTGTTCAACCGCGTAGTCACCGGCACCTCGTAAACCTGTTGGTGCGTTTCACGATCAAGAACGTGCAACAATCCATCCTTCCCGGCAGTGGCCACCAGCTTGCGGGTCTTGCCCGCTATCGTCGTAGAGAAGAGCGGGCTTACCTGCGTCGTGTCCCAATCGTGCTCGTCGTGAGGGACAAGCTGATAGAACCAGTTTAGCTTGCCGGTACGGGCGTCGAGCGCAACCATCGAACACGTATAAAGATTGTTCCCCGGGCGCGCTTCGCCGTAGAAGTCGGGCGCCGGATTGGCAACCGGCACGTACACCAGGCCAGCCGCGGCATCAAGTGAGAGAGGCGCCCAAACCGCCCCCCCACCTTTTAACTTTGCGTCGGCCTTTTCCCAGGTCTCGGAGCCCGGCTCGCCGTCATCCGGGACTGTATTGAATTGCCACACCGGTTCGCCGTTGGACAACTTGAAGGCTCCGACCCAGCCTTTGACCCCAAGCTCGCTGCCGGCCGGACCGATAATGATCAGGTCTTCCCATATGACTGGAGCCATCGTGAACCCGCCTTCGTGCTTGGTCATGTCGACCAGCGCACGATCCCAAACCAGCTTGCCGTTGGCGGCGTCAAGCGCAACCAGATATCCGTCGTGCGTTCCTCGAACGACCAGGCCGTCCTTGATCGCCACGCCGCGATTCAGCCGCCAGCCCTCTTTACCTTTTGGCCTCCGGTCGTGCCGCCACTTCACCTTCAGCGTCGCCGCGTCCAGCGCAATCGTCGAGTCATTGACCGTGATGTACATCAACCCGCCTGACACTACAGGGTTTGTATGAAATGGGTTGGTGTCGACTGCCTGATACATCGCAACCGGTCTCAGCGACGGTGCGTTCTGACGGTTGATCTGCTTGAGATCGGCGAATCGCTGGCCGCCGTAATCGTGATTGGACATCAGCCAATCGGTGGTACTGGTGTTGGCCGCGTTCAGCTCCGCTTGGGTTGGCTTGCCGTTCGCGGGTCGCGTCGTTGCGGCGGACGATTCACTGGCGGGAGCCACTTCAACCTTGCTCGCGACGTTCGGCGTTCCGGATCGGCCTTGTACCGAAATCGTTGTGGCTTGCAACAGAGCCGAGTCCGCGACCAGCTCTCTGCTGCCGGCACGATAGCCGTTGCTTTGCAGCATGAATGCAACTATGTCGATGTACTGCTGGCCGGTGAGGGTCCCGGGCGCACCATACGGCATCTGGGTGCGGATAATAAAACTTAAGTCGTCCAACGTGTGTTTGCCGTCCGCCCACTTGTTCATGAAGCGGGGACCCACCAGCGGGCCGGATGTTGTCCCTTCAAGAGTCGGTCCGTGACACGACGCGCAAGCTTTTACGTACACTCCAGCGCCACGTGTTGCCTGAGCCTGCGTGAACAGACCTTCGGTTTGATTGCTGGCCGATGAGACTCGATCGGCCAGGAACGACGCCTGACAAATCAGGAAACCAAACACCGCAAATGAAGAAACCGTGCGATAGGATTTCAAGGCAGCAGCTTGAATTCTCATTCAACACCTCCGGCAGCAGGGGTTTCGTAAGTCCTCAACGGCCGTATAGTCGAACTCGCGGCCGAGTCGAACCGTAGTTCGCGCGTTCATACCAGAACTCGACGCTCTCAATAGCACGGTCTCCGCCTCTGAGGTCGATGTCACGGGTCGAGCCGCCGGCGCGAATCCTCTGGCGGACCTGAACCTCTTCGTTCGTGCCGTTGGCATAGTGAACTACGACGTGGTTGAATTCGACGGCCGCGCGATCCACCTTGATTTGAAGCGCTCGGAACCTCCCCTCCGATCTCCCGACTTTTATCTTGTCGTGGTCGGCCGCTCCGTCAACGTGGGCCTCGCCCAGATACACCCAGCCCCTCGCGTAAGAGACCGAGCCGAAGCTCAACAGCAGGAGAAGCGTCATCGACACGAATATCACATTTCTTGTGTGCATTGGTTGATTCCTCCTTCTTACCGAACTTGCGCGGAACTATACTCTTGGCGTTGTTGGGCGGGCAAGCGGGTTCAGTCTAACGATTGTTTTAGAAGTGGGAGTTGTTCCCACCCGGTCTTTTCGTCCTGGCGGATCTTTTGCGTCTTTGCGCGATAACCCCCATCGGAAGACCTTGCGACAAGACGCATCAGTGTTAGAAAGTTGTCGTGAATGAGAGTGCAAATGATGTATCCCGCGACGCCGCAGTTACGGCTATCACTGAGCGTGTTCTCGATCTGGCTTGGTCTGGCCGGAGCAGTCGTCTTTCGTGGCGATGCTTCCGCCTCTGCTCAAGGCAAGGACAATTGCATTGCGTGTCATAGTCACCAGAAAGACAAGGCAGGCCAGGTCGTTTCAATCTTTCAGACCAGCACGCACAGCGGCGCGGGGGTCGGTTGTGACGGTTGCCACGGCGGCGATGCGTCGCAATCGGAGAAGACTACGGCTCACTCCGGTCAGTTCATCGCGCGACCGGATACCAGCGCGACGTTAGAGATGTGCGGCGCGTGTCATCGCCAGCCGCTCGAGTTTTTCAACAACAGCCGTCACGTAGCGGCTCGTCCTAATGCTGCGAGGCTCGACTGTGCGGAGTGTCACGGCGTGCACGCCATTGGCGCGGCCTCTGAATCTTTCCGCTGGCCGCAGTTTTGCGCGGGCTGTCACGGCCTGGAATACCTGCCGCAGTTGCCGCGTCCGTTTCAACAGGCGCTCGGACTCGCTGACGATCTGCGTGAGGGGATTCATCGCCTGGAAGCGAAGGGCCAGGCGCCGCTAAAAGAATTGATCGAGCGCCGGAAGGAGATTCGGCATATGATTTCCGAGCTGGTGCACAGGACTGATTCCAAGGGCGGCGTTGAAGGCATTCCACTCATCCTGAAGTTGGGAGAGACCTTGAAGCAGAAGATCGAGGCCGAAGAAAAGCGTTAGCGTGACATTGAGATGACTAGTCGCAAAGCCTGCGCAGCAGGCGAGAGCGTGTAACCCAGGGCTAGTCTGCGAGCCCTGCGAAACGACGGTCAACGCTCGATACGCCACCGCCCCAGGCCGACGCCTTGCGCCCCAGGTCGAATAAGCGGTAGGTTTTCATCGTCACTCCAAGGCATCGCCAAAATGAGCAGGCATCGCCAGCACTCCCATTTTCTTTGAAGCATCGCTGATCGTCTCAGCGGAAAGGAAGAGCCATGTGGATTCGCAAGTGTTTCGCCGATGAAGACAAGCCCATTCAGTCTCCGATACCAACCGAGATCTTCTCCAACGAGGAATTCATTCCGCCGCCGCAATCGCCTCAGCAGCAACGCTGGGAAGCGCGTATTGCCGAAATGTCAGATCGATGCGCAAAGAAGCTTGGCATTTCGCGCCGAAGCTTTCTGCAGACTACAGGTGGCATGGCGGTGGCGATGCTCGCCTACAATGAGGTCTTCGGCAAGACCTACGAGGTAGATCCGGTTGAAGCTCTCGACCCCTCGGCGTTTGCCGAGAAATGGCCAAAGACCGAGTTCATCTTCGACAATCAAACCCATCATGTGGACGTCGAAAGCCGCTGGTTCGAGGCGAGCGATGTGGGCAAGCAAGCTGCCGACTTCCTCCGCAACTTTCGCCCGAACGCCGACTCGACCGCTGAGCGCCTGGCGCTGCTCAATGAAGCGCATTACATCAAGGAGCTGTTTATGGACAGCGACACTATGATGGCGATTATTAGCGGCGTACCCACCGCGCAGTGGAAAGAGAATATCCTGCCACCTGACAAGATGGTAAAGACGCGCAATGAGATCAACCAGATGGCAGGCAACACTCAACGCATGCTGAGCCACGGATTGATGCGTCCCAATATGGGAAAGTCCGAGCTTGAAGAAATGGACCGGCAGGTCAAGACGCTCAGGATTAACTCCTGGAAGATGTACCCCGGCTCGGAAATCGGCGGCGGTGCCTATTGGCTCGACGACGAAAAAGTTACCTATCCATTCTGGGAGCGAAGCAAAACACTGGGCGTCAAGAATATCTGTATACATAAGGGACTGCCGCTCGGGCTGTTCAACGAGGAGCATTGTCATCCGAAGGATGTCGAGAAAGTCGCCAAGGACTTTCCCGATCTCAACTTCATCATCTACCACTCGGGTTGGAATCCCACTGCGGGTGCCGGACGGCGTCGGGAAGGCGCCGAAGCCGGCCCGCAGTATATACCCTGGTGCTCCGAACTGATCGACATAGTCAAGCGCAACAATCTGAAAAACGTTTACTTCGAAGTGGGCAGCACCTGGAATGGCCTTTCCGGCGGATTCGGCGGACCGGACGTGCCGGCCATGCACTTCCTGGGACAGGTGATGAATCTGCCCGGCGGCGAAGATCGGATAATTTGGGGCACCGACTCGATATGGGGCGGCAGCCCGCAATCACAGATTGAGCGGTTGCGTCGGTTCCAGATTAGCGATGAGGTCGCCCAGAAGTTCGGCTATAAGAAGCTCACTCCTGAGATCAAAGCGAAGATATTCGGGCTCAATGCCGCGCGGCTGTACAAGGTTGACGTAAAAGCACAGCGAAAGGCGATCCAGACCGACAAGATCGCTGAGATGAAGCAGGAGTATCAGGAGGCGCCGCGGCCAAGCAACACTCAGTTCGGTTGGGTGTGGCGCTCACGCGGACAGAGAGGATGAGGAACCGTCCAGAACCAGTGAGTCATTCAGGCTGAGTGGGCGTCCTTCTGCGGGCGCCCCTCCTTTTGCTCGTAACATCCGTTAGGCTGGTGGCCCTGCGCAGCGTATCAGCGCACAACAAAAGTGTGCGGGCGATGGAGAAGCATACCGCCACTTATGTTATGGACATCCGTCATGCGTGATTCCGGACCAGATCGCGGAGCGCAGATGAGCGAAGGGACGATTATCGACGAGCTCCGAAAGATGCTTGCTGCGAGCAACCGCGCCGTCGTCTTCACCGGCGCGGGCGTAAGCACGGAATCAGGCATACCTGACTTTCGCAGCCCCGGCGGCATTTGGACAAAGTATCAACCAATCGACTTTCACGAGTTCATCTCTTCCGAAGAAGCGCGCAGGGAGACCTGGCGCCGAAAGATAGCCGTTGACGAGGCCGTCTCGCGTGCCGAGCCCAACCGCGGGCATCGCGCAATCGCGCAGCTAGTCAAGCAAGGCAAAGTCTCGAGCGTTATCACTCAGAACATCGATGGATTGCATCAGCGGTCTGGAGTGCCCGACGAACAGGTGATCGAGTTGCACGGCAACGGGACGTACGCCGCTTGTCTCGAGTGCGCGAAGCGCTACGAACTTGCGGGAGTATTCGCCGCGTTCAAGGCAAGAGAAGAGCCTCCAGCGTGCGAGTGCGGAGGCTTTATCAAAAGCGCGACAATTTCGTTTGGGCAACCGATGCCCTTTGAACCGATGCGCCGCGCTCAGAGTGAGTCGAAGAGCTGCGATCTATTCATAGCTATCGGGTCATCGCTGGTCGTTTATCCTGCCGCCGGGTTCCCCGCGGTAGCAAAGCAAAACGGCTCACGCCTGGTGATATTGAATCGCGAGCCGACGGACCTCGATTATCTTGCTGACCTTGTTCTTAACCTCGAGATCGGCCCGACACTCGGGGCGGTGACCGGGGTTGCCTGAAAGTCACTTATAAATAGCAGCACCATGGAAAGTATTCATCGGCAATCGACGGCGCTTCTGCTTTGTCTGGCAGTGTTGGCGCTCGACGCTACTGCCTTCGCTCAACAGAAAAAGCGGGATGCGCAGCCAGCTCAATCCGAGGCGATTGTTACAGCAGAAGAAGCCGTACAGCTCGAAGCAGTTATCACTACTGATCTCGGCGTAATTCGCTTCGAGTTCTTTCCCAACAAGGCTCTAAAGCACTCACAGCAATTCGTCAGGCTCGCGCGCGCCGGCTTTTACGACGGCTCCGCGTTCCACCGAGTCATCCCGCGCGCGATCATCCAGGGCGGAGACCCACAGCTCAAAGATCCGCAAGCTCCTCGCGAGCGTTGGGGCACAGGAGCGCTGAGCCAGATCGCCGATGAGTTCAGCGACATCAAGCACGTCCGCGGCACTGTCTCGACCGTCCGCATCCCGGGGCAGGCGAACAGCGATGGGGCGCAGTTTTTTATTTGTTCTTCGCCTCAACCTCAGCTCGACGGGCAGTTCTCAGCTTTCGGCCAGGTGACCGAGGGCATCGATGTGGTCGATCGAATCTCTGTGGTGCCAGCCGACACCCACGGATTGACCGTCACTCCGATCAAGATCACCAGCATCAAGATCGAACACAAGAGACCTGAGCCCTTCAAAGACGCGAGCGTCGATCAAATGCGCAAAGATGTTTTAATCCACACCAGTCTCGGCGACATCACCCTCGAGATGAACCCGGATCTGGCGCCCGAGCACGTGCGCAATTTCCTAAAGCTCGTGGAAAGCGGCTGGTACGACCACACTGCGTTCCATCGAATCATCCCGGGATTCGTCATTCAAGGCGGAGTCGGTGCGACCCGCGCCGGCAACAAGCCGCATCCGGCGGATAAGTGGGTTCACAAACTAAAAGGCGAATTCAGCCGTACGGCTCTTCACATTCGCGGTGCGTTGTCGATGGCTCGCACGAGCGATCCCGATTCTGCCGAAACGTCTTTCTTCATCGTGCTCGGCGAGGCAACGCATCTGGATGGCAAGTATACGATCTTTGGAAAGGTGGTCGACGGCTTCGACACGATTGAACTGATCGAAAAAGCCCCTCGCCAGGGCGAAACGCCGGTTCAAAGAATCGAGCTGATAGAAGCTAGTATCAAACAGTAGACATTATCTCCGGCTGGGGAATGGGGATAGGCTTCGCGAGGTAGTCGCATGAAACCGCCGCTGTTCGTCCTTTTTTTGCTTGGCTGTTCCTGTTTTTTGGCAGTCTCACGCGGAACAGCGTCACCGTCACCGGCGCAGATACTCGACGGGATCACGCTGGAGAACGTAGTGACGGGTCTCGATAGCCCGCTCTACGTCACCCACGGTCGAGACGGCTCGCACCGGTTGTTTGTCGTTGAGCAGCCCGGCCGCATAAAAGTAATACCGCCAGGCAACTCGTCGCCGACGGTGTTCCTCGATATCACCAGCAGAGTGCTCGCCGGCGGCGAACGCGGACTGCTCGGTCTCGCCTTCCATCCTCAGTTCCAATCAAACCGGCGCTTCTTCGTGAACTACACTCGCCGCCCGGACGGCGCGACCGTGATCGCCGAGTACCGGGCATCGCAAACCGATCCGGACATTGCGGAAACGGCCGAGAGCATTGTACTCACGTTTGCTCAGCCGTTTGCGAACCATAACGGTGGCATGCTCGAGTTTGGACGCGACGGGTTTTTATACATCGGGACCGGAGACGGCGGCTCGGCGAACGACCCTGGCAATCGCGCCCAAGACCTGAGCGAACTTCTCGGCAAGATACTCCGCATAGACGTCGATCACGGCGCGCCGTATTCCTCGCCGCCCGATAACCCGTTCTTCGGCCCGACAAACGGACGCGACGAGATCTTTGCGTTTGGCCTTCGGAATCCCTGGCGGTTCTCATTTGACCGAATAACCGATGAACTCTATGCCGGTGATGTAGGACAGGACGCAAGGGAGGAGATCGATATCATCACCAAGGGCGGCAACTACGGCTGGCGGATTCTCGAGGGCACTCACTGCACAAACAACGATCCGGGTCTCTGCTCGCAAGGTGCGTTTACGGACCCCATCGCGCAATATAAACACAACGGCGGGCGGTGCTCGATCACCGGCGGGTATTTCTATCGCGGAAGAAAGGGGTCTCTGCCTTTTGGAGTTTATGTGTATTACCATTTCCTCACTGGGGAAATATTCGGTCTAAAAGAGCGCACTCCAAGTCCGTTGATGGAA
>CAZOOE010000316.1:0-7959 GCA_964581275.1 uncultured Clostridia bacterium
TTTGTTAGCGGATCCGATTCTTCGAGCAGATGTTTTGGCAATACCGGGGCATTAGTAACATCGACGAGTTACAGAAACGCCGCATAAGGCTTATTGAACTCGAATGTGACACTGTAAGGCCCATTGGTTGTAATTCGCTCAAGTTTGTCTCCTATCGAAGGGCGAGTTCGAGAGTGATACTTCATAAGGAGCTTTTCGAAGGTGAACTTAACGTCGTCGGAAGTGACGGGCACGCCGTCGTGAAAGAATGCGTTGGTCGCAAGGTGAAAAGTGTACTTGCGACCATCGGGGGAAATCTCCCAACTCCGTGCAAGATCGGGCACCGGATTGAGATCGAAGTCTTGTGCGACCAGTCCGCTGAAAATCGAGCCGCAGATCAGGTGAACGCCCCCTGCGTTGTAATCGCTGGATTGAGGCCTCAGGGGTCTGAAGAAACTGCCACCACAATTGACCCGCCGTACTTATGCTGATCTGCATCGGTGTTTCGAAAGGTACCGACCAGAAAGAAAATTGTGATGAAAGGCACAGCAAATCGACACCGACTATAGGAAAACCTCCACGACATGACTTTGTTTCCTCACGACGAAGACTAGTGGATACACTCCGTAGGTGCCAGCGCCCCGGGGCCAGGTTGGCTCGCGGCCCGGCATTTTCAATTGCTGCTCATCTCGATTCAATCTTGAGGTGAAGGCGAGTGCCGTAGGCTCGCGCTCCTCGCGGCTGCCGACCCAATGCACCTCGGCGGCCAACATATCTACACGAAGCGCGGAGCGGCTTTCATTCCTGCCGGGATTCGTATCAGGTGCGGCCGGATTCAAATGAGAAGCTCTTCCAAGCGGCGTCGGTAGAAGCCACGCTCAATGTGCGGGAAACGTCGAGCCGCGTTGCGAATTGCTGTGCCTTATCAACTGTCATTTAGGAGCTCGTGCGCAAAGCCGTATCTCTCCTTGAGCAGTGGGAAGATGTTTTCAAACAGATACTCTTTGATCTCTCGGTCCAGTCGGCTCGTGTTGTGCGTCGGGTTCTCTTTGGTCTCAGAGACCCACGTGTTGTAGTCAACGATTGTATGAGGTTCGGGTCTGCGGATTGAGATAGAAATGCGTCGTAAAAGCATTCTGCCCGCCGCTGTGGGCAATAAGCCTCATCCCGAAAGTGTCTTCGATGGTCTGATTTTCGTCTTCACCAACCGCGATGTATCTCCCATCGATCAACAATGCGGTCGCCTTCCAGCACGTTGTAATTCGAGTGCTGCGCTGCCGCGAGGCATGAATGATTCACCAGCACGCGCACTCGCGTTCCGACTTTCAATCTGTCTACTATCGCATCATCGGTCGCGGTGAGTATGCCATGCTCTTGCGAAAGCGCATTGACCCGCAAGCGGAGATCGTTTCCAGCCAGATCAAGCACGCGCCCATAGCCGCAATCGGAATCGAACTCCACAGGGCCTCGATCCTTTGAAAGGGCGATTGCCCCTGCATCAATAATAACCTTTCGGCGCGTGCGGTCGCGGTGCGTGACCGACGCGAGCACCGTCAGCGCGCAGTCATCAAATCGGCAGCTTCCGAGCGTCGCCTGAAATGCGTCGAAGAAGATGTAATTGCCGGGCCGCACTTCGTCAATGCCGTCAAGGTGATCAATGCTTGTGATGGTCGGAGTCGAGCCTATGCTTATAACAGGCACTTCGATGCCCGAAGCCCGAAGCACGGATGCAAGCCCGATCATCACGTCGCGCTCGTGTCTTGCTACAGCCAGCAGTTCTTCGTTGGAGCGGCTATGGTACGAGTGCCCCGCGTGAGTGAGTATTCCTGCAAACTTCAGGTAAGAGGCAGAAGCTATCAGGTGTGGAATCTCAATCGCTTCTTTTGTGTTAGGCTCGACTCCGCAGCGGTGATAGCCGCAATCAACTTTCAAGAAAAGATCAGGCTTCACCCCGGCCAGTCGGGCAGCGTCGTTGAGCTGCGCCGGAATCTCAGGGTCATCTGTCATGAGCGCGAGCCTCACGTCGCGCTTGATGAGGTCGATTGCCTCCGCGAATTTGCCCGGCTCAATCGGCACGGCATAAGTAAAGTCGCTGAAGCCGTGGGAGGCGAACGCTCTTGCTTCGGCTAGCGTAGAAACCGTCAGCGCGCCCGTGTGGCCTGCGGTCTCGATCCGGGCGACCTCGACGCACTTGTGCGTCTTGATGTGCGGGCGCAGACTGACCCGGTTGCGCTCGGCGATGCGGCTTATTCGCTCTGCGTTTCGCTTTACGCGCTCGACATCAAGCAAGAGGGATGGGGTCTTCAACTTCTGTAGATCCATAACTGTTTCCGCCGTTACAAAACCGCCGTCGCGCATTATCGGCGCGTAAAACGAGACCAACTGCCCGCCCGTACGCCAGAAAAGCACCGCGTCTTCTTCGGGTAGCTTCCCCTTTCTGACCCGGTCAACCGGCGCCGCAAGCAAGGCTCAGGCAGAGTCTCTGTTGACGCGTTGCCTGTCTTTACTCAGAGCCGTGCAGGCGGCGAAATAGCCGCACATCCCATGTACGCCGCCGCCCGGAGGCGTCGAGGACGAGCAGAGATATAATCCTTTCACCGGCGTCTCGTACAATCCACGCGTGGGGGCGCGAGAAGAGCTGCCGCAAGTCCTGCACACCACCGTTGATGTCGCCGCCGACGAGATTCGCGTTTTGCTTCTCCATCATCGAAGGCGACCTGACACTACGCGCCAGAATGCGGTCTTTGAAGTCGGGCGGGAAGCGCTCGATCTGATGCTCTATCCGCTCAGTCACGTCTACGTCCGACCCATTCGGGACGTGACAGTAGGCCCAGACCGTATGCCTGCCTTCGGGTGCGCGCGTCGGGTCAAAGAGGCTCGGTTGTGCGAGTAACACGAAAGGTCGCTCTGCATGTCTACCTTGCCACGGGGCGCGCTCGGCCTCGGCGATTTCCTTCCGTGTGCCGCCGAGATGAACCGTCGCGGCGCGTAAACACTCCATCGCCCGCCATGGAACCGGGCCGTCGAGCGCATAATCAACTTTGAAGGCTGCCGCGCCGTAGCGGAAGTGTTCGAGTTTGCGCCGATAGCCGGGAGGCAGATGATCTCTAGCGATTGTAAGCAGCCCGCGCGGCGTGAGGTCACAGAGAATCATGTGTGCAGGTGGCAGCTCGTCAAGCGATTCGACGCGCCTGCCGGTGATGATCTCGCCGCCGAGCGAACGCAGGCAAGAGGCCAGGGCGTCAGCGATCCGCTGTGAGCCCCCTCGCGGGATCGGCCAGCCCGCAGCGTGCCCGGAGACACCGAGCACCAATCCGATTGCCGAAGTCATCGCCTGCTCAAGCGGCAGCATTGAGTGCGCCGCGAGCCCGGCGAACAAAGCGCGGGCGCGCACGCCTCGCAAGAGGCTTTCAACCCGCAAGCCGAACGCAGGGCGCTCAGGCCAAAACGGGCCATCAACAGTGGATGGCGTGGCAATCGTAATGGGCCGAGCAGGTCACACTTCAGCCCTTCCCATTCTCCCAAGAACGGCGAGATTAACTTGCGCCAGGCATTGGCGTCTTCACCTAGGCCATTCGCCGTCTCATCAATTGATCTTTCCAGCATCACCGCCGTGCCGTCATCGAGAGGGTGTGCGAGCGGCGTGGGCGGCTCAATCCATTCCAGGCCGTGCTCGCTCAACGGCAGTGCGCTGAAGAACGGCGACGCCGCCGCCAGCGGATGCACCGCCGAGCAGATGTCATGCGTGAAGCCCGGCAGCGTCAATTCAGCCGAGCGCGTACCGCCGCCAATCGTCTCTTCGGCTTCGTAAACGATGACCGAGCGGCCTGTCTGTGCGACGGCAATCGCCGCCGCCAGGCCGTTCGGCCCCGAACCAATAACAATGGCATCCCGGTTGCGCGCCTCATTCATTCGTGACCGCCGGCTGGCTCTCTTCCGTCACTTTGTCTGCCCGCCAGCCGACAAAGCTGAATGGCTGATGCAGGTCCACGCGCAGGAGTTTCGGGCGGACTTGATCCTTTGACCTCGAACCAGGCTGAGCTTTGCAGATTGAAGCCGAGTTTGCCGAAATCCTGCCTCACACGCTTGAAGACCAGGTCTTCTCTCTTCCATCCCTGGGTCGCTGTCAATTCCAATCCCGTTAGGACCGAATCTCAGGCCCCCCCCTAACTTGATGGCAAAAACAGTGTTTGAGCCGTATTGGATTGTCGTTCCAGGCGCCTCATTATGATTGAATGCCAGATTATTTATCTTTAGTTTGCTGCTTATTTTTTCTCACTTTTTATAACGCCTAACTGGGCGCACGATAGACAAGGCTATAGGGAAGGTATTCAAGAACTGGTCGCGTGCCCGTTTTGAAGCTGCGCGGCTTGTGATAAGATTTCGAAGCTGGACTCTCGCATCTCACCGATGGCTAATCATTTGTTTGAAGATCGTAGTAAGCAGGATTCTGGTAATCCGTTTTGTCTTTAGTGCGACCTATGGAAGAACACACTCAGTTTTACGAATTCGGTGACTTTCGCATAGATACCCGAAGGCGGCTATTATTGGGGCGCGAGGAGCCAGTGCCGCTCCCACCAAAAGTCTTCGACCTGCTGCTGGCGTTGATCCAGAACAATAACCGAGAAATCAAGAAGGCCGAGCTGATGAACATACTCTGGCCCGACAGCTTTGTTGAAGAAGCCAATCTCACACAAAAAGTATTTCTTCTGAGAAACGCGCTTGGCCAAGACGAGACCGAAAACCGTTTCATAGTGACCATACCTGGCAGGGGCTACCGTTTTGTGGCAGACGTGAAGAACCTAGCAGCCGAAGGCTCTGTGGCCGCCATACGGCAAGCTGACAAACTGCCGCAATCAGAACCCGGGTCCTTGATTAAATCAATCGCCGTCTTGCCGTTTAAGTCTTTAGGCACGGACGCCGGCGAGGAATACCTGGGGTTGGGGATGGCGGACTTGCTAATTACGAGGTTAAGCCATATCAAGCAGATCACCGTAAGACCTACTAGCGCCATTTTGAACTACACGGACCCGTCTCAACATTTGCTTGCAATAGGGCGCGAGCTCGGCGTAGACGCCATAGTTGACGGCAGAATTCAAAAGTCGGGCGACCGCATTCGCGTAACCGTCCAGCTCATAGTAGTGCGAGACGGCTCGCTCCTGTGGGCAGACAAATTCGAGGAGAGTTTCACAAGCATCTTCGCCCTTCAGGATTCTATCTCTGAGCAGGTGGGACGCGCGCTCGAATTAAAGCTGTCAGGTGAAGAGCGTAAGCGCCTAATAAAGCGCCACACAGAAAGCACCGATGCATATCAGTTCTATTTGAAGGGTAGGTATTACTCTACGAGGTGGACCGACAGCGGTTGGAAGAAAGCTATTGAATACTTCAAGCAAGCGATTGAGATCGATCCCGATTATGCGCTGGCTTACGCTGGGCTGGCCGACTCATACTACATCGTTCCCAACCTGTACCTGCCGCCGAATGAAGCTATGCCTAAAGTAAAGTCAGCGGCCAATAAGGCATTAGATCTGGATTGACACGCTGGCCGAAGCCCATGTCTCGCTGGCGCTTAACCGGGCGTTCTACGATTGGGACTGGTCAGGTGCTGAGAGAGAAT
This sequence comes from uncultured Clostridia bacterium, assembly GCA_964581275.1. GTDB lineage: Bacteria > Acidobacteriota > Blastocatellia > UBA7656 > UBA7656 > Onstottus_A. Next base: position 5,597 of record CAZOOE010000316.1, read on the forward strand.
TCAGGCGGGCTATCAAGTTGAATTCGGGGCATGCGGCGGCCTACCAATGGTATGGCAGACATCTGGCGATTATGGGTAGCTTCGAAGCAGCCATCGGCGAGTTGAGGCGGGCGCAGCAACTGGATCCGCTCTCGCCCAGCATCAGCGCGGAACTGATTAGAGTATTCATTGTAGCTCGTCAGTATGATCAAGCAATTGCACAAGCTGAAGAGACTCTGGATCTCGACCCTAATTTCTGGCCCGTGAATCTTTTTATGGGGTGGGCATACGAGCAAAAGCAGCAATACACCGAATCCCTTGCCGAGATGGAGAAGGCAAGGTGGCTTGACGATAATCCGCGAACTGTACGGATGCTTGGGCATGCTTATGCTGTCGCGGGATATACGGACGAGGCGCAGCAATTAATCGAGGAACTGAATAAACGCTCGGCACAGCAATATGTTTCGCCTTATTACATAGCTTTAATTTATGCGGGGTTAGGTGAAAAAGACATCGCCTTCTCCTGGTTCGATGAAGCTTATAAGGACCGTTCTGAATGGCTGGTGTGGATCAAAGTTGATCCGAGGCTCGACAATATAGTCTCAGATCGCAGATTCGTCACCTACTGAAGCACGTTGAATTTTCGCAATGGCAATTTGGCTGAAGCTTCTCAATCGAAAGAGACTGTCTCCCACTGCGCGGATGTTGAATTGTTACTCTGTTCACCGGCCAATTCCGCCCGCGGCTGGCGGGCGAGCCAGTCAACGAAATCGGCGTCGCGTCCAGCGTTCCTGAAATACGCGAGTGCATGTCCATTAGGGTGATGTTATGAAGCGGGGCGCCTCCCGCGGCGCGCGACTGATAAACTCAGACGCGCGCCGGACAGTTGACCGCTGTGGGGAGGCGCTATGATGGAAACAGTATATTGCGGAGTGGATTTTCACGCGAGGACGCAAGTGATTGCTTATTGTGACTCAGCCAATGGGGAGATTCGGTTGGCTCAGCTCGACCATCGCAAGGACGATGTGCGCGGATTCTACTCACAGTTCACCGGCCAGGTGATTGTGGGATTGGAATCGGGCGGATATAGCTCCTGGTTTGAAGCGATGCTCGAGGAACTCGGTCACACGGTGTGGACAGGGCATGCAACTGAGATTCGACGGCGAGCAAACTGGCGACAGAAGAATGATCGTCGGGATGCCGAATTGATCTTAGAGATCATGCTCAGAGGAGATTTCGCCCTCGTCCATCGCCACAGCCGAGAAAGCGTTGAAGTCTTGCGGATGCTCAGGTACCGGGCACGGCTGATCAAGATGAGGACAATGATCTGTAACAACCTGCAAGCAATAGCAATGAGTTGCGGATTGACGGAAAGATCTCGAATCCTCAGCCGGGCGGCGCAAGAGCGATTGAAAGCAGCGGATGACACCAGTGATCAAGCAACAGTCCGAAGACCTGCTGAGGCTACTGGTCCCGATGAACGAACGGATCGGGAGAGCGGACAAGTGGTTGAAGCAACAGGCTTCGATCGAGGAGCGGGTCAAGCTGTTGATGACTCACCCTGGGGTTGGCGTGCTGACGGCTCTTGGAGTAGTTCACACCCTGGAGCCGTTCAATCGATTCAGCAATCAGCGATCGGTGGTCGGCTATGTGGGCCTCGAGCCAATGGAACGATCGAGCGCTGAAAGAAAACGCTACATCGGGATAAGCAAAGCCGGCTCGCGACTGCTGAGGCATTTGTTGGGAGAAGCTGCACATATCGCAGTTAGATTCGATCCTGAGCTAAAGCAGTTTCACGAGCGAATTGGAAAGCGACGTGGTAAGGCGAAGGCGACCGTTGCCACCGCCCGAAAGTTGTTGATCCGCTGCTGGATCATGTTGCGGGACAACATCGACTACGCAGAGTTTCGCAGACGTGGCGTCGAAGCTCGGCTGGCTCGTTAATCACATAGGCCAACTGTGCCTGACGTGGGTGATTGAGCGGCCGGCCTCTTCCGCAGGTGAAGGAGACTTGATGTTGGCGCTTGAGAGGCCGCGAGGGAATGTCGAGGTCGGCGCTTCGCGCCGACGCGCTTCGCGCTCGTGCGAGCCGAGGCAATTTTGGGCTCGTCGCGCACGACTCGACATTCCCTCGCTATCAAGCTCCTTTTCCAGTCGGGAGAGTGCGAATCAATCTTCATGAGCCCAGTTGCTCGCATAGATGATTGATCGCGCCATGAAGGTACGATCGAACGAAAAAACCCGAAACCAAACACAGGCGGTCAGATGTAAGGCGTAAACTCAAGGGTACAATCTAGAATTAAGGATTTGTGCCGGGTTCCGTTTTTGGGCCGCCGGGACCGCCTGAACCGCCTGCACCTGAGAAAAACCAGTGCCTGCCGTTA
>CAZOOE010000317.1:0-7950 GCA_964581275.1 uncultured Clostridia bacterium
TGTCGTCGTCATCAAACGTCGCAGGAAACTCATCTATCGACCATTCGACGTCGATCATTCCAAGACTGACGTCGTCGGCAGTCTGAGGTTTGCCGTCGGGACCGCGGTTATAGGCAACCGCGCCGAACTGCTGAAACTGTTTCGGGAAGTTGACGCCACCGACTCGAGCCATGCCCGCTTCAGGCTCCAACTTGATGTAGTCAACTTTATCGAAGACCGCAACCGCTCGCGGGCCGAAGTATCTGCGCAACGAAATATCGCGATAGCCGTTCGCCGCTCCCTCCGCGACGTCGACTTCCACTGTCACATCGTCCCCCTTCGCGCTGACGACTCGCTTGACGGTCACGCCGGGGCCGAAGTCGATTTCTTCACGTTTGATATCGCCCGGAAGATTGGCCCCGTAGATGTGAACCTGCATACCGCTCGATTTCGTCTTGAGTCCAACGGGATTGACTCCTGCGATCAGTGGCTCCGCCGAGACTCGTCTCAGCGTTACATCAAGGCCAAACTCGTCGTAGGCGCCCCAGAACCAGCGCCCTTCCATCGTCGACCAATCGCGTGCCACAAACATTGCTTCGCGATTCTCGCCTGGCTGTTTGCTATCGCTCGAGGTCGAGCGCCCACGCCAGCTATAGCCCGAGTACACGATCCCGCGGCCGGTTCGCGATACAGTCGATCCATCTTTGACATATCGCAGAGTGAGCTTAGTCGTGAACTCATCTTCGATTTGAGTCGGTTCAACCACCATCTCACCATAGATCTGACCCCGCCCGATCTGATTGCCGCTGACAAGCCAGCGTCCCTGGAGCCTGGGTGCTCGCATGTTCGCGCGCCACGCACCCCATTCCGGTGTCGTCAGCGGGTAGTTCTTAGCCAGATATTCGAGCGACTTATCTACCGGGTGTCGCTGGTCCGGGTCTGTGGGAGGGGGTGCGCTTGCCGGCTGCGGGAACCGGTAAAATCCCTGAAACGATACGACCGGAAAGAGACCGATGTGCATATTGCCAAGTAGTTCCCACTCCTCTTTCGAACGTCGCTGCGAAAGGACCCTGCCAAGACTGTGACATAACACACATGTAGCCCGCAGACTTTCGTCCGGGATCTTCTCGTCGATGACCCGCTTCTCGGCTTCGTAGAAGGCGGGCTTAGCTTCTTCAGGGGCGAGTCCGTGATTGTTGCTGAGGTATTTGACGATTTGCCTGGCCTCAACCGGCGTAATGCTCAGCCCGTTCAGGCGGATCATCCGCTTGAGGACTTGTTGCCATCCCTCTGGTGTCGTGCGCTCGTATGAGATTCGAGTGAGGCGGCCCTTCTCGTCCTTCTTGTGACACGAAGAGCACCGGTCGATGACGAGTTGATTCGTGACCGGTATGCCTTCTTCGGCGCTCTCTTTCGATTTGTCGTCCGCCGCCGGAGCCTGCGCGGGTTGAGACTGGGATTGTGAGCGCGCCGTAAACGTGAGAAATAGCGAGAAGAACAGGAACCCTGCAACAACGATTCGCTTTATTGCCTTCATCGGCGACCTCGGCGAGAAGTTGATGTTCAAGTCAGCGAGGCCCTTCGACCGAAGAGCGCGCGAAGACTTCATGCGACGATTGGGCACACGAGAGAAAAGCCAATCCAATCGTTCCGGGACTGGCTCAGCAGCATGATCATTATGCGCGCGCTCGAAGTCAAACCGGTTTTGGGCAACCTTTTCGTTGTGCCTTATGGCCGTTGGCCCTGGCACAGAGTACGGACCAATTGACTTGATACTCAAGCTCAGGACTGAAGCTGAGTAAGATCCCCGCCGAGTCGCATAGTCCGCGCGTTTCTACCCGATCAGTCACAACGCAGCGCGGTCATCGGGTCGACTCGCGATGCCTTTCGTGCGGGCAGGTATCCTGCAAGTGCGGCGACCGCCAACAACAACAACGTCGCCAGACAGATCGTCAACGGGTCGGCGGGCTTCAGCCCGAAGAGCAGGCTGGTGACTACGCGCGAGCTGGCTATCGCCGTCGGTAACCCGATCGCGACTCCTATCAGCACCGGCACAAGCCCCTCACGCATCACCAGTCTCAGAACATCGCCGCGCCCAGCGCCCAGCGCAATACGGATTCCTATTTCGTTGGTCCGTTTCGCTACCGAGTAGGACATGATGCCAAATAGTCCAATGCAAGCCAGCAGCAGCGCCAAAAGACCGAAGAAGCTCGACAAGTTCGCGATCAGCTTTTGCTGGACCAGCGAGCGGCCGACGTGTTCTGACATTCGGACAACTTCTACGATTGGAAGATCCTGATTCACTTCCTTGATTGCGCGTCGGGCTTCGGCAACGATCGAGCCGGGCTCGCCCGAAAAATTTACCTCGAATGCGCTCAGATAGTTGATCTCCTGAGAGTATGGGTAGTAGGCCATCGGCTGCGGTTCCTCCATGAGATCTCCGTACTTCGCGTTCTTTACGATCCCGATGACTTCGATGTCTTCACTGTGTTCAGGACCGCCTCTGCCAAAGCGCCTCCCCAGCGGCGAGCCGCCCGGGAATAATCGCTGGGCCAGGGCTTCGCTGATCACCGCGACCTTGGGCGATTTCTCCGCATCCTGTGCGCCGAAGCCTCTCCCGTTCATGATCGGCAGCCCCATTGCCGAAAAGAAATCAGGCCCCACGCTATTGTTCCGTACGCCCTGCTCGACGCGAGCCGATGATGAGTCTCCACGCGTCGACGCCGGGGAAGTCCAGCCTCCCTGGTTGAAGGCAAACATCGAAAATGACGCGGCCCGCACACCCGGTAGCGAGCTCACCCTCTCTTCGACATCTTTGTACAGTTTCACAAGACTCGAGTCCTGTTTGTAGCCGATCGAATCAGTGTCGATTTGGAACAGCAACACGTGTTCCTGATTGAACCCGGTGTCCACTCGCTGCAGGTTTACAAGAGTGCGAACGAAGAGACCTGCGCCGACAAGTAAAAGAAGCGATAGAGCGACCTGCGAAACCAGCAGCGTCTTGCCGAGGAGGCTCCGAGTCATCGACGACGAGGCTCTGTTGGACCTCAGGGATGCGCTCAGCTCTACTCGCGATGAGCGGATGGCCGGAGCAGTTCCAAAAACCAAAGCCGAGATCACCGAAACCAACAGGGTGAAGCCGAGTACACGAATGTTGGGCTCTACGTTTACTGGCACTGTCTGAGGCCCGGTGGACACCATCGACAAAAGCGCGCTGCTGCCCCACGATCCGAGCACGACGCCCGCTGCTCCGCCGAGAAGTGCCAACAAAAGACTCTCGGTCAACAGCTGGCGGCCGATCCTTATGGCGCTTGCGCCCAGCGCGGCCCGCACCGTGAATTCTTGTTGGCGGGCGGCGGCCCGCGCCATCAGCAAATTCGCGATATTTGCGCATGCGATCACCAGCACAACCCCGACCACCACCATAAGGATCTTCAGCGCCAGCGAGAATTCCTTTCGCAGCTCGGAGAGACCGCGGCCGGCCGGCGTGAGTTCGATGCGCGCCTTCTGAATATCCTGCAACCGCTCGGCCGAAGGCTGCGGGCCGGCGTACCCGAGCAGAATCTGTTTGAACAGCAGATTTGTTTCGGCACCTGCCTGCTCGACACCGACACCGGCCTTAAGCCGCCCGATTAAGTACAGCGATTGAAACGTTGGGTCGTTGATACCCTTCCACCCGGGAGGTAGCTGTCCTTCCATCGACAGCGGAACCCAGATGTCTGGAGAATCGCCGACTGTTGTTCCGAAGAAATCTCTGGGCGCAACGCCGATTATCGTGTACGAGGTCTTGTCGATAGTGATTGTGTTGCCGATCACCGAACGGTCGGCGGCGAATCGGCGATGCCACCACGAATTGCTGGCAACCACAACAGGGTGGCCACCCGGAGTAACATCGTCGTCCAAGTTAAGGGTGCGGCCCAGAATGGCGTTTACTCCAAGCGCTGAGAAGTAACTGCCCGAGACCATCTGCGCGTTGATTTGCTCGAGCTCGCCCTTCGATCCGTTGAAGTGGATGACGCCGTGCACTCGGCTCGGGAAACTATGGACGGCCGCGACATCCGAGAAGACCTCACTACGCTGTCTGACCTCGCGATAAGTCGAGTAGGAGAAGAGATCCGTGCTCGAATCCGGAAAGCCGATCGAGACGCCCGCGGATTCGCCGTTTCCGAAGAGCACGAGGCGTTCGGGTTCGTTGACCGGGAGCGCTCGCAGCATTACCGCGTCAATCAGGCTGAAGATTGCGGTGTTGGCGCCAATGCCAAGCGCCAGCGAAAGGACTGCCACAGCCGTGAAGGCCTTGTGCCTGAACAGCATCCTCAACCCGTAACGCAAGTCTTGAAGCATCGCATCCTCCAATGGCATTCGTACGAATCAGTTAATCCTCAAACCGGAGACCGCGTTCGCAACCGCATAGCCGCTGCGAACTCGTTGCTCTCGTGCAAGCTTTGTGCCCCGGCAGAGCGGCTATCGCCGGAACCGGCAGACAGCGAAAGATCCCGTCAGCCTCTGATCTTTACGAGGTTCGGGATGGCAATCGCCCGCGTCTCACTGACTCGGCCGCGACTGCGATGTTCCGAACGTGGGAACATCTTAGCCATATCTGGGATTTCCGCATCCCCTCCGCGGTCATGGTCGCTGATTTCAGCCGAGAGAGAGGTTGAGGAGGCTGAAGTTTGTTTTGGCCACAAGGCGGACTGAGCTACATTGTTGGGCGCTGAACCAACCCGATAATTCGGAGTGGACCGCCGCTTCCGCCCCTGATTTTCATCGGCATCGCAATCACCAGCGTTACTTTGACCGGCAGACGATTCAGATTGGCGACGTTTTCGAAGGCCGGGATGTTCTGCCCCATCAGAATGCGGTGGCTCTCAAACACTTGAGACTGACCGTAGTCGATGCTCGCCGTGTCCAGCCCAATCGCCTTGATTTTGCGGTTCTCAGTTAGCCAGCGCGCAGCGTCGGGTGCAAGCCCGGGGAAGTGCAACTCAGCAACAGCTTCGGCGCCACGCTTTTCAGTACCCAGGTATTTCATCCGGTCGTCCCCCTCTGCGGCCCAGTATGCGGACCAGCCGGTTTGGAGCAGCACGATTGAGTCGTCTGGAATCTTCATGTTTTGTTGACTTTCCCACGCCTCGAAGTCGGCGACGCTGACTTGGTAGTCGCGATCGGCTTTTGCCTTATCCGATACGTCGACCTTGATCGCAGGACCGATCAAATTGTCGAGCGGGATCTTATCAACTGTGTTGTGCCCCTGTGCGAAATGAACGGGCGCATCTATGTGAGTACCGCCGTGTTCGGCGGCACTGAATTGATAAGCTGAGTAGTAGTAACCCTTGTCCGTCATGCCGTCGGCTACTGTTTCCAGCTTGAACGGCTCGGCGGTGGGCCAGTACACGGTGTCGGCCGCAAAGTCGTGCGAGAGGTCAACCCACTCGCCAGTTGAAGAGAAGTTCTGATCAGTTTGGGTCGGACCCGTCGCGCAAGCGGACGCCAGCAGACACGAAATAATCACGACGATTGTGCGCACTTTCACGACACACCTCCGAGGTGGATGGCTCTTTGTTCGAGCGACCAACGCAAACAATCCTGTGGTCTGCGTATCGCTTAGGATGGTGAGATTATTACACGAGACTCCGAAACCAGGACACTCCCTGCAGGCACGGGCATTGCCAACCAAATACGAGCCGGCCCAAAAAAGCTTCGGGCCGGGCCAAAAAGCTCGCCGACAACGTCAACAGAGAATTCTGAAGCGACTCTGTGACCGGCAGCGAGTCACGACTGTCTGCGAGAGGTACACCAGCGGAGCAGTCGCCGGATTGAAGGCAGGTCATCAAATGAAAAAGCACGAGCTAGCGCTTTCTGAACTGGCGCTCATCGCGAGCACCCGCGGAATGTTGGGGGCGGGCGTCGGTCTGTTGCTGTCGAGCAAGCTGAACAAGGACCAACGTAGAGCTGCCGGGTGGGCGCTCGTTATGGTTGGAGGGCTAACTACGATCCCCCTCCTAATGAATGTGTTTGGCAATCACAAATAGGCCGGCGCAGTGTCGCAGTCCAGAACGAGAGAGCGGAAAGGAGCACACGATGACTACTGTTGAAACAATTTCACGCGATGAACTGACTGAAAAGATTGCGCGACGAGACAAGTTTCGGCTCGTCGAGGTGCTGCCCGAAGAAAACTATCACCAGGCACACCTGCCGGGCGCAATAAATCTGCCGCCGGATCAGATCTCGAAGCTGGCGTCGAAGCGGTTGCGCGACCGGCATGCGGAGATTGTGCTTTATAGCGACGGCTCGAGCTCACACGAATCCGAGGCAGCCGCCCGAGAGCTGGCGGAGCGAGGCTACACCAACGTGCGTGACTATGCGGAAGGAAAGCAGGATTGGATCGACACCGGTCTGCCGGTTGAAAGCGACAGGATTCACGAAGAAGACACCGAGACTCCACAAAAAGCAAAAGGTCACGGGCACGGCAATCGCAGTTGAGGGGAAACTGAGCTGATGAACCTTGATACGCGAGAAACAAATGAAAATTGAGTAGCCTACTCCAGCTTCAGTTTTTTGGGCTCCTGGAGCGCCTTCAGCTTCTCGATGCCGTTCGTGTTCTTAGGATTCAATTCGATCGATCGTTGATAGTTTTTGATCGCCAGTTCTTTGTTGCCGTCCACCATGTACCCTTCAGCGAGACTGTCATATGTGTTCGCCGATTGGGGGTAATCTTCGACGTTCAGTTTGAATATCTCGATGGCATCATTGACTCGCTTCGGCGAAAAAAGGAGATCGTAGCCCAAGCGGTTCATCTGCTCCTCGGTCAACAGCTCGTTTGGTGCGCGACTTTTTCGCCACTCGCGATACTCGAGCAGCGCCGTGTGTGCGCCGTTGGCAAGAATGTTCTTGAGCAGCGTCCTGCGCGGCGATTTGTAAGATTCGTACTTTATCCAGGCAACTGCGGGCTGCTGTCCGCCGATCGCCTCGTCGAGGAACTCAGACAAGAACGATAGTCCGTTTGCGCCGTTGGCAAACACCACCACTCCAAGTTTCTGCCGCGCGTACGCAACAAAGTACGCCTTGGCGTCGCCGTTATCTCCCCAGTGCCACAATGAAACGCCGTCCGCCGTGGTTTGCAGTCCCACGCCAAGCCCCCACGAAATGTTTGGCGAGAGCTTATCCGCTGGACGGCTCGTAGTGTTCGTGCCGCCTTCGTCAACTTTGATCTGCGGGGTCAGCATCTGTTTGAGGGTTTGTTGCTTCAATCCGGTGCCGTTCAGAAGCGCCGCGATAAAGCGCCCGTAGTCTTGTGCAGTGGTGTGCAAACTCGCTGCCGCATTTGAGGTCGGCCTTGTCTGCGGCGAAGGCTCGCCTAATGAGTTATGCCGCGTCGTCTTTTTCGAGTCATAGCTGCTTTGCCAGATATAGCTGCTGCTGGTCATTCCCAGCGAATCGAATACCATCCTCTTCATGAAGTCATTAAACTTCTCGCCGGTGATGTGCTCAATGACCTTCGACAAATAGACAAAGCCCTCGCCCGAGTAGCTGAATTTTTCGCCTGGCGTGAAATAGAATTTCAGAGTACGGTCGCGCCCGCGCCAGTTTGGAAAACCAGTGGTGTGCGAAAGCACTCGTCTCGCGGTAACTTGAGCGAGGCGAGGGTCCGGGCCGATGTCGTAGTCTCCCGGCAGATATTGGTTCAGCGGCTTGTCCAAATCGAATTTGCCGGCGTCGACCAGTTTCATCACTGCATACGCGAACACTGGCTTGCTCAGCGACGCGGCCTCGAACACGGTGTCGTCAGTTACCGGATCTTTCGTATTGGAGTCCTTCACCCCGAAGCCGTGATGCCAGACGACTTCTCCATTTCGCAAGAGCGCGATCGACATGCCGGGAACGTCGGCCTTCCGCATCAGCTCTGGAAGGTCACGCTCGAGTCCCGTTGTGATCGGTGCGAGCTTCGGGTCGGTTCGCAACGGAGCAATC
>CAZOOE010000318.1:0-7942 GCA_964581275.1 uncultured Clostridia bacterium
CATGTGGATCAAGTGCAGGCTTTGGAGTGCTGCTTTTAATTCAATACCAAAGCGGCAGGCGTTGAGCCGCACTCCAAAAATTAAACCCCTGTCTGGCGCGCTCAAAGGGAACATCTATAACGTTCTGTTTCCGTTCATAACCAGATGCAGGGCGCTAAGAATGAAGCGGTAGAGCCTCTTTTCGTTTTAAATCGCCGCTTAACGCGTCCGAATGGAAGGAGAAATTGAGCGCCTCGATGCATGAACCTCGGCTTAGTTAGAAACTCTCTAAGTGATTTAACCGCGGAACTGTTTTGTCCGACAATGATTGGGACCGTCTGTTCTGACGACTAACCGGAGGCTTGTCTGAAAAGGCCGCCTCTCAAACCAAAGGAGAAAGCATGAAGTTATTAACAAGTAGGAAGAAAGCCATTGTGGCTCTCGTCTTGGCGATGACCTTTCTTGTCATGGGGACACCAGCCACGATTACGAAAGCGGCTGACCACGGGGATGCACCTCTTGCAGACGAGGATAGGCCCGCCGATATAGACGATGTTTATGCTTTTCTGGATCCAAATGACAACTCGAAGCTGATCATTGCTTTCACTCTTTATGGGTTCATCGTGCCTTCGGAGGCAGTCAACTTCAGCGCTTTTGATCCGAGGGTGAGATACCTGGTTGGCATCGAAACCACCGGCGATGCCAGGCTGGACCAGTTCATAGACATTCGATTCTCGCCAAGAACCTCAACCTCATCGCCGCAGACTGCGACGGTTATACTGCCGTTCGGCCAGATACTTCTGGGCCCAACCACAGTTCCTACGCTTGTGGACAGCCCCAATGCTCCTGTGATCACTACGGATGCTGCGACGGGCGTCTCATTTTTCGCAGGAGAAACTGACGATCCCTTCTTCTTCGACATACCTGCATTCAATCGCTTCGTCGCCTCGGTACTTGCAGGTTCGGCCAATCCGGCAGTATTTCAGCGAGGCCGCGACAGCTTCGCAGGTTACAATGTCCAGGCTGTTGCATTGAGCATTCCTGTATCATCGTTGCGCCTGCTGCCGACGGGCGGCAATCCCGGCGCGAATGTTGTGGGTGTCGGAGTCTTCACACAGCGCCAGCGCAGAACCGTAATCAGCAGAGATGGCGAAATAAACGGTACAGGCGGCTTTGTTACCATTGACCGAATGGGCGTTCCCGCCATAAACACCGCGCTGATTCCTTTCTCTCGAAAAGACGAATACAACATGGCTTCGCCCGAAGATGACGCGAGGGGAAGGTTTGCCGACAGCATCGTTGCCACGCTAACTGCGCTGGGCACCGATGCTACTAACATAGGCATTCTCGCGAATGTCGCCGTGTTCAACGGCGACCTGCTGCGCGTTAACCTCTCGACCGCTAATAGCGGGACGGGAGGTGGAATCAATGCAGGGGCCGGTTTCCCGAACGGGCGGCGTTTGCAGGACGACGTTATAGACACGATTCTCTTTTTTGTTGCCAATCAAAACACGCTTGGCGATAACGTCAACGCAAACGACGTTGCCTTCCGCAACACGTTCCCCTTCCTAGCGCCGCCTCAACAGCCGCGAACATCGGGAACAGATGATAACACGCGCAATTAACTAATGCGCTTTACCCCGCGCTGGCGTCGCACGACGCTGGCGCGGGAAAACCATTACGAGTTGACCCTGATCTGTGAGACTCGTTGTTATGAGAATGATAAGAAATAGTCTGACTCTGATGAGCGCGCTCATTGTCGCAACTTTATTATTAAGCGGTTGCGGAAGCAGCCGTTCGTCAAACGAGATGGGCGCTCGCACTTTGCCATCAGCCGTGGCGCTTCCTTCGGATGCCGACGTAACTGAAAAGGCGATCCGGTTCCTCGAAGACCGTGTGAGACGCGATCACGATGATTTCATCGCTTACAACAAGCTTGCAGGTTATTACCTTCAGCGCCAGCGCGACACGGGTAGCCTCAGTTTTCTAGATCTTGCGTTTCGCGCCGCTCGATCTTCGCTTGCCGCGATGCCCGCCGAGCAGAATCTGGGCGGTTTGACTGCCCTTGCTCAGGCCGAAAACATATCGCATGATTTCGCCGCATCGCACGATCACGCTCTGAAGTTGGTTGAGCTTGATTCAGGCAAGAGCTATCCGTATCAAATGCTCGGGGATGCGCTCTTAGAACTGGGCGATTACTATAAAGCGAAGACGGCCTTCCTTGAAATGAAGAAGCGCGGCGGCGGGGCGAGCGTTGAAACCCGTCTGGCCAAATTTGCTTTGCTGAATGGTGATGTTGAAGCAGCGAGCCAGCACTTCACGAATGCGGTAGCGCTTGCGCTCGACCAACCCAACCCGTCGCGCGAGACCGTTGCGTGGTGCCGCTGGCAATTAGGCGAAGTCGCATTCTCTATCGGCGATTACACCACGGCAGAACAACGTTACCGTGACGCGCTTGTGATGTTTCCAAATTACTATCGCGCATTTGCCTCGCTCGCACGCGTACGGGCTGCGCAAGGCGACTTGCAAGGGGGCATTGATAATTATGAGCGCGCAATCCAAATAATACCTGAGCCAACATTTGTCGCGGCGCTGGGCGATTTGTATAAACTTGTCGGGCGCGACGAACAAGCTGAAGCGCAGTACGGCCTCGTCGAACAGATCGGAAAACTGAACAGCGCGAACGGCGCGCTCTACAACAGGCAGCTTGCGCTCTTCTACGTCGATCATGAACGGAAGATCGAGGAAGCCTATGCCTACGCGACTAGGGAATACGTCGTTCGCCGGGACATCTACGGTGCAGACATAGTTGCCTGGGCCGCTTTGAAAGCGGGCAAAACAACCGAAGCACAAGCGGCGATCAAAGAGGCGTTGAAGCTCAACACGCGCGACGCGAAACTTTTCTATCACGCAGGCATGATTGCGCTCGCGTCGGGCGATAAGGCAAACGCGCGCGAATACCTCAAACGCGCGCTTGCGCTAAACCGGCAGTTCGACCCGCGTCAAGCCCTTAACGCGAAGGAAGCACTTGAGGCTGCTAAAGAATAAACTGAATAGGAACCTTATGTTAAAGATGAAATCAATCGGAGGGATGTTGATAATGAGCGCGACTGTCAGCCTGCCGCTATAGCTCACAGCGAATCGATTTTAATCGGACGGACAGGCCGCGGCAATATTCAGTATCGCCTTGGTGCGGTGATGGTTTTATGAAATAGGACTTTGGAAGGGTTGTTTAGCTGAGTAAAGATTTCCATATCTCGTCTCCAGCAAAAAAGCTTCTATGTGGGGAATATATTCTCTAAAAGTATGATTATTCAAGTAGGATGATAATCTGCTTTACATTTTTCACTGCTCAACAATCATATTTGGGATCAACGCGCCGAAGAGGCAATCTACGGCATTCGGCGGGGGCAAGGAAATCATTGCTCGAATGATGTGTATCTTCAAACTATCTTGGAAGCGAGCCATTGAAGCCAAGTTCGTTAAGTCCTAATGCCCAGGAGACAATTCATGAAGTTCACTGTTCTTGTGGCAGCACTTTTATTACTTAATTTTTCACTTGCCTGCTCTGCGGCGAGTACTTATTCAAACCAGAAGAAAGAGCAAAGGCCAGAATCGCAAACGATGATAGAAAAAGTCGTCAAGTCAGAAGATGAATGGCGACAACAACTCACGCTGGAGCAATTTCGCGTCACCAGGCAAAAGGGGACGGAAAGACCGTTTACAGGTGAATACTGGAACTCTCATGAAAAGGGAGGCTACCATTGTGTGTGTTGCGGTCTCACTCTTTTCAGCTCGGATGCGAAGTTCGAATCTGGCACAGGATGGCCTAGTTTCTATGCTCCTATTTCAGAACAAAGCATTGAGACCGAGAGTGATCTTAGCTATGGGATGACTCGGACCGAGGTAAAATGCGCCCGGTGCGGGGCGCATCTAGGCCATGTCTTCGACGACGGCCCAGCGCCGACCGGCCTGCGATACTGCATGAATTCGGTTGCTCTCAAATTCGTTAATGGGGAGTAGAGATTCAGGAATAATGAATCATGGGTATAGGAGAGGTCATCTTCACTATTCTGTGAATGGGCATTCGATCCATAATCCAGTCATAAACCAGATACGGATGATACTGGTCTGAAAATGCGAATCTCGAGAGCTGCACGGAGATAAGACATGATTAAAGTAAGATTACTCGCTCATGCGAAAGTGAAATTGCTGGTCGGTCTTTTTAGAGCTTTCGTCATATTCTCCATCTTCGCCACGCCAGCTTGTAATGCGGCCACTGCTGCCAGCTCAATTCCGGATCCTATCGTTGACGAATCTCTCTCAACCTCAAAAGGCAAGCAGGCCGTTGTTATTGCCGGAGGCTGCTTTTGGGGCATTCAAGCCGTCTTCCAACATGTGAAAGGGGTTAGCGACGCCACATCTGGATACTCCGGGGGGGCAGCCAATACGGCTCATTATGAAATAGTCTCCGAGGGTAATACCGGACACGCCGAATCGGTCAGGATCACTTATGATCCATCTCAGGTCACATATGGTCAGCTTCTCAAGGTCTTTTTTTCTGTTGCGCACGATCCAACGCAGCTTAACCGGCAAGGACCCGACACAGGTACGCAATATCGCTCGGTTATCTTTTATTCAAATGAAGAGCAGAAGCGCATTGCGCAGGCTTATATTGATCAGCTTAATCAGGCTAAAGTCTTTGAGGCGCCTATTGTGACTCAAGTCCTGGCGTTAGAAACATTTTATCAAGCAGAGGCTTACCATCAAGATTACGTAGTCCATCATTCGACTGAGCCTTACATTAGGATTAATGACTTGCCAAAAATATCAAATCTCCGCAAGCGACTCCCCGCATTATACAAGTCGAGATAGTCTATCTTTGTAGGTTTAGTGCCCCAACGTTCTCAGGCGGCGCAGGGCAGTCAATTGCCTGGGGCAAGGACTTTTGCTCTTCGGGGAAATGGTGCGGAATTTCCTGGTTGATCAGCTCGCTTCGTTTCCGCGCCGTTTCTGTGCCAGAGCGGGCGCTCGCTGAGGAGCGCTGGCGAGCTCAAGGAATATTTTGGAGGTCACGAAGGATTAGAGGTTCTTATGCCGAAACCGTTTTTATTGCCGATCCTTCTTTACGCCGTTTTATCCCCTTTGCACCAGGGGACCGAAAACCGGCGCGGGCCGGTCGATGGGTCGCAGTTGCCCGCCACGGACATTGACAGGGTCGCCCTCGGCAAACCGGCTCCAGACTTTATCCTCAATGACCTCGGTGGGAAACCAATTCAGCTTTCCGGCTATCGCGGCAAATCCATCGTGGTGCTAGTTTTCTACCGGGGGCACTGGTGACCCTATTGCGTCAACCAACTCGGAGAGTTGAAATCGCTTCTCGACAACCAACCATTGCTGAAGAGCCAGGCGGTAATTCTGGCAGTCAGCGTGGACACTGCAGAGAGCACAAAGAACCTCCTGGTCAAACTTGATGCAAAGATCGGCCAGACTCAGATAACCTACCTCGAGGACTCAGACCATAAGGTCATCGACCGGTACGGCCTGTTTAATCCTGGCAGCCGGTTGAATATCCCTCACCCGGCAACGTTTGTGATAGACCGTGCGGGGATCGTGCGGTGGCGCTTTGTAGAAGTAGATTACAAGGTCAGGCCATCAAACGCTCGGATCATCGCCGCGGTCAAGCAGGCTCAGTAGCAGCCGCCGGCTTGCCAACACCGATTGGTTGCCGCGTCCCATTTCCTTGCTCTGATTACTCGTTTGCGCTCGCGAGTCGCTATCTTGAAATTATGAGGTGAAGTGAATGATCGAGTCATAACGCACACCTGAAGATCTTCCTGACGGTGTCCGTTGTGGTTTTATCCATCGGGGTGTTGCCGATGTCTCTGACGGGTCAAGTACCCGTGGCGGTGGCGAGCGATCAAACTCACCACGGCAGCGGCTCTGCCTTCTGGATAATTTAGAGGTCCTGGCAGCGTTGGCGCGTGAAAGTCTCAGATAGATCACCATTTTGGAGGGCTCCCCTGCAGAGCCGCGAACTCCTGTTTCAGACATCTGTGTTTGCAAGCACTGGCTTGACACCAAAATTCTGCGCCAACTCTATCAGCTTAGTTTTTGCCGCTGAATTTTTGCCTTGTCCGTTTGAATGCCTCACCATTGCTATTGCTGCTAGGCTCCGCGATCGAAAAATGTAATAGCTTCATCTTAAAACCTGAAAGTCACCCAAGTCGAGACGTAGTTTACATCTTTTTCCGGCGGAGTCTCACGCAGAAATCTCCCGGCGAAGAAATGCGAGTAGATCGCGGTGTAAGTGAAATGCTGGTTGATACGCCAATCCAGTCTGAGTGAGGGCAATGCTCCAACTTCTCGCGCGCGGCTGCGGCTGCCACCGCGGAGCGGGCAACGTTGAACCAAATGCGCTGAGTAGTGGTCTCAATTTCCAGATCGTCGATGGCGATGCGAGGGTTCTTTGCGCGATATGCGCGCCGGGCGAGCGCGCGCACGCGCGCGAGCAGTTCTTCAAAGGCGAACGGTTTGATCAGGTAATCGTCTGCGAGGCGCGAGTCTCCAGCGAGAAGTACTCGAATTGCCTGTTAACAGCGTTGTAGTTGAGGTAAGCAAGTCGTGTAAAATACCTCTGTCCGGGTTTCTCCGCTAGAGTGATAATTCTTCTAGAAACGCGCCCTCGATCAAACGGCGGCGCGCAACAGCCGGCGGAAGATTGAAGCTATTTCGACTCGGCCAGGGACGCTGTTACCTCAGGGGCTTGCGATAGCGCTGACTTTTGACGAATGAAACGCAGAAGACAGATGAGCCCGAGCAGACAATAGGCAATCATCACATAGTAGCCGCTGGCATAACTGCCGGCTCGATCAATTGCATATCCGACAACCGGCTGTGCGAAGAAACCAAGGCTATAGAAGAGCTGATACAGGCCGTACACCTGTCCCGACCTTTGCTGGCTGAACAAAAACGCTGGGAGAGCATAAAGCGAAGGCATTCCCAGAGCGAGCGATGTGCCCATAACGAGCGACGAAACAACCGGTGACGTCCCCTCGATAAGCAAGAATGAAATACTTAGAATTGCAAGCCCTGACGCCACCACAACAAACATCGGCGCGTTGCTACGCTTCAAGAAATACGAAAAGACCGGTTTAAGAAAAAACGACGCCCACGCATAGCTACCCACCGTAGCCGAGGCGGCAGCGAGGGCATATCCACGCCGCACCAGGTAATCAGGTGTGAATGCGAGGTAGGATTCGGTTCCAATGCTGTAACCGAAGTATCCTAGGCCCAGCACCCATACAGCCCAGCCCAGATGCCAAGGTTGAAAGCGACTCTGTGGCTCGTCTGTCTCCACTGTGGCGGTAGCGGCCACGCGCGCGGATGTCGACGGAATCAAAAACACAAACAAAAAGCCCAGCACGGTAAATGCGGTCATCAAGTACATTGCCGGACGCCAGCCATAATTGTCGCCGATGCGGCCCAGCAGGTTCAGGCTAACAAAAAAACCAATGGGAAAACTCATCGTGTAGAGTCCCATCGCCAGCCCGGCTTCCTTGCGCCCCTCAAACCAGCTAGCAACCAATTTCGGCGCGCCGACCATGTGCGCATTCATCCCTGTCGAGAATATCAAGCGCCCCGCGCAAAGAACCCAAAACGAAGGCGCGACTGCCATCAACGCGATCCCTGCGACTATCAAACTCCAGCACAACAGCAGGATACGGCGCGTCGAGTAGCGGTCAATCAGCCAGCCGCACGGCAGCGCGACAACCAAGCCGGGCAGATACCAGAAGCCCGATAGCAATCCTCCTTGTGCGTGCGAGATGTCCAAGTCACGCACCCACAGATTGAGCAGCGGAGAGACGGATGCCAAGCCCCTCATGCGCTAGGCCGTTGTCCCGCCGGCCAACAATAAGACTAACCCCGGTTTGGTCTTACCCGGTAACCGACCCCCTACCCC
>CAZOOE010000319.1:0-7936 GCA_964581275.1 uncultured Clostridia bacterium
AACGAGATTATCACTCTGTTGCAAAGGGGGGTTCCCAACACGAAGGTCGAGCGGTTCGTCGAAGTGCGGGGCATTAGCTTTAGCATTACTCCTCAGATCGCGCGCGAGATTAAAGAGGCTGGTGGCAACAATTCGCTAATCGGCGCAATAACGGCCAAGGCAAGCGAGCCTCCACCCAGCGCCCCGCGACCGTCCGGTCCGGCGAGCCGCCCGGTACCAGCCGGGCCGGACTACGACGATCTAACAGACAAGGCGTTCGCTGCTATGCAAGCCAACAATACTAATGCTGCGATCAGGCTGTTGCAGCAGGCGGTCACTCTTGATTCGTCGAAGCCGCAGGCTTACGGACTTTTGGGTTTCGCCGAGCTCTACGGCAGCCACGACATACTGGCAGCCGAACGCTCGATGCGCGCCGCAATTGAGCGCGGCGGTGGCGCCCCTTTTCGCGTCTATCACGACCACGATGGCCTGTTCAATACGTTTTGCGAGGGATCGCTGTTCGTCTCGCGGACCAATGTCACTTATAGAGCGGATAATGGCAATCACACTTTCGAGGCAAACCGCCAAGACATCAAAGAGGCGAAAGTTAACCCCTTCATGGGCGCCCAGTACAGCGCTTTCCACATAAGGGTCGCTACCGCGTCGCGCAAAGGGGACAATTACAACTTTGCCCCTCGGACCAAACAGAAGGCAGAGGCGAACCTGATCGTAGGCTTGATCCAAGGCAGTCAGTAGAGTTGAGGTTGTGTCGGGAGTACGTGCGAAGCTGAGGACCTCCCGACTTTGTGAGGTGAATTAAATGATCGGCAGTGTAGTTGGCAATTACAAGATCATCGACAAAATCGGCGAAGGCGGAATGGGCGCGGTCTTCAAGGGTGTGGACCTGATGCTCGAGCGAGAAGTCGCCATAAAAATGCTTCGGCCAGAGCTTGCGCGACAGCCGAACGTCGTCGAGCGGTTTCGTACGGAAGCCGTGACTCTCGCGAAACTGAATCATTCTAACGTGGCTACGCTGCATAGTTTCTTTCGTCAAGGCGAAGACTTCTTCATGGTGATGGAATTCGTGCGCGGTAAGACCCTCGATGAGGTCATAAGGGCGCAAGGAGCGATGCAATGCGATCACGCAATTGCACTTTTTTGCATGGCGCTCGAGGGGATCGATCATGCCCACAAGATGGGTATCGTGCATCGCGATATCAAGCCCGCTAACATGATGTTAACCGAGAGCGGTTCGATCAAGGTGATGGACTTCGGGATCGCCCGGGTGCTTGGCACCGATCGCCTCACCAAGGCCGGGCACTTGATCGGAACCGTCGAATACATGTCTCCCGAGCAGGTTCGTGGCGAAGAAACTGACGGCCGCTCGGATATATATTCGCTTGGCATTTTGCTTTACGAGATGCTGACCGGCCGAGTGCCGTTCAACAGCACAAGCGAGTACGAGTTGATGCGATGTCAGATCGAGGTCGCGCCTACGCCGCCGCGAGCTCACGCGCCCCACATCCCACTGTCCGTCGAGCAAGCAATCATGCGATCGCTTGCCAAAAAGCGCGAGGCTCGCTGCCAGAGCGCAAGCGAGTTTCGCGCAATGCTGATTCAGCGGAACACCGGTGCGGTTACCAGACCTCTAAATGCTCCAGCGGTGCGGAAAGATTATTCAACACGTGCGGACCAGGGGATGGCGGTGACCACGCAGTCAGGCGATGTTGTGGGCGCGACCAGGCTTGGGGGCGGCCAGGAATTCGCAGCGGCCTCGACTGGTGGTGAGGTAAAGGCGACACGCCTCGGTCACCCCGACGCGGCGGCCGCTCTCTCGCAGGGCCGACCCGGACATTACGAACAGCCTCCAGTTGCGCCGAACAATCCCAGACAAGCTTCGCTTCTAAGCAAACTCAGTTGGAAGCACTACGCGGGTGCCGGCGCCGTACTCATAGCGATTATCGCCGGAACGGTCGCTTTGGTGAGCGGCGTCGGCAAGGCACCAGCTGTTCCGACGCAAACCGCTCCCCCCTCCGCGACTCAGAATCCCGGTGCCCCATCAGTGCCGAGTGAATCACCTGTCCCTCCTCCGCAAAGCGTTCAGTCGATTCCTTCACAGTCGACGACTGCCCAGGGAGCCTCGGCAAATCCACAACCGGCCGCGGGATCCGCGCAGGGAAACTCGAATGGGCGCCCTCGGACCGGCACGACGAAAACAGCCGATGCGGCCTCGGCCTCGCAACAACAGCCGCACGCCCAGCCGCCTCCGCAGACACAACCCGCCCCAAAGCAGGAGAAGGTCGTCTCCGAGAAGCAGCCAGAGAAAGAGCCCGAGAAGAAACCTGAAGAGAAAAAGCGCGGGTTTTTTGGCAAACTCAAGGATAAGATCACCGGCGGCGGTGATAAGAAGGCGGATCCAAAGAAACCGTAGTCACTAACCTTTTCGCTCAAGCCGAGGATAGAAATGCGCAATGGAGTCTTGTTCGCCCTAGCCGCGGCTCCGGCTCTGATTCTCTCCGCGCTCCAGATCGCGGCAATGCAAACCCCGGCGGCCTCAATGGGCGGGACCATCAAAGATCCAACCGGCGCCGCGATAGTAGGAGCGCAAGTCTCGATTCGAAACGATGCATCCGGCGAGATACGTACGACGTCGACCAACAACGAGGGGCGGTTCAAGTTTGATAACCTCGAGCCCGGCGGCTACACCATAAGTATTTCCCAGACAGGCTTCAAACCGGTTGAACGAACCGCGGTCATCGGCCCCGGTCGTCCGGAGACCATCGAGATTCGTCTTGAAGTAGCGGCGCCGCGCGAGAAGGTGGATATTGGGACGAAGGGCGCGATCGCTCCAAACTCCGAGCCTAATTATCGGCAGGTGCGCGACGGCGGCGCCATGGAAACCTATACTGTGAATAACCTGGTCCTCCAACGCGACGCCGGGACAATTACGCTTCGCGCCGGGCGGGTTAGCTTTCTGCCGGCGGTGATGGGACGAGTCGTCAGAGCGGTGTTTGTGGGAGACGGCCAGTTTACCCTCACACCGGCCATTGCGCTGGAACGCGGCTACCTTCACCTCATCACCGAAAAAGACGCAGTCGACGAGGCATTCGAAAAGGCGGTCTTTTGTTTTACCGACCAGACCTATGACGAGATAAAGCGGCAGGCGCAACGCGGAGTCGATGAGCCTCGCGCCCACGACGTGCTCAGCGACTTTTACAAGCGTGTTCGTTACCGCCCGGAGCGTCCTCGAAGTTTTGTCGAGTACCTGCTTGCTTACGAGGGTGAGAACATAGACGCGGAGATCCTGCGCGATGTTTACAACCCGAGTTTTCCGGGCTTCTTCAGCGCGTATCTATTCGGCCGCAAGTACGACGATTTGCGCTACTCGGTCAGGCCTCGCGGCGCGTTACCGCAGATGCTTGCGCCTGAGGAAGTCGCGCTTATCAACCTCGACCCTCAGGGAGCAAAAGAAGGCGTCTTGTATCTGGCGCATCTGGCCGCCGAGTACAAAAGCGGCGCCGCAAGTTCCGACGAAGACAAGCGAACAATCGATGTCCAGCATTATCGCATCGAGACGGCAATTGACAATGGCGAGAAGCTGACCGCCGTCGCGGATGTTAAGTTCAACGCGATAATAGACGGCGATCGCTTGCTCAACTTCGGACTGCTGCCGAACCTGCGTGTGACGCGCGTAACGGCCGGCGAGCGCGAGATCAACTTCATCCAGGAACAGAAGAAGGAGGACGGTGCGTTTTACGTGGTCTGGCCGGAACCGTTGGTCAAAGGACAGGAGTACAAACTGAGCATTGAGTATCAAGGGAACAAGGTGATTGAGGACGCGGGCGGGGGAAACTTTGCGGTCGGCGCTCGCACTAGCTGGTATCCAAGCGCCAACGCCTTCAACGATCGCGCGACGTTCGATCTTACCTTCAAAGTTCCTAACAGATACACGCTGGTCGGTGTTGGCAAGCTTGTCAAGAGTTGGCGTGAGGGAGACTTCGCGGCTTCGCAATGGGTGTCGGAGGTTCCGCTGGCGGTGGCAGGATTCAACTACGGCGTTTTCAAAAAGAAGGAGATCGACGATGCGGAATCCAAGTATCTGATCGAAGGCTACGCGACGGTCGATCTTCCTGACTACATGCGCGGCGCAGCCGAACGCGCAGGCGGAGCGATGACGCCTGCCAGCTTGAATCAGAATGCGATGGTGGATGCGCAGAACTCGGTGCGTCTGTTCACTCACTGGTTCGGTCAAGCCCCGTACGGGCGGATTGCGATAACTCAGCAGCCTCAGTTCAATTTCGGGCAGTCCTGGCCGACCTTGGTCTATTTGCCAATAAGCGCTTATCTGGATTCAACTCAACGTTGGATGCTGATGGGCCGCATCAGTACCCGCCTTACGGAGTTTATACAGGAGGTCACGCCGCACGAAGTGTCTCATCAGTGGTGGGGCCACATGGTGGGTTGGGCTTCGTTCCACGATCAGTGGCTGTCGGAAGGATTCGCGGACTTCTCAGCGGGGCTGTTCCTGCAGGCCACCGAAAAAAACGCAGACAAGTATCTTAAGTATTGGGAGCACCACCGTCAGTACGTAATCGACAAGAATGAATGGGGCAACCGGCCCAATGACGCAGGACCGATTTGGATGGGACTCAGGCTGAATACGTTCAAGACACCGGGTGCGTATCGGCTGGTCTATCCGAAAGGCGGATACATCTTGCATATGCTTCGAGCGATCATGTACAGCCGGGAGACGGGCGATAAACGGTTTATCGACATGATGCATGACTTCGTCAAGACGCATTTCAACCAGAACGCGTCGACGGAAAGCTTCAAGCGCGTGGTAGAAAAACATATGACACCGGCAATGGACCTGGATGGAAACAAGCGGATGGATTGGTTCTTCAACGAGTGGGTGTACGGTACCGAGCTGCCACGATACAAGCTGGAGTACACGCTGGCGACTGAAGCCGACGGCAAGGTTATGCTCAAGTTTACGATCAAGCAGAGTGGGGTGTCCGAGCGGTTCAAGATGCTCGTACCGGTTTATCTGGATTTCGATGGTAAGTGGATGCGGTTAGGCGAAGCGACGCTCATTGGCAACACGGCGACGCCGGAGTTCAAGGTGAAATTACCGCAGCGGCCAAAACACGTCGCCATGAATGCTTTCCATGACGTGTTGGCTCTTGAAAGTGTGAACGAACAAAAGTGAGCCTGATATTGATCTTTTTTTAGGACACTAGCCGCAATTCCCGGAGCAGGTCGGGCTAGCCAGCGTCACCCGCCTGGAAGTCGCACTTGAGAGGTGCGACCTCGTCCAGATCTAGCCCACTCAAGGAACAAATTCTAGTCGTGCTTTGGTTCCTTCGCCATCAACTGCGACCGCTTCCAAGACCGATAGTCCTTGGGAAGGTCCAGCGCCTTCAGCTCCGCCCAAGCCTTCAATGCCTCTTCCCTCGTGGCTCCTTTCTCCGATGCCAAAAAGTCGCTCAAGAAGTTGATGTATCTGCCGTGTGGAATTCGAGCGAAGGGCTCATTGCTCTGATTGAGTCGAACGTATTCTTTGACCAGCTGTCCGTATGTGAGCTTGACGCCTTTGTCGATTTGCTCCTCCCGCCATCGATTCAGACGATAGCGCACTCCGGATCTCCGTTTCAGTCTTGGGGCAAGCTTCCGCATTTCTTTTTCGAGGAAATCCTTGGTCTGCTTGTCGTTAGTGTAGATCACCACCGGCAGGTTCAGGCTGAGCCCTCGTTCGACATCTCTGTGGCCGGAGGTCGAGAGGCTTCTTTTGGCGAGGCTAGTTATCTCGCCGGTTTCGAGAAAAAGCTTGATGGCCTTCTCGAGTTCGTCTTTTCGCAGCTTATTCGCGTATGGAATCCCGATGTGCTTCGCGAATTCCTTGAGATCGGTTGCATACCAGTAACCGTTCTCGAACTGCGTCGAAGTGATCGAGGTTGATAGCTTCCGCTTCTGTTTCAATCGACCGCTATATGAAGATGCTTCTCGCCTTCAATGCTGTGGCTGGCCCTTCGCAACCGGCGCCTTTTGCAGAGCGACAACTGAAGGGGGAAACTCCCAGGTCATAAGTGCCTTCTCTATTGAAGGACCATTTTCTTTTAGCCAATTGCTCATTTCTGGCCCAGCCGCTTTCCCATACATTCGGTGAGAATAGACGATAGATACACCTTGCCCGTTGACCATCCTAAGCCGTGTTTGAACGCCTTCAAGAAAGGTGGGTCTGCCAAAAACTACAGCCATTAGATGCTCAGCAGGCTTTTCATTGGTTCGAGGCACAGAATCGGTTTTCAGAACGATTGCTTTCGCCGCCTTATAGTTCTCAAGAACCTGGTTGGCAAAGCGAGCGAGAGCTTCCCCATCGGTAACATTTTGGTAAAAGTTGATGGTCAGCATGTCGGCCCACTTTGACAGATCTTCTTGACCTGGAGGCGTAAATTCATGCTGGCCATTTTGCGACCAGCGATGCACATACTCGGTTTGATTGAATCGCAGGGTTATCTTACTTTTGGTGTCTGCCGCCTCTTTCTGTGTTGCACCGGCTGTTGAGCAAACAGAAAGGATCAGGATTCGGACAATACACAAAGATACTCTCGGCATTGCTTGAACTCCCTAATAAAAAAAGTTGGCCCAATAGTAAGATCAACCGGGCCGCTCGCGCAATGTTGTTTTACTGTGACTGCGTCCGTGCTCCCGCGGTCGCCAGGAATCAGTGTGGTATCCCGCCCGAAAACAGGTATGCATACGCCATCACGATCAATCCAACGATCGAGGCCAGTGCGATCGAGTGCCATAGCACAAACCTGAAGATCACGCCTTCGTTTCCAACCTGATTCGTGGCAGCGGTGGCGACGACGATCGATTGTGCGTCGACCATCTTTCCCATCACACCGCCTGCGCTGTTGGCCGCGCACATCAGAATGGGACTTAGTTTGAGCTGCTCGGCGGTGATTCGTTGCAACCCCCCGAACAACGCGTTTGAAGAAGTGTCGCTCCCAGTAAGCGCTACGCCGAGCCACCCGAGAAAAGTCCCGAAAAACGGGAACAGCCACCCGGTGCGTGTGAACGCCAACCCTAGCACTGCGTCCATCCCCGAGTAGCGAGTCACAAACCCAAGCCCAAGCATGAACGAGATTGCGAGTACCGCAAACCTCATTCGAACCAAGGTGCGCCAAAAGATTCTCGCAAGTTCAGCGGGACCAACCCCGAGCAAAGATCCGGCGAAGATCGCTGCGATAAAGCAAGCGGTGCCAGTCGCCGAGAGCCAGTTGAGATCGAACTTCGCTTTTTCGGGCTCGGGCTTTGAAACGACCGGCGCCGCGCGCGTCACTGACAGGTGCAGTACGGGTACGTCCCATCCGCCTCGCTCGAACGCCGGGGTACTGAACCGGTTTAGTGCGGTTTTGATCGAGGGCAGCCCCCACAGCAGCACAAAGACTGTCAGCACAATGAAGGGCATCCATGCGCGCGCGACTTTCGCCGCGCTCCGTGAACTTGTGTTGCCGGCTGTCGACTGCGTGAGATTTTGTGCTTCGGGGTCAGCACTGTCGGGTTCGTGCGAAGGATCGTCGTCGAATCGCCAGATTCGGCGCGGACGCCAGAACCGAAGAAAGATCACCGTCGAAACCAGCGACGCCAATCCGCCGGCTATATCTACCAGATTGCTGTCGATGAAGTTTGACCACACGAACTGCGTCACGGCAAATGAGAGGCCCACCACCAGTATGGCCGGCAGAACCTCGAACGTCTCGCGCCACCCCACCATCGCGCGCACCAACCAGAACGGGACGATGATGGCGGTGATGGGAAGAATGCGGCCTATCATTGAATTCAAATCAGCCTCGGGCAGCCCGGATACCGCTGCGAGTGTATGCACCGGAGTGCCGATGCCTCCCCACGCGACCCGCCCCGTTAGCGACAGGTGCGCGTCCCTGAGATCGGT
>CAZOOE010000320.1:0-7936 GCA_964581275.1 uncultured Clostridia bacterium
GCGAGTTTCTGGCCAACATGAGCCACGAGATCCGCACGCCGATGAACGGCATCATTGGAATGACCGAACTCGCACTCGACACTGACCTATCCGCTGAGCAGCGCGAATACCTCAAGCTGGTGAAGCTCTCCGCAGATTCGCTGTTGGGAGTCATCAACGACATTCTCGACTTCTCAAAGATTGAAGCCGGCAAGCTCGATCTGGATCCGGACGAATTCAACCTCCAAGACGCAGTCGATGAGGTAATGAAAGCGCTGGGGCTGCGCGCTGAGCAGAAAGGGCTCGAGCTCGCTTACTATCTCCGTCCCGGCGTGCCCGAAGTCGTGGTGGGAGACCTGGGCCGATTGCGCCAGATACTAGTCAACCTGGTTGGCAACGCCATCAAGTTTACCGAGCGCGGCGAGGTAATTGTGAGAGTCGACGCGGAAGCCCAAACGAACGACGAAGTCATTCTGCATTTCAAAGTCCGAGATACCGGCATCGGTATTCCGATCGAGAAGCAAATGATGATCTTCGATTCGTTCACCCAGGCCGACAGTTCTACGACACGCAAATACGGTGGCACCGGATTGGGGCTGGCGATTTCGTCACAGTTGGTTCAGATGATGGGCGGACGGATCTGGGTCGAAAGCCCGGTCGACCTTCCTGGCAGCGAGCAGAGCCACGGCAGCATGTTCCATTTCACCGTCAGGTTCGGAATCCCTGGAAGCCACTTGCCGAGCGCACACCCAACAAAGCTCTCGACGCTGATTGGGCTTCCGGTTCTGGTGGTTGACGACAACGCGACGAACCGGCGGATCCTGGAAGTTCAGCTGCGCAACTGGGGGATGAAGCCTGTCGCGGTGGACGGCGGAACGTCAGCTCTGAAAGCAATCAAGCAAGCTCAGGCTGCCAAAACACCGTTCAAGCTCGCGCTGCTCGACTTTCACATGCCTGAGATGGACGGGCTGGTTCTGGCTGAGCAGATAAGGACGCTGCCCGAGCGAAACGAACTCAAGATCATCGTGATGTCGTCGTCGGTGCACCAGAATCAGTCGCGACATCGCAGTTTGGGCATAGAAGCCAGCTTGGTAAAGCCGGTCAAAGCAGCCGAGTTGCTAAGCGTGATAGGAGCGGTGCTCGGACCGGCTTCCTGGTCGCCGTCTCGGACGAGCCGGGCGGTTCTCAGGACCGCAAACCCCTCACGCGTGCTCATCGCCGAAGACAGCAGCGTTAATCAGGAGCTAATAAAACGTTTGCTCGAGAAGTGGGGTCACATTCCGGTAATCGCACAGGACGGGAGGGAGGCCCTTTCACTACTGGACGCGGGCGGGTTCGATCTGGTCCTGATGGACTTACAGATGCCCGAGATTAACGGTTTCGACGCCACCACAAGAATACGCCAACAGGAGCGCGGCATCGACGCGCACATCCCCATCATCGCGCTAACCGCGCACGCCTTGAAGGGTGATCGCGAGCGATGTATCGAGGCCGGCATGGACGATTACCTGTCGAAGCCCATCGAGGCCCAGAAGCTGTTCGACGCCGTCGAGACGGCCGCTCGACAGGCTGCCGGCGCGAAACGAATTGGCCCAGCGCACATCGGCGCGTTAGACGTCGATACGCTCATTAAGAGCTTCGATGGCGACCAGGAGTTGGTGTTGATACTGGCGAGGGTCTTTGCGGCCTCCTCTCTGGGCCAGTTGTCGGAAATGACCGATGCGCTCGCGCGCGGCGATGCCGAAGAGCTCGCTCGGGGGGCGCACAAGCTCAAAGGCTCGGTCGCGAACTTTCGCGATAACGCCGCCGTTGACGCAGCAGCGAGACTCGAGAATGTTGCGCGAGCTGGAGACCTATCTATTGCTGACACTGCCCTCGCCGTGTTGGAAAAGGAAATCGAGCGGCTAAGAGAAGAACTGGAGTCGTTCGAGCAGATGAGTTTGTCATGAAGATTCTGATAGCTGAAGATGATCCTGTTTCACGGTCCTTCCTTGACGTTACTCTTGTCAAGTGGGGATACGACGTCATCACCACATGCGACGGCAACCAGGCTTGGGACGCGTTCCAACGCGAGATGCCCACCGTTGCCATCCTTGATTGGATGATGCCTGGCATCGATGGTGCTGAGGTGTGTCGCAGAGTCCGCGCGGTTGAAACCACGATGCCGGCGTACCTGATCATGTTGACCGCCAAAAGCGAGAAACAAGACGTAGTTCAGGGTCTATGCGCAGGCGCCGACGACTACATCACAAAGCCCTTCAATCGGAACGAGCTTCACGCTCGGATAAAAGTCGGGCTAAGGATGGCCGAACTTCAGAAATGCGTCGCGGACCGCGTCCTTGAGCTGGAGCGCGCATTATCGCGAGTGAAGCAGCTTCAAGGACTGCTCCCGATTTGTTCCTATTGCAAAAAGGTTCGTGACGATCAGAACTATTGGCAACAGGTGGACAGCTACATCAGTAAACACTCGGAAGTCGAATTCAGTCACGGCATTTGTCCCGGTTGCTACGATAGCCTCGTCGAGCCGCAGTTGAGACAAATAAAAGGGGCAACCCGGAAGAGTGAGGCGTGATTCGTGGATAGTGATTGGTGACGCGTGAGTCGTGATGAGTAACGAGTGAAGGGCGATTAGTGATGGGGGTGACCCGATGCGTGATTCGTAAGGGAATTCTCGACTCGGCACGCAAAGCCGTTTGCGCTTAGCCCTTCGCTCTTCGCTCCGGCTCACACCGGCCGCTTGAACCCACGCTCGATATCGCGCAATCCCATCCTCATCATTATAGGTCGGCCGTGGGGGCAGGTCATTGGGTTCTGGGTCTTCATGAGCTCGTCGATCAACCACTGCATCTTCTCGGAGGTGAGAGGCATGTTCACCTTAATCGCCGCCTTGCACGCAAGCTCGGCAGCGATCCCATCGCGTATGCGTTCGAGCGTAGAGTGGCGGCGCTCGCGTTCTACTACGGTCAGCACTTCTCGAACAACCGCAAGCACGTCGCCCGGTCCGAGTCCAGCGGGAGCGGTTTGGATCGCGATGGTTCGGCCCGACAGCCTCATGGTTTCGATCCCAATGTTTTCAAGCTCTTGCTCCACGATGGAGAATGCCTCGGCTTCAGATGGACTTAAGTCGATCGTCGCCGGTATGAGCAGCGGCTGTAGACCGGCTGCGCGCGCGAGCCGCGCGTCGCGAAATTGCTCGAACAAGACCCGTTCGTGCGCAACGTGCTGATCAACTAATAGCAAGCCCTCTTCATCAGTCGCCACGATATAGCTGTCGCGAATCTGGCCGAGCGGTTTTATGCCGTGTCCAAATCCAGGCAAGGCGGTTGATTCCAGCGGCGTTCCGTCGCTCTCCGGCAACATCGAATCCGTCGCACATGAGCGTTCGGTAGGGCCTCTGCCATCAAGCGCCCGCCGATCGGCATAGGTCGCATTCGTCTGTTCAATCAACTGGTTGCTTTCGCCCGGACCTCGATTCTCTTCGCGCAATTCACGATCAGAAATTGGGGCCGTGCCTTCGCGCGTCTGCGCATCCACCCCGCTCTGGCGCTGTTCTTCCGCTCCTCCGCTCCTGTATTCCTCGGCTCCTTGGTTTCTACGCTCGTCTGCTCGCCACCCTTGCCTCGCAACCACACCAAGGTTCTCGTCGGCACCAGCTCGTGCAACCCCGGGCACTTGGGTAATCGGTTGCGTAGATCGCAACGCTTCGGCAACAACATCGCGCACGAAAGCGAGAACCGAGCCCTCATGAAGAAAGCGCACTTCGGTTTTCGCCGGATGAACGTTCACATCGATTTCTGTGGGTGGAGCTTCGATAAACAGGATCGTCGCGGGATAAGTTCCCGAGGGCATCATCGAGCGATAGGCCTCGCTGAGCGCGCGCCCAATCAGTTGATCGCGAACAAATCTTCGGTTAATGAAGAGATATTGCGCGTCCCGCGATGAACGTTGCTCCTGGGGATTGGACACGAAGCCCGCGGCTTTCAACCCGTTGGATTCGCCGTTGACCTCCACCAGCTTGTCCAACAGGGCGCCCCCGAGCACCTGATAAGCCCGTTCCTTTAACGAACGCGCCGTCGCTACTCGAATCACGTCACGGCCGTTGCCAACAAGCAAAAAAGAAAGCCGCGGGTTGGCCAATGCGTAGTGCTGAACCAGGTTCGCGATGTGAAAGCTTTCGGTCGCATCGCTCTTCAGAAACTTGCGTCGGGCGGGGACATTGAAAAAAAGGTCCCTCACTTCAACCTCCGCTCCACCGGGCCAGGCAATGTCGCGCACGGCAATCAGCTTGCCGCCGCTAAATTCGACCTCGGTGCCTTCGTTGTCGCGCACGGTTTTTGTGCGCAAGAACAAGCGAGAGATCGAAGCAATCGAAGGTAGCGCCTCTCCTCGGAAACCGAGCGTGTTGATGGATTCGAGATCATCCGCTGTGCGCAGCTTTGAAGTTGCGTGGCGTTCGAAGGCGATAATCGCATCGTCTCGGGTCATTCCTTCGCCATCGTCGAGAACCCGAATCAAACGCTTGCCGCCGTCCTCGACTTCGATGTTAATCTTTTCCGCTCCGGCATCAAGCGCGTTTTCGAGGAGCTCCTTTACCACCGACGAAGGTCGTTCGACGACTTCTCCTGCAGCGATCTTGTTCGCGAGCGAATCCGGCAATACTTTGATCTTCGACATTGAAGGGGGAATTCTAGCTCAGGCCCGATTGGATGACTACCGGCCTCGGACAGACCGGGGTCGCATAGACTTGGCTCGTTGCGGTTGAGATTGTCCGAGAAACCGAAGCGGAGCCCGAGGATCGCAGAGGTTGGCCGGCATCGCTATCACTGCGAACCTCTTGCCGCCCGCGCCGGTAATCTGCTATCACTAGCGAGCGATGATCAAACATGTCGTGTTCTTCAAATTCAAACCGGAAGCCAGCGCAGCCGCGCGAAGCTCGGTGGTCGATGAGCTGCGAGCGCTGCCCGACAAAATCTCTTTGATCCGCTCGTTCGAAGTCGGCGAGGATATAATGCACTCGGCTCGGGCGTGGGACGTGGTGGAAATCGCAACCTATGACGACCTCGAGGCACTCGAAACATACACTCGCCATGATGACCACGTGGAAGTCGTCTTGAAGCTCCGCGAGCTCTGCGAGTCCGTCGGGTCGGTCGATTACGAATACTGACTTACGCAGTAGACGTGTGGTCGTGAACGATCTTCCAGCCGTCGCCGAACCTCCGAAACGTCAGGGTGAACAGCCCGCTCGACTCATTGCTGGTCATTTTAAGGTGGAACCGCCCGCGAACGAAGGCGGCGCGCGGGCCGAGCAATTCCACCTTGACGATAGTGAATTCAAGATGACCCATTTCGTTTCCCGCGCTCTGGTAGCGATTTCGGTAACGTCCGAGCGTCTCCTCCCAGCCCGAGACTACCGTGCCGCCCGAATAAAACGTGAGGTCTGGAGAGTGCCAGTAACCCTGCATGAACCCCTCGAGGTCGTGCCGATTCCACGCCTGAACCTGACGATCCAAAACATCCCGAATCTCCCTAACCTCGGGCTCCGACGCGACTTTCTGTTTCGCGCTGGTACACACCGCGATCGCGCTGATCATAATAGTGATCGCGATAACTGCCTTGAATCTCTTCGACATTCTCAACTCCCAAAACGCTTCGATGTTTGTCCCGCATCGAGGCGCCGGATAGAATCTCTCTTCCCGATGAAACCTAAACCCGAACCTGTGACAAAAGGCTGCGGAGTATGCGGATCGAAATCCGCGCGCGAACTGTATACCGCAAAGGACCGGCTCTGCAACTCAGGCGAACAATTCACGATTGCTCGCTGCGGCGGCTGCGGCGTCCTAAGAACCTTGCCCGAGATGAGCGAGATCGAGCTCGGCAAATTCTATCCGGATGACTACTGGGGTGCCGCCGAGCCTTCGGAGAAATGGATCGCGTCGTCGCAATCTGAGAAGACTCAATTCCTTTCGCGGTGCGGGCTATCCGGTGGGAGCATACTGGACGTGGGGTGCGGCTCGGGTTTGTTTCTGCGTGCGCTTGACCCAAAGAAGTGGGATCGCTTCGGAGTTGAAACAGGCGCGGCCTCGAGCGCCGCCGAACGCGCAATCGGGGGAGGGCACGTGTTCGCGGGGACGCTCCCGGAGTTGTCTTGGGAGGATTCGCGCTTCGACGCGGTGACTTTTTGGTCGGCCCTCGAGCACACAAACGAGCCGAGGTTGAATCTCCGAAAAGCGAGGCGGCTTTTGAAAACAGGTGGAACGCTGGTCGTTCAAGTGCCCAACGCAGCAAGCTATCAAGCGCGAGCATTCGACGGTCATTGGTTTGCGCTCGACGCGCCCCGTCACCGGTATCATTTCGCGTTGCCGATTCTCAAACGTTTGCTGTCCGAGACAGGCTTTGAAGTTTATAGGACCAGCTATTTCTCGAAATCGCACAACTTGCACACATTAAGGCAAAGCCTCAAAACAAAGCTGGTGACCAATGATTCAGGCCGCATCAACCACGCCCTGTTCTTTGTTTCGCTGCCTTTTATCAAGCCTTTCGACAGCGTGATGAGTGCGCTTGGTAAAGGTGCAACGCTTACGGTGGCGGCGCGGGCTCTCTGACCGGCTGGCACGGCATGCCTATAGTTGAAGGCGCGGTGCCGAGTCAGCGAATGCGGCTCGATCAATGACGTCTGGGCAGAAATCGGATTGAGCAGCTTGAGCCATACGACGATGCACTGGCGATGCTGACACTCTTGTTAGTGGCGATGGTGCTTTATCACACCAGGCGTGCTGCCAGGGTTGGCCATCTGTTCGAGCGTTTGGAGGCTGGAGTGGCTCCCGAGAGCGACCAGCGCATCTCTTTCTTTGATTACCGTCTCAGCGAACGGGTTGAAAATCATCGCCCCGTCCGCGCGTCTAATAGCGATTACGATAACCCCATGTTCGGAACGGATTCCGGTGTCTTTCAGCTCACGGTCAATAAACGGGGAGTCCTGGCCAATCTCTACCTGCTCTATTTCTAGCTCGAGCCGCTCAGTCATCGTCGCCAACTCGATGAAGTCCGCCACCGCCGGGCGAAGAAGCATCTGCGCCATCCTGGTCGATCCGGTCAAAGCAGGCGATACAACTTTGTCCGCTCCCGCCTTTACCAGTCGCCCAACCGCAGCTTCGTCGTTGGCACGCGAGATAATCCTCACGTCCTTGTTCAGGTCTCGCGCGGTCAGCGTTATGTAAAGATTATCCGGATCGGATGACACTGCGCAGACGATCCCACGAGCGCGCTCGATCCCGGCCGCTTTAAGGACATCTTCGTTGGTGGCGTCGCCCATCAACACCAACTGACCTTGTGCCAGCAGTCGATCTGCGATCGTTTCGTCGCCTTCGATAACAACCAGTTCATGCCCGCTGCGCGAGATGTCTCGTATGACACCCGCTCCCACGCGTCCCGCACCGCATACGATGTAGTGGCCGCTGAGCTTGTTTATGTCCTTGTACATTCGTCGCTTCCCAAAAGTGGATAGCAGCTCGGACTCTATCACGGCCTGAGCAGCCGAAGACAGCGCATAACCGAGTGTGCCAACCCCTAGGATGATTAGGGCCGCGGTGAAATACCGCGAGCTCTGCGTTGTCTGTGGAGGTTCGGAGTAACCAACCGTTGTGAGAGTGACCAAGGTAAAATAGAAGGAGTCGAACCACGAGAACTCCGTCAGTATGATCTTGAATCCAATGGTGCCAAACGCAATCAAAGCAACCACCGCGCCAAGTGCAACCTGGAGTTTCTTCTTAGGTGACATAAGAGTTTGAAGAGAACTGTATGTTATCGTCGCGAGAGGTGTGAAGCAAGAAATGGGATCGTTGGCGCTTAGGCTCTAGGACGGTGCCCGGTGATCGGACGTCGTCTCGATGAGCGTTCTCAACAAGTCGGAGTAGGAATGACTATTACTAATCACCCCCTCCACAGATCCGGACGAGCG
>CAZOOE010000321.1:0-7920 GCA_964581275.1 uncultured Clostridia bacterium
GACCTTGGTGCCCCCGGTTACTGCCGTGCGATCGCCTCCCGATTCTCGAATAACCGGAGCGCTCTCGCCGGTGATGGCAGACTCGTCGACGGACGCCACGCCTTCGACGATCTCGCCATCGCCGGGGATAAACTCACCGACGCGAACAAGAACCAGGTCGTCTTTTCGTAATTTGGGTGCTGGGATCGCTTCAATGGTGAATCGCCCTAGCGCGGCCTCGCGGGTTGCCGACACGTCCTCAAAAGTCGGCAAACGGGCTGTTTGTAAGAAGTCCTGGTCAACATCACCCAAGCTGGCGGCCGGCGCAACTTCGCCTGAATCGTGAGTTATGCGATGCGCGATTGTTTCGGTCTTTGCCCTTCGTAGCGTATCGGCCTGGGCCTTGCCCCGGCCTTCGGCCATCGCCTCGGCAAAGTTCGCAAACAACACAGTGAACCACAGCCACAGTGTGACCTGGACGGTGAAGAGCAAGTGGCTGGTGTTGCCCTGCGCGATGTCGCGAACGATAAGCAGCGTTGTGAGGATGCTGCCGATCTCGACGACGAACATCACCGGATTCTTCGCCACGAGGCGCGGGTTCAGCTTTATGAATGCGTCTTTGATGGCCCGCTTGACGATTGGCGGATCAAATAATTGTTTCCTTTGTGCTCTATCTGACATAAGTCTCCAAGAACCTTCTTTGAACAATACGAAGTCAAAACATCGTTCCCGAGTTCATCAAGTAATGCTCCACTATGGGCCCCAGCGACAGCATTGGAAAGAACGTCAAGGCTCCCACAATCAGGATCACGCCGATGAGCAGCATTACGAACAGCGGCGTATAAACGGGAAATGTGCCCGCCGAGGGCGGCACGATCTTCTTGGTCGCCAGATTTCCGGCTATACCCATCGCCGGGATGATCATCAGGAACCGCCCGATCAGCATCGCAAGGCCAAGCGTCGTGTTGTACCAATATGTGTTGACCGTAATGCCGGCAAACGCCGAACCGTTGTTTCCGGTGGCCGATGTGTATGCGTAGACAATCTCCGACAACCCGTGCGGCCCATTGTTGGCGACCTTGGAGGCGCCGTATGGAGCAACACTCGACCACGCTGAAAAGCATAGGATCGAAAGAGCGAAGACCAGCACATACAGCATCGCCATCTTCACGTCCTTCGATTCGATCTTCTTGCCGAGATATTCAGGTGTCCGCCCGACCATCAATCCGGCGATGAAAACCGTCAGCACAATCATCACCAGCATTCCATACATACCAGCCCCGACGCCGCCGAAAATAATCTCGCCAAGCATTATGTTGAGCAGCGGGATCATTCCCCCGAGCGGCGTGAATGAGTCGTGCCAAGAGTTGATCGCCCCACACGAAGCATCGGTAGTGATTGTTGCAAACAGCGCCGAGTTTGCGACGCCGAAGCGGACTTCTTTCCCTTCCATGTTGCCGCCTGATTGCTCGGCGCCTCGTGTTTCGACGGCGGCTTGCTTTACTCCGTACTGGTCGAAGTTCGGATTGCCGCGCGCCTCGAAGGAATACGCGACAAAGAACCCTCCGAGAAAGAGGATCGCCATTGCTGCAAAGACCGCCCAACCGTGCCTTTGATTCCCGGTCATCCGGCCAAGCGTGTAAGTAAGGCCCGACCCGAGAGAGAAGATGGCAACTATCTCCAGGAAGTTTGAAAGAGGGGTCGGGTTCTCAAACGGATGGGACGAGTTGGCGTTGAAGAAACCGCCGCCGTTTGTGCCCAGTTCCTTGATGATCTCCTGCGAAGCAACTGGCCCTTGAGCAATCGTCTGGTCCGCCTGAGTCTCGGTCCTTTCTTCTCCGGTGTCGGCGTCGTTCTTCGTGAGTTGTTGCGGCTCGACCAGCGCAGCCTGTGTGTACGGCTTGAAATTCTGAACGACACCTTGCGACACCAGCACCAGGGCTCCAATGATGCACACCGGCAGCAGCACGTAAAGTGAGCACCTGGTGAGATCAACCCAGAAGTTGCCAATGGTCTTCGACTCGCGTCGCGCGATCCCCCGAATGAACACGATTGCCAGAACTATTCCAGTAGCCGCGGACGCGAAGTTGTGGAATGCCAGCCCGGCCATTTGCACCAGGTAGCTCATCGTCGATTCGCCCGAGTAGGCTTGCCAGTTTGTGTTTGTGGTAAAGCTGGCTGCGGTGTTGAACGAGAGATCGGGAGCGACGCCTGGAAACTTCTGGGGGTTCAGCGGCAGATAGTACTGCAGCCGCTGTAACGCGTAGAGCACCAGCAGCGAGACTACGCTGAACATCAGCATTGCAGCGGTGTATGTGGTCCAGCGTTGCTCCGAACTGTCATCGACCCGGCACAGCCGATAAATCAGCCGCTCGATCGGGCCAAGCACGCGGCTCATAAATGTCTTCTCGCCGGAGAAGACCCTGGTCATATAGATTCCGAGCGGTTTCGTAACGGCGAGCAGCACCAGAAAGTAAACCGAGAGTTGTAAGAATCCGTTGAGTGTCATCTCATTTCGCCATCTCTTCCTGGGAGCGCAGGCATCCTTGCCTGCCGCCTTGCAATCGACCCGTTGGAAAAACGCCAGGCAACGATGCCGGCGCTCCCAGGAACATTCCTACGGGTCACGAGCGCCGTCAAAACTTCTCCGGTTTGAGCAGCGCGTACATCAGATAAAACAGCAGCAGCAGAGCAATGATTCCGCTGGCAATATATTCCCCATTCATTCCTTTGTCCCTCTGCTCCCTTTTCGCGCCTTGAAAAAAACGAGCAGCGCATAAAGAAGTATCATGACCAAAATCGCGATCAGGTTCTTTAAGCCATTCGAGTCCATGTTGCTCCTCTATACGCGCTCGCA
The DNA here is from genome assembly GCA_964581275.1 of uncultured Clostridia bacterium. Taxonomy (GTDB): domain Bacteria; phylum Acidobacteriota; class Blastocatellia; order UBA7656; family UBA7656; genus Onstottus_A. The sequence continues at coordinate 2,837 of CAZOOE010000321.1, forward strand.
GAAGCGGACGTACCAAAATGCGACGCCAAAGAAAAGGAGAACCAACGCTATGAAAATCACATCCAGCATCTCACTAGACCTCCGAGTCCAACTTGTCTTCCTCTATCAACAGTCTTTATCAACTCTAACCCCACCGCTCTAACTCCACTATCCAACTCTAACTCCACCGCCGTAAGATCGGGATAAAGATAAAATGAAGAGTTCATAAGTGTTGGCGAGCGATCGCGTCCCGCTCACTATGCTGCCTTCTTCAATATCCACGGCCCGCGTCTACTTTCCTGCCCGCTTATTGACTTCCACCAGAGCATTGTTGGGCTGGCAATAGCGATTGAATCATAGGTCCCGAGCACGATCCCTATAGTAAGAACGAGACCAAAGCCCTTGAGCACCGGACCGCCAAACAACACAATCGCCGACACCGATACGAACGTGAGACCCGAAGCAATAACCGTACGTGACAGCGTTTGGTTGATCGAATCGTTTACGATTTGAACGAGGCTCTCCTTGCGATGCATTCGTATGTTCTCTCGTATGCGGTCGAAGATTACGATCGTGTCGTTCATCGAATACCCCACGAGCGTCAATAACCCGGCGATGACTGTCAGGTTGATCTCCCACTGGAAGAGACTGAAAAGCCCCAGCACGATCAGGATGTCGTGGAAGACCGCGGTGATCGCAGCAACGCCATAAATCCACTCAAAGCGGAGAGCGACGAAAAAAAGCATACCGGCCATCGCGGCCAGCGTCACATAGATCGCCCGATTGCGTAAATCAGATCCCACTATCGCGCCCACGACATCCGCCGAGAGGATGGCGAACCCCCCTTCTTTGAAATAGGGTTCCATCTTTTGCAGCAACGCCGCCGACACGTCCCGCAGCTGAATAAGGTGAAGATCGTTGATAACCCCGTTGCTCTCCTTGCGGTAGCTGACGATTGACTGCGCGGCTTTGGAATAAAGTTCTCCACTGTTTCCGACGCCGAGAGGATCGATGCGAGTGAGGGCGTCTTCGATGTCGCCGGCGCCGGCAAGGTTCAGGTCTACCTTGCCAGCATAGAAGCGATCTGCAAGAACAGCCTTGATCTTGCTTTGATCGAACTCCGGATAATTGCCGATCGTGAGTTTAAGACTTTGCAGCACATCGATTCCTTGGAGAAAGCCCTTGGCCTGAAAATCCCGATACGAAACGATCTGTTCGCCGACCTGGCGATATGGATGCGCGGTCGCGAACCGCCGCGCATTGATGCCAAGTGGGTCGATCTGTCGAAGCTCCGCCTCAATGCCCACCGCGTCAATTGAATTGATATTGACCTTGCCGGCCGAGTCGTCTTCACTGGGACTAAGGCGCTGAAGCGCGGCTATGATCGCGCGTTTATCCTGGTCAACTCGCCGCTCCGCTTCGCTCCCGGCCGTAAGCTGAGGCGCGTGAATCAGGACCTCTGCTGGACGAGTCAGCACCGGTTGCAGCGTGACCTTCGATACATCGATGCCTGATCTCCCAAGCGCCCCTCGAACTTTGTCGAGGTCCGGTGGCTCCGTAAACCTCACTGTGATCAGTGTACCGCCGGTGAAATCAACGCCGAGATTGAAGCCGCGCATCTGCACCGAGACCGCACCAACAAGAAGCAGGAGGATTGTCAGGACAATGAAATACTTCTTCGCTGCGATCCAATCTATTCTTGGATTTCTAAACAGCTCTACCATGAGGTCCGCCTTGAAACACGCGCACTGTAATGAACGGTAGAGTTCGATCCGTGAGCCGGAGGTACGTTCATTTGCGACTGGATGAAACGTTCAACTTCTGTCCTCTTCAGATCGCTCCGCATCTCTTTCAGACCTTTCCGCATTGTCCCATTCTCCGGGTAAAGATGATCTTAACTACCACGAGCCTTCCTTTTGACCCACCCACCAAATCAATCCGAGCGTCGCGGTGTTCTGATCTTTCTTTAGCCGGCCTTGCGTGTTCGTTAAAAAGAAGGGCTGATTTGAAAAATCCCGTCGCCACTCGCTTCTGAGCAAGAATCCCTCGGCAACCTTGTAATCCGCTGTGATCGTTGTCTCCTTCAACGCTTGAGTCACACCACTGAAAAGGCCGCCACGATCTGACAGATATTCGGCACGTCCCGCCAATGCAACCTGCGGAGTGAATTGATAGCGCGCATATGCGACGCCACCGGTTACGCGCGATGGCGAAGCGTTCTTGCCCGCTCGCGCAACGACGTAGTCACCCTCAACCGCAAGCGTTACCTTGTCGGTCGGGTTCCAGGTCGCGTAGCTATCTACTATGTGCAACCGTCCGCCTGGCGCGTCTCGGATCACGTTGGTCGAGAATCCAGGCTGAGTCGGCAAAGTAGGCAGGCCCGGATTGATCACTTGCTCAACGCTGCGTCCTTCCCGGCCTTCGTAGTAATTGATCTGCCACGAAACCTTCTTGACCGGCGTCAGGATTAAGGCGATGTGTTGGGACTTAAAGCCATTGAAGTCTTCCGATTGCTGCACGCCGTTGATGAGGTGATACATCACCGTGAGCTTGTCGTTCACCGGGTACTTAGCGCGAAACCCGAAGTGATAAAAGGGCAGGAAGTTGAAATAGTACGAACGCGAGTAGTTCATCTGGTCCTTCGCGTAGTTGGTTTCCAGGCCGAGCGAGCTCCCCCATTTGCCAAAATCCACTGTCAGCCCCTCGCCGACCGGCAGCACGTACGTGCCGTAAGCTTGAAACACCGGCCGATAGACCTGCGGGCGCAGCTCGTTTGTCGGATTGCCCTGCAATGTTTCCGTCGCCTGCCCGTACTGCAGATCCAACCGCGCGCCGAAACGGCGACCCGCCCGAACGTCCGGAGGATGCTCGATCACTAGAGCAGCCTGGTTGAGGCTGAAGCTGTTGCTCAACACGTCATAGGCGCGCAACAGATTGATCCGGCCGGCCGGTTTGTTGAAGTTGTAGCCGTAGTAGCCGTCGATCATCAGGTTGAACGTCGTGTCCTTAAAGAAGTCGAGCACCTTGCGATCTTCACCGGCCTGACCCGTCTGTGGCGCGTTCTTGATCTCGGTGGCTACGGCGACTGACGTATTGGTCTCGACTGCGCCCGACGGGGAGGGTTGCTTCTCGGCTTCGAGCTCGCTGACGCGCCTCTCTAGTCGCTCGATAACCTGACGCAATTGCCTTAGCTCCTGGATCAACAAGAGCGTGACTTCCGTTCCCTTCTTCTCTTCATTTGCCGCTTGAAGCACCCCGCCGTCGGTTCCGCCTGAAGACTGCGATGTCTGCGCATGGGCTCGAACGGCCAGCGCAAAGACCATCACTATGAATGCTGTAGCGACTCGACTGGGGTGGAATGCTGCAAAAGCTCCCTTGGTATTCATAAGCAGTTTCCTCCAAACGGATCTTTGGTTTCTACTTCGTCGAACTCGTCACAGCGTTACTTCCAGCGCCTGTGCACCCTTGCCTGCGTGATCTCGTTAGAGCTTGACCAGCAACGCGATCGTGAACCTATTTTCGAACTTCCGCAGGTCTGGTGCGAAGCCTGGCACGAATGACCCTGGAGGACCAGTATTTCCACCGAGCGGCGTCACGCCTCCAGGTCCTGAAAAGTACGGCACGTTAGCAGCTCGATGATTCCACTCGAAGCGGAAAGTCGAGAACTGCCGGGGCATGTAATCAAAAGTGATTGAACCGTCCCAGGCCCTGTAGGTGTCGCCTGGCGCGGCGGTGAAGTAAGGGGTTCCTGAGAACGCGGTCGCTCCGTTGATCGGCGGGATCAGCACCAGGTAACGGCCCGGGTTTGTGATCGCGCCTCCACCGAGCGTCAGGGCGAACAAGTCGGTGTGGAACCAGAAGCGGTTGTAAGCCATGAAACCGAGGAAGTACTGGGATGGCTTGTCGGGAGTCCCGCCGGTGCAGCTCACGCCGCTGTCCTTGCCGTATTCACACCCCGCATCGATTGTGAACGTGAACGCAGCTTTGCTGAGAGTCTCTCCGGGCTTGTCGAGGTACTTGACCTGGATGCTGTCGTCGGTATGTATGCGCTTGCGACCTGGGATGCCCAGCGTATCCGTGCCCCAGTACTGATTCCCGAGGACAGAAATATTGGCGTTCGGACGCCACAAGATCTGCAAGCCAACACCGGGCGCCTTGTTGAACTTGCCGTATGACTGCCACCCATTGACGATCCACGGCTCAATCTTCAGCTTGTCGCTGGGGAAGATCTGAATCCGCACTCCGTTGAAAAACCACGGTGTGTTGGACGAGACATACGACGGTTGGTACGCCCAGTTGTCGAACTGGTAGTAACTGAACAGACCGACGTACGACATGAAAATCCCAGCATCGATGTTGATGCCGTTCAGCTTGTCGAGATGATATCCGCCGTATGCTTCGGAGATGTAGCGGTAGGCGTTGTCCAGTTGCCACTGCCCGCGTGCGGGGCTTGCGTCGTTACGCGGGGTTGTTTGCGAATACATCCCAAACTGAGTCATCAGCCTTCCGCGAACATTGTTGTAGTGAAAGTCGCCTCCGACTCCTATTTGGGTGACCTGCACTTCATTCGATCGAAAGACTTCGCTCGACCCGCCGATCGTGTGATCCTGCGGATGATGGAACGAGTAGTGAAAGGCCGTGTCAAATCTGATTTCGCCCGTGAAGACTTTCGAGTCTATAGGCGATTCCTTCGTGCGCGGGTTGCCGGTCAACCAGGTGAAATCTGCAAACGCAAACGGCTCTGGTTTTTTAGCCTGAGGCGGCGTAGCCGGGAGTTGACTGAGGGGTTGCGCGGAAGAATCGATCTTTGTTCCAGATACCGCAACTCCGCCGCGCTTTTCGCCAGTAACGTCCGTAGCCGCCTTTGCTTCAGTTTTTGCGGATACAGTATCGCTCGAACTGGCCTCGTTGGCATTGGTTCCGGTTGGCCTTTTTGCCCCTTTCAAATCGTCGGGGTTTCAAGCCGTATCGGATTTGGGGGGGGGGGAACTCTTCGGGGGCGGGGGTTAAAATTTTAATGGTGGGGTTGACGGCGGCCGGCAGACCGCTGCCTTCGATCCCGTCTATGCAAGCTTCGATCCCGATTATGGGGTAAACCCGTCTCA
>CAZOOE010000322.1:0-7885 GCA_964581275.1 uncultured Clostridia bacterium
CGGCATCCTCTATGTGCTCGCAAACAACGGTCTCCTCGATGCCTATAACCTGAAAACAGGCGAAGAACTCTATCGTCAGAGACTACCTGTGGTCGGCAGCGGATTCAGCGCATCGCCGGTGGCCTCCGACGGTAAGCTTTACCTCTCAAACGAAGACGGGGAAATGCTTGTAATAGCGGCGGGGCAGAAATTTACTCATCTCTCAACGAACTCGATGGGAGAGTTGCTGATGGCTACGCCCGCCTTGTCAGATGGTGTGATGTACGTGCGCTCGTCTGCGAGCCTGTTCGCGATCGGACGCAAGCACTAAGCAAAGGCATGGCTGACGGATGCTTCGCCCCTAACTACCAAAATGTCAACAAACGCAAGCCTGACCCCTCCTTCCTTTTATCTGGGCCTGGAATGGGTGGTGTTGCCGATCTTGAGGAGCTAAGAAGCCGAGGTAAACCGGACCCATCGATCTCGTCAACTGTATTAAGCGGGGACCACCTCTTCGAGATGTGAGACGCGCCCGTAGCGCCGATCGCGTTTTTGATAGTCAATCAACGCGGTGAACAGGTCCCGTTCTCCAAAATCAGGCCAGAGCGTCTCAGTTACATGAATCTCGGCGTACGCAATCTGCCAGAGCAAGAAGTTGCTCAGTCGCATCTCACCGCTCGTGCGAATAAGCAGATCAGGATCGGGAAGAGCCCGAGTGTAGAGGTTCCGGTGGATGAGGTCCTCATCCACTTCATCCGGCTGTAGGCGTCCGGCAGCTATATCGCGTGCAAGCCTCCGAACCGCATCGACGATCTCCGTGCGCCCCCCGTAGTTAAGGGCGATATTCAATCGTAGCCCGGTGTTCTGAAACGTCGAAAGCTCCGCCTTGCGGATCTGTTCGAGCACAGAGATCTGAAGCTCCTCGGTTCGACCGATCATGCGAAACTGAATGTTGTTCTCTTTGAGCGAGCGCAGCTCCTTCCTCAGGTACTCCATCAACAGATCCATCAAAGCTCGAATCTCGAAGCGCGGTCGCTTCCAGTTTTCAGTTGAGAACGCATAGAGGGTGAGACACTCGAGCCCTAGCCGTGCGGCGGTCTCGACCGTCCTTCGCACTACGTCGGCGCCCGCTCGATGCCCTACCACTCGTGGTAGGCTTCGTCGTGCAGCCCAGCGACCGTTCCCGTCCATTATGATTGCCACGTGCTTTGGGAGCCTTGCCAGATCGAGCTCGCGCAGCAAGTCTTCGTTGCTGGTTTGATCGACCGCTGCAATGTCAAAACTTCTCATAGCCATGATGTCTAAACTCTCCCGGTCCTCCTCGGACCGATCAGTGTTACTTCTATTGTAACGACCCGAGCGCGATCCTCTTGGTTCCGTAGAAAACGAAGTCGAGGATATCTCCGACCGAGCCTCCTTCCGAGATCTTGAGCAGCGACACGCGGGCATTCTCAGGCACCTCGAACGCCACCTCAGTCGTGCACGAAGCTCCCGCGCGGATAGGCTCGCTGCAATTGTTGCTCTTAGTAGACTCGAGAGCCCTTTGCCCGCTTTCTGACAGGCGAAACTCCCTCCCGAGATCGTCAAGTAGGACCGCGGCCGACCTCTTGAATGTGTAGTCCACTCGCTTTGCGTGATTCGCGATCTTTAGCGTCACGATGTAGTACACACCTTGAGCGTTCGCGTGAGATTCCCCAAATCCCAATGAGGTCGCTTTATGAACCGCCTCTACCGAGAAAGCGAAATCGTCGTATTGAATCTCTTGCTTCAGCCCGACTGTCTCATCCCGCCGGTTGAGGATCGCCAGTAGAGCCATCAGCGAGATGACTATGGCTGCCAGGATCGCGACAGTGACGGCTATCCCCTTTGAATTTCGTTCCATTTTGATTTTGGCAGTGGGAGACACAGGATTCGTCCGCAGTCTATGGCATTCCCTCACGGAATAAATGAGCGATCAGTGAGAAAGTTGTGAGAAGACGATACGGTCATAACCTGGCCTGCAAAACCGCCAATTGTCGTCCTTTTCTCTCACCCGCCAAGGCTCGTTGGTTGCCCGGGTCCGGGGACTGACCCCTCATCGCCGCCGCATTCTTATCCGAAGCGCCAATCGATGATGGATGAGACCCAAACCCGGTCAGAACCGTTTCAAGCATTGGCAATAACGAGGTGACCCGTTTTGCACGGATGACCCAGTCCCACAGCGGCTCGAACTTCTTCCAACCACCCGCGTAGGCAATGTGCCTCATACTCTCCTTCAGCCCAGGCTTGGCCGAGGCACCCCGGAAGATCGAACCCCATCTGTAAAACTTCTTGTAAGCGCGCCAGTATCCCGTCTCCAAGGTCTCGTGCGTCATTTTCGCGGGCTTGAACACCACGTGGCGAGTATCGAAGAGGTCCCAGTCTTCGCTCATCAGTCGTTTCTGGGCCTGCATCCGCTGGTACAGCGCAGTGCCGGGATAGGGGGTAAGAATGTGAAACGTCGCGGTTTCGATTCCTTGTTCGATTGCCCATTCGACGGTGCGATCAAAGACCGTTTCATCATCCCCGTCCATGCCAAAAACAAAGCTCCCGTTGATCATCACGCCCTCGTCGTGCAGATGACGAATCGCGGCCGTGTAGTCCCTATCCAGATTCTGATACTTGTTCTGCTCCAGCAGGTTGTTACGGTTCAACGTCTCGAAGCCTACGAACAAACTTCGAAGCCCGCTCTCGACCGCTTTCTCAAGCAGGCGCGGCGCCAGAACTGAATTGATGGTGCCGGCTGCCTGCCAAAGACGCTTCATTCCCTTCATTCCATCGAAGAGTGCAGAGGCGAATCGAGGGTCCCCAAACAGATGGTCATCCAAAAAGTAGAGATGCCGCCCCGGCAGCCGGTCGATCTCTGCCAGCGCCTGGTCGACCTGCTGAGTGTAGAAGCCCCTGCCCCCCTCGAAGAACGCGACCTTATAGCAGAAGTCGCAGGTGTGCGGGCATCCGCGTGACACCACTATCGAGTTGGGAACCAGGTAGAGATGGCGCTTGATGAGGTCGCGGCGAATCGGCGGAATCCCGATCAAAGTCCGGCTCTTCGAGCGATAGACGCGGACGGGGCGCCCCTCCCGATAATCTTTGAGGAACGCCGGCCATGTGTCCTCGCCGGGACCCAGAAAGATCGTATCGGCGTGGCGCATTGCTTCGTTGGGGAGCGATGTCACGTGCAGTCCGCCGAGCGCGACGTATGCTCCTTTCTCTCGATAATGATCGGCAATCGCATAAGCACGCTTCGCCGAGGTGATGTAAACCTGAATCACTACAAGGTCCGGCTCGTCGTTCAAGTCAAGCTTCTCGACGTGTTCATCTTGCAGTTCGATGGGTGTCTCCAATGGCAAGTAGCCGGCGAGCGTAGCGAGGCCCAACGGTGGAAATAGCGAGTATTTGATAGGCCGAAAGAATGGGCTCTTTGCTTCGGTGAGGGCCGGCAGGATCATTTTGACTTTCATGTACGCCTCTCTCCTGTTAAATAAATTGCAGGTTTTCCGGGCAACGCAAGCCAGTCAAGAGGGCTCAAAGCACACTCTACTGGTCGGTATCGCCGGAAAAATGAGGCATCAGTGATTAAGTTGTGAGAAGATTCAAACGATGATTCAGGTTAGAACGCCGGCAAGCGGCTATCGCTTCGACAGTTTCCTTCTCGACGCAAGCAACAGACAGCTCTCGCGCAACGGCGAATCTGTGTCGCTCAACTCGAAATACTTTGACGTGCTGTTGTTTCTTGTCAGTCGCGCCGGTCAGCTGGTGGAGAAGCAGCGGATCTTCGAAGAAGTATGGGACGGAGTGTTTGTAACCGACGCGGCGCTGACCCAATGCATTAAAGACATTCGCAAGCAAATCGGCGATGATGCCTCGAGTCCGCGGTACATCAAGACCGTCCCGAAGCACGGATATGTATTCATCGGGAACGTCGTCGAGGTCGATGACCAAGAGTCACCCGGCTTTGAGGTCGCCACTCGCCGGCGTCCTTCAGATGACCTCTCGGGTCGTCCGATCGCCGGATCGCGACCCTACAAGTTCCTGGATTACTATACTGAGCGGGACGCCAGCTTGTTCTTCGGACGAGAACAAGAAGTCGACGCGATCTGCTCCCAGATTCTAGCGCGCCGGACGATGATCCTGTACGGGAGGTCGGGCGTTGGTAAGAGCTCGATATTGCGCGCGGGACTGATGCCAAAGCTCAAGGCACAGGGACATCTCGTCTTTGTCATTCGCAGTTTTACTGATCCGGTTCACCAGATGGTGAGCGCCCTGTTCCACCTTTTCACTGGCGAAGGAGACTGCGGTCAGGGCCCCGATCAGATTATCCAGTTAGTCCAGTTGATCCAGAGAGTCGAGGATGGCTCAAATGTCATTTTTTTTCTGGATCAGTTTGAAGAATTCTTCTCGTTACTCTCCGAAGAAGCGCGGCAGCGCTTTGTGATGGCCGCGAACCAGCTTGCGGCTCGCGACCTTCCCGTTCGGCTCGTGTTCGCGCTGCGTGAAGACCTTCTGGCAGAGATGAGCCAGCTAAAGACCGCGATACCGGAGATTTTTCATCACGAATATCGGCTCAATCGTCTGAACCGCGAGCAAGCCGAGCGTGCGATTACCGGCCCAGCGCGGGCGGTCGGCTGCGGTTATGAGCCTCATCTGGTCGCTCGGCTTTTGCATGATATCGGCGATGCCGGCGGCGTAGACCCACCACAGTTGCAGATCGTTTGTGACAATCTCTACGACTCTAAGGATGTGAACTGTGTGATTACGGTCGAGGTGTACGAGCGGCTGGGTGGTGCGCCTCAGATACTTGCGGGTTACCTCGAACGCGTTCTGCGTCGCTTTAACGCCGACGACCTGATGACAACAAAACGGATTCTCACCGCGCTTATCTCTGAAGCTGGACAGCGGTTGATCCTCAAAGCGGCAGAATTGGAATCGCGGATTGGGAGCAGATGTGGCGATGACCCTGCAACCAACCTGTTGATCGAAGAGCTGGTAGCCGCTCGGGTGTTGCGACGCCGCCGTCAGGATGGCGCGTCGTGGATCGAGCTCGCTCATGACTTTCTGACTCCCGAGATTTCGCGATGGCTCACCGCCGACGAGGTTGCGCTTAAGCGCGCGCGTGGCGTCATCGAGCGCGCGATGGAGAATCATCACGCGCACGGGCTATTGATCGACGCGGATGCGGTCGATCTGGTGATGCCCTTCGGCGAGCAGCTTGGGTTGACCAGCGAGGAGGCAGACTTGTTGATGACCGGTGCATTGAATCGGGCTCGGACGGCGCCCGCCTGGCTGGTCAAAGCGTCAAGGCGCGCCTCGACATTGATTGCTGCGGCAACCGAAAACCCAGAATCGGAAGTGCGACTGCGCGCCATCGAAGTCGCAGGCTTATTGCGCACGGCCGAGATGCAGGCGCTGCTTCGCCGCCTCGCACTGTGGGATCGGGACTTGTTGGTTAGGAAGGTCGCCAGCATCGCGCTTGCGGAGTGGATAGGCACCGAGGTTGAAGATGCGCTTTCAGATAGCCACGAAGGCGCGCACGCGGGGCTTATCCGCCAGGCGATCAGTCTTGCGATGGTTCGAGACCACAACAAGCGGCTGGTGCGGCTATCACGCCTTCGGATTCCGGTGAGTCTGCTGGTGGTCGCCGGGTTGATGTGGGTGCGGGTTCGCAGGGACGGTGCCGACATCGTTCGAAGCGGGATCGGCGGGATGCTTGGCGGAGCCGCCTCGGGTGTTGCCGGCGGAGTGATATTGGGCACCGGGCTGGGGATCGTTCGCAAGGCGAGCCCGCTCGAAGGCGCGGAGCTTGTGATGGTGTTAGTCACGCTTGGGTTCTTCATCGGAGCGCTTGGCGGGCTTGGTGTGAGCTTTGGAATGGTTTGCCTCTCTCACGTCGCATATCGTCACAGCAAGTGGTGGTCGGTAGTTGGCGGGGCGGCGGGCGGTGCGGTGGTTGGAGGGAGCACCAAGCTGCTCGGGGTTGATACTGTGAGAGCGTTGTTCGGCCAGAGCCCCACCGGAATTACCGGGGCGTTCGAGGGGGCGGTTATAGGAGCAAGTCTATCGCTTGGTGTTGTTCTTGCGGGTTCGCTGATACGTCGCTCGCGCCCCTGGCAAAGAGTTCTGGCCGCAAGCATCGGGGCAATGTTCGCGGGCGTGATGCTAACGGTGATCGGCGGAAACCTCTTCAGCTCCAGCCTTGAAATTGTTGCGAAGCTGTTTGCTAATTCGCAGATCAGAATGGACCCGCTCGCGCCGCTGTTTGGCGAAGTTCATTTCGGGCAGACCACCCAAATCGTGATGGGCGCGATTGAAGGCCTGTTGTTCGGAGGAGGCGTCGCGAGTGGGATAGAGTTTTCGGGTCGCCGGGATCGTGTAGCAAGTGTCCGCTAAGTAGTCGCGGCTAAGCTAAGGCCGAAGGGGTTGTGTCGCAACCGTTCCGCGGATAAAACGTCAGCAGTTCCTCGATCGATCCAATCTTGATGCAGTCAGCATCCTTATTGAGGTCGAACGGGTCGTAGAGAATTGGTATCAGGCCCGCGTTGCGAGCCCCCACGACGTCTACCTGGTACAGATCGCCTACGTACGCGGCTTCTCCAGAGGTGACACCGGCGCGCTCTGTTGCCAGTCGAAAGATTCCTGGATTCGGCTTCTCGACACCGACGTTGTATGAGTCGATGAAGAAGTCAAAGTAGCTCGCCAGCCCCGCTTGCTCAAACGCGCTCTCGATCCGGCCGTCGCTGTTAGAGACGACGCCAAGAACGTAGCCCCGCTTCTTCAACTCGTCGAGAACCGGGGCCGCCCGCTCGTCCGCCTTTCGCCAGAGCATCTCCTCCCGGGCCAGGTTGAAGGCGCAATCGACTGCGCAGCTCAGCATCTCCGTTGAAACGCCTGTCTCAGGCAGCAGCGTCGTGTAGAACTCGCGCTTGAGCTGCTCGGTCGAACCGGCGCCCGCGGCAACCAAATCGGCCACTCGCGCCATGGCAAGCGATTGGGCTAGCGGAAACTTCTCTAGTGATAGTTCGATTCTGAGTTCATCGCTGAGAAGATCGCGAATACGCGATGAATCGAGATGGATGAGCGTGCCTCCAGCGTCGAAGAAGATCGCCTTGATGCCGTTCAAATCGCTAGTCAACACTGTCTCCCACAGACTCGAGGAATTGCAGCACGGCCTGATTGAATGTCTCGGGCTGATCGATGTTGACCGCATGGCCGGCATCGGGGATCACGAGCTTAACCGCATTCGGGATCTTTCCGGCCATATACTCCGCGGCGTTAAGGAATGGCGCGTCTTCTGCGCCGACGATGATCAGCGTCGGCGCCTTTATGTTGGGGAGAGAGTTGATTACTCGAGCGTCTCTCTGTGTGAGCATGCCCCGCCCTGCTCGAATCAACCCGACTGCTGAGCGGTGCGAACTCATCGCCATTTCCTTGTTCAACGACCGAAGCTGGCTCAATCCTTGAACCTCGAACTTATCAGCGATTCCCAGGGCATGATCGTTCCATCGCTCTCTGGCGTCAACGCTTTTGAAGCCGGGCCCGGTATCGATGACGACGAGCGCGAGGACCCTGTCAGGATGCGCCAGGTGAAACGCCAATGACATGTAGCCTCCGAGCGATAAGCCGGCCACGATCGCTTTATCGGCTCCCACCGCGTCCAGCAACGCTGCCATGTCGGCCACGGTTTTCTCTTCGCTGTATTCAGAAGGGTCCTCCGGATAATCCGTCAGACCGTGACCGCGCATGTCCCAAACGATGAGTCTGTGACGATGCGAGAGAGCCGTGATCTGGCCTTGCCACATCTCCGATGTCGCTGAATATCCGTGGGACAACAGAATGACCGGGCGGCCCTCGCCGTGAATCTCGTAATGAATCCTAACACCGTCCCCATTAA
>CAZOOE010000323.1:0-7883 GCA_964581275.1 uncultured Clostridia bacterium
GAAAAACTGAAGCCGCGGTAAAACCTGCCGGTTGGTTTCGAAATCTTGCATGACCCGGTCCATGGAACTTACCTGCGGTTTCGCTCCACGATCTTCGCAATCTCCGCATTGGCCTGGTTCATCGCCTCTTCCGCCGTCAGCTCGCCGCTGTTCGCTTGCGATAGAAAGATCCCAAAGACATTCTCGATCTCGTTCCACAGTGGAGTCCGCGGCCGCGGTTTCGAAGTCTCGAGCGATCGAAGCTGCGCCGGGTATGCGGGAAACATAGTGAGAAGCTCCGGATCGTTAAATACTGAATGCCTCGTGGGCGGATTCCCGGCAAGCGCCGATTTCTTCATCTGCTCACCGGCCGTCGCCCATGCCAAGAACTTGAACGCATCCTCCGCGTTGCGAGAGCCTTTCGGAATCGCGATCAGCCAGTTGCCGATCTCCGATCGACCACTGTCCCTGGCTGCGGGCATCACACCGAAGCTTATCTTGCCCATCACTTTTGATTTGGCCGGATCACTAAACGAACTGATCCACGCGGGCCAGTTGATCGACATCGCCGCCGTCCCCTGAAGCAGGTGCGCAGAAACCTCGGTGGCATTGAAGCTCGCATAGCCGGATGGTGCGTACTTTCCTAGTTCGAGCATAAACCGCAGCGCGCTAATCCCCTCCGGAGTGTTGACCGCGGGCCTCCCGCTTGCGTCAAACATCTCCGCGCCAAACGACCAGAAGATCGGCATGAAATCGGCGACCGCGGAATTGCCACGAGCAGCCCTCATCACGTAACCGTAAACGCGGCCGCCGCCGGGCGCTCCGCTCCGTTCGCGATCATCGATAGTCTTTGCCGCGGTCAACACGTCATCCCAGGTCGCAGGCTCCTTCAACTTGTGTTTATCAAACAGGTCTTTGCGATAAAAGAACAGCTGCGAGTTGCCGACGTAGGGTAGGGCGTACAGCTCTCCGGTCTCATAGGGGTGCTTGCAAAGGGCGATGGATGACGGCACGAAATCTCTATCGGGTCCGGCCTCACCTCGCTTTTGATAGAGAGGCGTTAGATCGGTGAGGACTTGCTCGGTTGCGAATCGTGGGAACCAGGGATCATCCAGCATGATCAGATCATACGCGCCGGTCGCCGCCGTCAGATCGATCAGCTCCTTCTCAAAAAGGTTGTCATAAGGAAACTCCGCAATGTTCACTTGAACGCCGTTAAGAGCCTGATAATCGTGAGCGGCCTGCTTGAGTGCGTCGCCCTCGACCCCGGAGTTTACAGCCAGCGTCAGTTGTTTTGCTCCACTGTCAGCGTCTTTGCAACTCGCGAGCGTAACCGTCATCCAGGACAGCGCGACAATGACTAAGACTCGTGCACGGTATCGCAACCGGGTTTCCATATGGCGTCTTTACTTGAATTGTTGTCCGGATTACTACAAACGCTGGATCACCGTCCGCTCCGGTTCGCGTTCTTGTTCATCACCGGCTGGCCGACGTTCGCAACAGACGTTGAATTCCTTCCACCCATGAAGTCCGCGAACGGGCGAAGAGCGCTCACGAAACTTCCAAGCTGCTGTCTTGCTTCTTGCGGGCTAATCTTCTTCATCCCGGCAGGAACATCGAACTGTGCGCGGTCAGGATTAAGTTGAACGTCACGCACTTCGGCAATCATCCGGGCCTTTGTTCCTGACGGCGCCGTTATGTTCAACTCAGAACGAAGCGGCAACCCCGTTTCTTGATCCACAAAGATCACGCCATCGCCGCGGTTTGAACCGTCGCTCGCCGCGGTTGCCCGGTACTTGATCGCGGTACGCCCGTTCACCGGTTCGAGACCGAGGTTTTCATATTGGCGCGACTTCAGGCGCTCAGCAATCGCGTGCGGTGTAAACACTTCCCCCAACTGAAAGTCGATGGCATCCGGCGTAAGCTCGACGTACTGTTTGCGCTCGAATACAACCAGGTACCTCAAGCCTGACTTTTCCAGGTAGACGATCTGACCCAGCGGCGCGGGTAATCCAAATGCCCATCGCCGATCTGCTCCAATTTTGGCGAGGCTGAGTTGCTGGGTCAGCATAGGAGCGGGAGCTTCAGAGGCCGTCTCTTGGGCGCTGATCGTCAACGTCACGCTGAAACGTTCGGGTTCTTTGATGTCGATAGTCCCGAACTGGCTGCTTGCAGCGTGCGATCCAGCATTGGTGTTTGCTGTGCCATCTGATTTTGGACTTGAGCTCGCTGGTGCATTTGCATCGGTTCCCTTGGACGCCCCGCCGCAGCCCGGAGCAAGAGCGGCGAGCAAGATCAGTAAGGCCATGATCGAGCGCTGAAAAACGCCAGCCGGGCAATGTTGAGATTTCTCGTTACGACACAGCGACGATCGCATCCGATCCCCCTTTGGTTCGCTGCAATGCTACTTTGCAAACGCTGCACTGGCAAGCGTTTATAGTCTCGATCCAGCGGCTGAGGCTCCACGGTTATCCATCCAAGAAAACTATTGTGTGTCCGGCGTTTTGCTATATCCTACTGTAGATGCGGCCTCGTAGTGCCGGGGCCTCGGTCACACCTAAGCGATGCCCCTAAAGTGCCTCTGGTGTAAGAGAGGGAACTGACATGTCCCTTCAGAGTTACAAACCCAGGTCTTGAAGACCCGTAACCTCTCAACTCATATGTGGAGGTGAACAGGCATGGCGCAACACATGTTATTCAAACTGAATTCGTGCCGGATCGCATTGTGCATACTCGTTATTGCTCTGGTATTGCTTGCCAACAACGGCGCTATGATTTCACGTGCGGCAGCAGCCCTGCCGGGAGGTTTATCCTCCGGTAATTCCGCCCTTTTCACCGGCGCGCCCGAGACATCGAGCTGTGTGGTGTATGAAGCCAAAGGCGCAGCAGCTTGCCGCAATTCGACGCCAGAGGAAGCGATGGCAATCGCGCGACGGGACCTCACTCGGGAGCTTCGCTCTATAACCCCTCCGAGCCTGCAAGCCGCCGGCGGCTTGCAGATAATACTGCGAGCTACGCCGGAACTTGAAGCGAATCCCCAGGCGAAGGCTGCCTTCTTGCGAGCCGCCGACGTATGGATGTCGAGGATTCAAAGTCCAACCACTGTCATCATCGATGTCGACCTTGGGCCCAAGTGGTTCGGCGATCCCTTTCCGCAGGGCGTTATCGGGATATCTAACCCGCAGATGCTTATTGGGTTTGGTCGCTACTTCACGGTTCTGAGCCAGTTGATGGAGTCCGCGAGCAGCGCGGAGGAGTCTTCACTCTACAGGGCACTCCCTAATGTTACTCCAGTGCCTACGGACCTGGGCGAGACTGACAACGTCCTCGCCCCTTCCTCGGTATATCGCACACTTGGTTTGATCAGTTCGGATCCGACACTTGACCCTGGCCAATACGGACCTCCGCCCGCGATCGGGTTAAACTCTGCAATGGACTTCGACTTCGACGCGAGTGATGGAATTGATGCCGGCAAGTACGACTTCGAAGCGCTGGTCTCGCACGAGATCGGACACGTTCTCGGCTTCGTCTCGGCGGTGGGCCAACGAGAGATCAACCCAAATTGTGATCTGGCCGTAACGGTGTGGGATCTCTTCAGGCTGCGCCCGGGCGCGTCGATGGGCACGCTCGGAACGGCGGACCGGATATTGTCGTCGGGCGGCGCGCAGGTGTTCTTTGAAGGCACCACGGAACTGCAGCTATCAACTGGTCGGCCCGATGGCACCGGCGGCGACGGCCTTCAGCCAAGCCACTGGCGCGACGATTCGGTCGTAGGCCAACGTATCGGGATCATGGATCCGACAATTCCCATCGGAGAGCGGCAGACGATCACGTTCAACGATCTGGCGGCGCTCGATCTCTTCGGCTACACGCTAAAGCCGTTCGGCAACAACCGTCCCTCGATAAGCACACTCGCGGCCGACTTGAACGGGGACGTGCTTACGCTAACAGGCGCGGCGGCGGATATCGACGGCGACGTCGTACAAGTCCAGGCTACTTTCCTCGATCAGAAGGGGCACGCGATCGCCCAAACCGCGCCGTTCAATGCGGACTTTGGGATCACGCCAACGATCGCGCTTCGACTGAGGTTTACCGGATTGGGTGGGCTTGCCGACGCAACTCAGGTCAGCGCGGTGCTGATTGACAGTCGCGGCAACCGCAGCGCGGCGGTAACCGCGGATTTCAGCGTCGGCGATCCCGGTGCGGTGAAGGTGAACTCGGCGTCTTATGACGGAGAGAGGCTGCTAATACGAGGCAAGCGGCTAACCAGCGATGCCCAGGTTGAGATCAACGGGGTGATCGTCGCACCGCCTGCAGGCGTCGACGCCGTCCCAACCGGTAAAAAGCTTTTTGTCACGGCTCC
Source organism: uncultured Clostridia bacterium (assembly GCA_964581275.1). Classification (GTDB taxonomy): domain Bacteria; phylum Acidobacteriota; class Blastocatellia; order UBA7656; family UBA7656; genus Onstottus_A. The sequence goes on from CAZOOE010000323.1 coordinate 4,343, forward strand.
GAGGGCGTCGTTGAATGTTCATGCCGGCTCGAATCGCATTCGGGTCATCAGCGGCGGATTGCGCTCGAGTCTACTCGTGACGACCCTATGATTGAACGCGATGAACCGGCGCGGCCTTTGAGTCCAGATGTTTTGCGCGCCGCTCCGATCCGAGACATAGAGGATGCTGGCGCCAACACCGCTCCAGCGGACACATCCCTTTGGTTCCGCCTTCGGTATTTACTCGAAGCTCGTAGTTGGCGCGTGGCTGGCATCAACCAATGAATTGGGCTATTGTCCACCCAACCTCCGGGATTCGCTCGCCTCTGTGGATTGCTCCCTTTGCTGTACCACGCCTTTTCACTGACGTCCTCCGGAGGAGGCCTTCGACCAGGAACGGGATTCCGCGAGCCACCATCTACCTCCGACCCTTGCGTAACTGAATGAATAGGTACCAGACGATCACCAGGTTTACGACAAGCATCCCTATCCGAGTAAACGTTACGCGCTTGGCGATTTCGTAGAGCTCCAGCGGGATAAGCGAACAGGTGATTATTATCGTGAAGTACTCTGCCCACCTCTTTTTTAGCCATAGACCAACGCCTTCGGTCAGAAGCAACGCAGCATAGAAGAACGAACCGAAGCTGAGTTCTTCGAGCTTGCGGTCGTTCATCAGCCCGAGCTTGGCGATCAGTCCGTGAACGAGCCGATTGTCCGGATCGACTCTGATTGCTGCTATCCAATTTGAAGCGATTTCCGAAACGTCCTTGTGAAGCAATTTGATCGCGCCGATGCCAACGGCAACCAGCAGTATCGCCTTTACGAGCTTAAAGACCGCGATGATCCTGAGTCCCTTACCGTCATGCGAGTGGTGAGATTGATTGGAATAGTTTCGCTTCTTAGCCATATCGATTCTAGACCCGACGCTCCGATCAACAAGTTCTTGCAAAGCACATACATTAACAAAGGCGGCGAAAAAGGCGAAGCAAGACTGTTCGACCAGTCTTCCTCAGCAACCGCACCTTCACCAGTTAGCTTGTGAGCAAGTGAACAGTTATCCGCAGGGGTGCAAAAACTTGACAATAAAATCGGCGGGCCGATATAGTTTGGGCGTTTGCTGGGAGGTCGTTCAACGGTAGGACAGCAGACTCTGACTCTGCTTATCGGGGTTCGAATCCCTGCCTCCCAGCCACTTTATATCCAACAATTTAGAGTAGCACCTCATTTTTCGTTTCCCCATTTTGTGTGACTCTTGTGTGACTTTCGCCGACCGCCGAACATCGCTGCTGCGATTTTGTTCGATGCGCTTTCTGCATAGTCGGCGTGACGTGGCCCTACACATCGAGGGTGAGAATCGTGCTGCTGTGGCCCAGCCGTTTGGCGACTACCTTCGGGTGCTCGCCTTTTTCGAGTAGGATCGTCGCACAACTGTGCCGCAAATCGTACATTCGAATTTTTGTCGACAGGTTCGCTTTCTTTAGAATCGGTTAAAGTGTCTAACGATCAGGTTGTGCTCCCGTAAAGGCTGGCCGCCCGGCTTCCTGTGCCGCTGAGCTTGCCCTGATAAGTGAAGGCGGTGCTTTGCCCGAATGCGATTGTGTTTGCGAGAAACAACACCGCGACGTGAAGAAAGAAAGCAGCCTTGAAGAGTTCTTTTCTATGACGGTTCAACATACCTTCATCCTCCGGTGAAAACCTTCATTGAGGCATGAGTTGATGCAGATCATGGGAAACCCATCCGTTGTTTCGGTGAAGTGAACCTTGCCGGACTCAACCCACTGGTAGATCGTGCGCGGGCTTACATGCGCCAGGTTTGCCGCCGCTTCCGGGGTGACCATTCCTGCGTCTTCAATACACTCTCTACATCGAATTCCAATCGAGGCCGCCCGTCTTCTGATTTCAAAGACGCGGTCTGTCTCTACAGTAATCTCTATTCGCCTCGTTCTTTTCACGATTCCTCGAGGAGGCGCAACTCAAATGTCATTGAACAGATGCGCCTAGATACATAAAGCAGCGGGGAGGAGAGCGGCGCCGCCACTCATGGTCAGCCAGCGTGAAGATGATGGCAAAGTTCAGAGTTCAACCTTCAGGTTGCTTCCAGCTAGGCAAGCTGAAGCTTGTACTCTGAACATCAAGAGTACGCTGGCTGACCGTATTGTTTTGCTTGGGCGGCTACTGAATACTCTGAATCTTGGAGATACAGGCTTTATAGTTGGCCACGCACTGATTAATGCAACTCTCTGGATCCTCCGTCCAGTGGTCAATTAGAACTATCCAGTATATGAACCAGAATTCAGCGACGCCGGGGGGCGCTGGCGATAGAGCGCATTGGAGCAGACAAGCCCTATAGGCGGCGTCGCATTCGTCCTTAGTTGGACCCTTAGGCCCAGCCCCAGTGTTCCTCTGGGCGATTGGGTTCACTGAAACCACAATTCGCCCTCCTGGATTGGCGACGCTCCACCCAACGACCTCGCCGCGCTCATCTATCTTTGCGATGAGCTTGAATCCGGTCTTGCCTGTGTACGCCACGTTATCTCCAGGCTTAACTGTCTTGCCGCGCAGCAACTCCTTTATTCCGTCCGTTGGGGAGGGCGGTTGCGTTCCCCTCTTCTGGGCCTGCGGGGGGACCTTTGCCTCCCCGGGCTTATTCCTATTGCCCGTCTGTCCCGCGAGTTGAACACCATTCGCGCTCAGTACGACCATAATGATCGCCACTACGCCTGCAATTGACCTTGCTTCCATTGCTTTTCTCCTTATCTGAGTGAAGTGTATCGTCTATAGAATTCGTCTGCCCATTGCTGTTACTAACGGCTTGTTATAGAATCAGCGAGGCAACCGGGCTTATCCATCGATAACCTGTCACCACCTCATTGCGACCGAGACAGTGCGCTAAGTCCGGTTTAGAAGTCCTTAAGATTAGGGCTAGTATTTCCTAAATTTTGCTAAGGTGGTTATGGCCAGTCCTGCCGATCACTTCTATGAGTTCGGTTCGTTTCGAGTAGACCCCGCCAGGCGGCTGCTGCTCAGGAGCGGGGCGCTCGTGCCGCTTTCGCCCAAGGCGTTCGACATTCTTCTAGCGCTCGTTCAGAGCAGCGGGAAGCTGCTCGAAAAGGACGACCTGATGAGGATGGTCTGGCCGGATACGATCGTCGAGGAGAACAACCTCACGGTGAACATGTCGGCTCTGAGGAAAGCGCTGGGCAAGCGGGCAAGCGAGCATCAGTACATAGTGACCATACCCGGACAGGGCTACCGCTTTGTTGAGAATGTGAAGGAGCTTACGGCCGAGCCTGCTGATCTGATAGTGAAAGAGCACACCAGATCACGAGTCTTGATCGAAGAAGAAACCAGCGATGAGGATGAAGTGGAAGACGGGAGAGCCTCCCAGCAGAATGCGGTAAGGTTGACCGGCAGGAATGAGAGAGCGGCAAATCGAAGACCGAGATTGGCCTTCGTAAGTGCTTGCGTGTTGCTGGTTGGACTAGCCGTCGTGCTCTTCTACGTCTGGCCTTCGAACAAGGCGAAGCATATTGCGGTGGGCCGGCCCGGTAGATCGATCGCC
>CAZOOE010000324.1:0-7871 GCA_964581275.1 uncultured Clostridia bacterium
CCGTTCAGCCAGATATTCGCGCGGAAGTTGATCCCCTCAAAGTGAAGCCATATTTCATGCCCTCGATAGCTCGCCGGTAGACCAAACTGAGTTCGGTACCACCAGGAATTGCGAAAAGGGCTATCCTCTGGCATAGGTAGGTTTGAAAAGTTTTCGCCAATCGGATACTTGCAACCGGGTACCAATCTGAGATTCATGCCAAAAAAAGGGTCAGGATAAATCTTGTTTTCGACCAGTGTCCCAACAACGGTTGAAGGAACTGACGCCGGATACCAATTTACTGTGGGCCGAAAAGTGTCCTGCGAGAGCGTGTCGCCCTTCGCCTTGATCAAGGCCGACGACTGAATGGCCCAGCCTTTCTGTAGGAAGAGCATCGCGGCCGAAGCTGTTTTGCGGTGTCCTTGAACCTTTGGATAGCCGTTAGGCGCCAGTATCAGAATCAATGCCGCCGACACAACAACGCCCTTCCCTTGAGTGGTCAAACGGGACCGGCCGCTGTCAAGAAACCCGAGCACTCTACGTGAACAGCGCTTGAACCCGGTATTGCCGGCATTGTTGGTTGCAAAGTCGTTTGAACTCGCGAACGAAGGAAGTTCAACCAGTTTCACGATCCGATCCTTTCGAAATTGTTAATCAGCGGATGTCTCTGCCGGCACCGCAAAAGGCCACCGCTGCGTATACCGAGACCAAACAAAGAAAGAGATTGCGCCGAGCGCCAACGTTCCCAGCCCAAGCAGAACAATCGGCCAGTCTGTGGTCGCAAAGATGAACACCCAGCCAACGAGGGCCATCACGCTTGGCAACGGATATAGCCAGATTCGGTATGGGCGCTGCATTTCCGGTGCGCGTCGCCTGAGAAGCGCGACCGCCAGGATTTGCCCAATGAACTGGATCAGAATTCTAGTAGTGATCAGCGCATCTATCACGATTCCCAACGAAAACAGACTACAAATGATCGAAATCAGTCCAAGCACGATTAATGAAATGTAGGGAAAGTGCTTTGTCGGATGCAGTCTCCCGAAGACTTTGAAGAAGTAACCGTCCTGGGCCGCCGCATATGGGATTCGAGAGTAACCCAGCAGAAGAGCAAAAACAGAGCCAAATGCAGTCCACAGAACCATCGCAGTAAACAACGTCGCCGCTTTCGCGCCATAGATTCTTTCCATGAAGATTGAGACTACAAAATCCGATTCCGGATGAGAGCTTGCCGGAACAAAGTCCCTCCAGGGCACGACGCCGGTGATTGAAAGGTTGATGGCTAGATAGATAGCGGCAACGCATAACACGCTGATGATGATTGACCGCGGAATTGTGCGCCCCGGGTTTCGCACTTCATCGCCGATATAACAGATATCGTAGTAGCCCAGATAGTCATAAACGCCGATTCGCGAAGCGGCACCGAGACCAAAGAGAAACCCCAGCGAGAACTTGAACGCACCCGGCGGAAAATCGAATGCGCGCGCGGCGCTGAAATGAGCTGCTCCAGTAACTATGACCGCAAGTGTGGTGAGCAAAGTCCCGGCCCACAAACTGACCGTGATCTTGCCGATTGATGTGATGCGACGATATAACAGGACTATGTTGATGAAACCGATCACGATGACCACCAGTAGTGACTCGCTCGGGGTAATGCCCTGCCAAATGTACCCGGTGTATCTTGCAAAGCCTATATAGCCTGAAGCTATCTCGAGTGGACCGCTTAGAATGAATTGCCATATGAACAAAAACGCCATGAGGCGTCCGTAGGTCTCACGACCGTATGCCTCGCGCAGGTAAACGTAAGTGCCTCCTGACCCGGGCATCGAGGCGCCGAGTTCACTCCAGACCATTCCATCAGGTATCGCAATCAACACTGCAATAATCCAACCCAACATCGCCTGTGGACCACCGAGCGCCGACATCAGAAGCGGGATCGTGATGAAAGGGCCAATGCCAATCATGTTGGACATATTGAGCGCGGTGGCTTGCAGTAGCCCGAAGCGCCTCAGGAGGTGGTCCCCGGGGTCTTGTTTCGTTGGTTTTGTCGTCATTGTGTCGTGGTGAGGCATCATATTACTTCAACACCACGAGGGGCAAAAATAATTGTCGGGTGACTGATCAGGCCGATTTCCACTTTAAGTTTGACATTCTTGCTCTTTGAAAAGTAACTTTGCGTTTGGAAAGCTGATTCAAGGACAGACAAATGATTCGAACCGTCTTACTTGCTGTTGTAGCAGCAATCTCCCTCGGGATTTCTGTTGCATCTTTTGGCCAGGCTTATCCCTCGAACTCGGGCCTTCAACACGTCCAGAGGACACTTCCGGAGCGCCTTGGGTACCCAGCCGATACAAAGCTCTTGATCGTACATGCTGACGATCTGGGAATGGCCCACTCTATTAACGCTGCTACGATTAAGGCCTTCGAGAGGGGGCTGGTTAACTCAGGCAGCATTATGGTGCCCTGTCCCTGGCTGCCGGAGATCGCCGGTTATGCACGAAGCCATCCTGACGCAGATCTGGGACTGCACCTGACTCTAACCAGTGAATGGACCTTCTATCGCTGGGGACCTGTGTCGTCAAAAGACCAAGTGTCTTCATTGTTGGATCACAACGGCTATCTCTATTTGACCGAAAGTGAAGCCGCGTCCCACGCAAATCCGAAGGAAGCCGAAGCCGAGATCCGCGCTCAGATTGAGCGCGCTCGAGCCTTCGGTATTAAACCCACCCATCTTGATTCTCATATGGGCACGCTCTATCAAAACAAGGCGCTGTTCGAGACACTCCTCCGAGTAGCGCGCGATAACAGGCTGCCGGTCAGAGTTTCTAAAGAGTGGTTTGCTTCTACAAATTACCTGTCTTCAATATTCAATCCGAACGATATTGCCATTGACAGGATAGTAACCATGGGATCCGGTGTGCAGGCAGGAGGTTGGTCCAAATTCTATGCGGACGCCTTGAAGGGCCTCCAGCCGGGGGTCACTGAGATGGTCATCCACATTGCGTACGATGACGACGAGATGCGTGCCGCCACGATAGATCATCCCGACTGGGGCGCCGCCTGGCGACAGCGAGACTTGGAATTCTTTACCAGCGACAGCTTCCGCAGATTACTTCAGGAGAATCATATTAAGCTCGTCACCTGGCGCGATATAGGGAAGGCGCAATACCCGGAGCGGTAGCCGGGCAACCAGGCGATCCACAATTCGGTCTTTCACGGCTTGCTGCTGCCTTTACTACGATCGTGTAAAACGGCATTAGTCCAAGTTTTGAAGCAATCTAACGGAGCGTAATGTCAGTAAATAGCCGATCGCGCCGGGATTTTCTTTGCGCCGGAGGTATTGGCGTTCTGGGTGGTTTCGCCTTTCGCGGGATCGCTCAGGCAACCCGAGCAACTCGCTCAGTCACGCTTTACATTGGCACCTACACGTCTGGCAAGAGCGAGGGGATTTACATCTATCGCATGGACCCGTCCACCGGCGAGCTAAAGTATTTCAACACCGTTAAGAGAGTAATCGATCCTTCTTTTCTGGCAGTCGACGGAAGACGACGCTTCCTGTATGCGGTAAACGAGCTCACCGAATTTGCCGGAAAGCCAGGGGGCGCCTTAAGTGCATTCACTATAGAGCGGCAGACCGGTGATCTCCATTTGTTGAATCAGCAACCATCGCTGGGCGGCGCACCTTGTAATGTCATTGTGGATGCTACCGGGAGATTTGTCCTGACCGCCAATTATGCCGGAGGAAATGTTTCGGTCTTTCCGGTTCTGAGTGACGGTAGTCTGGGTACGGCGACAGATATGGTTCAGCACCACGGATCCGGCGCAAACAAAGAACGTCAGGAAGCGCCTCACGCCCATTGCATCATCTTGGATCGTTCCAACCGCTACGCCTTTGCTGCCGACCTTGGTTTAGACAAGGTAATGATTTATCGCTTTGACGCGAAGGCTGGAAAGCTTACACCGGCCAGTCAGCCGTGGACTCAACTCAAGCCGGGGGCCGGCCCTCGTCACTTTGTTTTCCATCCAAGCGGTAAGTATGCATACGTTATTAACGAGCTTGATTCAACCCTGACCGCTTTTGCCTATAACTCAGTCAATGGGACATTAAGCTCGATGCAGACGGTGTCGGCGTTACCCGGAGATTTCTCGGGCAACAATGACTGCGCGGACTTACATGTGTCTCCGTCGGGAAAGTTTCTCTACGGCTCAAACCGAGGGCACAATAGCATCGTAGTTTTCGCAATCAATGAGAGCACTGGCAAGCTCACGTATCTTGAACACACAGCGACTCAAGGCAAGACTCCTCGTAATTTCACAATAGATCCAACGGGCAAGTTTCTGCTGGTAGCCAATCAAGAATCTGATTCCGTCGTCACACTGCGGATCGATCCGGCAACGGGAAGACTCAAACCGACAGGCTTAGTGGCTCAAGTACCGACCCCCGTTTGTCTCAGGTTTCTCTAACTCGAGGTCGACCGCGCGACGAAAGGGGTCGGGCAACCCGACGGCCAACGCTAGCACTGAAGAATTGATTCTACTAAGATGGTGAGCATTAGAGTTTTAGAGTCGGGCCAGATAGTGCATCAAACAACGGATGATAGGCGCGGAGATGACGATGGCCACTCTCGAGGTAATCAAACAATCGAAAGTCTATGACGTAATAATCATCGGCTCAGGAGCTTCCGGCGGGATGGCTGCGTGGAACCTCACTCGACTGGGAGTCAGCGTGCTGGTGCTCGATGCCGGTCAGCGCTTCGACCGCAATAGCTTTTGGACGCACGTGATGCCTTATGAGTGGCGCGATCGGACTCGCAGAGGCGAGCTCCCCCCGCAGTTCTTTCTGAGCACAAAGGAACAACCGTACTTCACTCCCAAAGATCAGCCGTTCGACCTGACCCGCGTTTGGGGTTTAGGCGGTAAGACCAACGTCTGGGGACGAGTGAGTCTCCGATACTCCGACCTCGATTTCAAAGCGGCCGAGCGAGACGGTTGGGAGATCCCATGGCCGATCACCTATAAAGACATCGAGCCCTACTACGATAAGGTGGATCAGCTCATAGGCGTTTCAGGCGGGGACGATGATTCCGACGTTTTGCCTGGAAGCAAGTATCACCTGCCTCCACCCAATCCCCGATGCGGAGAGATGTTGCTCAAGAAAGCCTCCGCTCGTCTGGGACTTCCCATCGTTACCGGCCGCCGGGCGGTGCTTACGCGCGATCACAACGGCTTTCCAAAGTGCCATTACTGCGGCAGCTGTGGCCGGGGTTGCGACACGTCCAGCTTCTTCAACGCAGTCGATTATTTGATCAGGCCTGCGCTCAAGACCGGGAGACTCGAACTGCGAAGCAATGCGGTCGCCGCGCGGATACTCGTGGACAAGAGGGGCAGGGCTAGCGGCGTGCAGTATTTCGACCGTCAGTCGAAGCAAGAGTACCAGGTGCGCGGAAGGGTCGTGGTGCTCGGCGCTTCCTGCATAGACTCGACGCGGATACTGCTCAACTCGCATTCGGACAAATACCCCAACGGCATCGGCAACGGGTCCGATGTGATTGGTAAGTATCTTTGCGAGCAGGTTCGCATTGAAGCCAAGGCGTTCCTCCCGGAATTGTTCGGTAGAGAGACGACGAACGATGATGGCATTGGAGGCGAGCATATCTATATGCCCCGCTTCAATCATCGCGGGCCGAAACGCAATTACCTCAGAGGCTTCGGAATGCAGTTTTGGGGCATAGGCTGTCAGTCAGGAGTGAGCAACTATGCCTCAAGCGTCGCGGGCTTTGGGTCGGCCTTGAAGAAAGAGATCAAGCGCCGTTATCCCGCGTGGATCGAAGTTCATCCCTTTGGTGAAGTGCTGCCAAGTCGAGATAATTATGTGACGGTCAACGGTACGCCCGACGACCAGTATGGAGTGCCGCTTCCGAAGATAGTCTACTCCACAGGAGAGAACGAGCGGCTCATGGCAAATGAGATGTATGACACGGTCGATATGCTTCTGCACGAAGCCAAGGCCGAAGTCTTCGATCTTGAGCGCGGGCGCACCGGCCGCAACGGCTCTGCCATTCACGAACACGGCACTTGCAGAATGGGCGCCGATCCGAAGAGGTCCGCTCTTAACAGCTTTAATCAGATGCACGAAGTTAAGAACCTGTTTGTGGTTGATGGCAGCGCGTTCCCCACGGCGACGGAAAAGAATCCGACACTCACGATACTGGCGATGGCGTGGCGCTCGACGGACTATCTTAGCGATCAATTAAAGAAAGGCGAACTGTGAAAGAGTAACCCCAGAGGAATCCTATGGCGAAGATTAGCAGGCGTAATGCGATTATCAATTTGAGCGCAGGAGCTGCAGGATCATTTTTTCCGCCGTCGATTATTGCCGCATCTGGCGCTGAGAAGCTTGTAAAGAAAGGACGCCTCAAACAGTCGGTGTCGTACTGGTGCTACCAGCGATATTTCAAGCTGCCTGAGTTTGCCCGTATCGTGGCCGACATGGGGCTCACGGCCATTGATCTGCTTCAACCTGACGAATGGGAGATCGTGCGACCACATGGGCTGATCTGTTCAATGGGCTACGCAGAAGCGGCTAAGATTCCAGCCGGCCTCAATGATAAGGCTAATCACGAAGCGATAGTAAAGGGTTTGGAGAAAGCGATTCCAATGGCCGAAAAGATGCGCGTCCCGAACCTGATAGCATTCTTCGGCAACCGGCGCGGAATGAGCGATGCCGAAGGGATTGACAACTGCGTCGCTGGACTAAATCGCATCAAGAAGGTCGCAGAAGATCATGGCGTCACAATCTGCGTAGAACTGCTCAACAGCAAAGTTGATCATAAGGATTACCAGGGCGACCACGCGGCCTTCGGCGTGCAGGTCATGAAGGCAGTTGCCTCCCCTCGCGTGAAACTACTTTTCGACATTTATCACATGCAGATTATGGAAGGCGACATAATTCGCACCATTCGAGACAATCACGACTACATCGGGCACTGCCATACGGGTGGCGTGCCCGGCCGTCACGAAATTGACGATACCCAGGAACTAAACTGGGCCGCGGTCTGTCGCGCCCTGGTCGACACAGGATTCAAAGGGTATGTTGCGCACGAGTTTGTGCCGACGCGCGATCCTTTGAAATCTCTCGGCGAAGCCGTGACTATGTGCGATGTTTAGAACGCCAGTGAAGGCGAGCAGTGCCGGCCGGCTGAGCTTGATTTGTTTGGAAACCAACTGAGGGTGCGCGAGACAACGCCCTATCAAACCGCTTCACATGCTCCCCGATATTGATCTCCGCCCTATGTCTACAGGCGACCCGCACGATGCTCTTCGACGATATAGTCACACGCCCGAGCAGTGATCGCCATCATCGTAAGAGTCGGATTCTGATTTCCGCTGGAAACGTAACAGGCTCCATCGGTAACGAACAGGTTCTTCACATCGTGTGCTTGATTGAATTTGTTCAGCACGGACTTCTTAGGATCAGTACCCATTCGCGCCGTTCCGACTTCGTGGATAAGAATACCGGGAGTCGATGTGGGACCGTAGCTCGCCTGAACGTTCGCAGCGCCTGCGGCGTGAAGCATCTCCGCGGCAGTTTCACCCATGTCTTTGACCATCTCTCGCTCGTTGTCGCTGAAGGCCATCTCTATATGTAGCACCGGGATTCCCCAGGCATCGACAACATCTTTATCAAGGCGCACATGATTGTCGAATCGCGCAAGACATTCCCCGAACCCTCCGAGCCCTACGCCCCACGGGTGATTCTCTCTCACCGCCTTCTTGAGCTCAGAGCCGAAGCCCGCAATTCCTTTGGCGTGATCCCAGAGAGGCTGGCCCGCGCCTCCCTGAAATCCGTAGCCTCGAATGAAGCGGTCTTGCTTCGCCTCAATATTGCGGAACCG
>CAZOOE010000325.1:0-7850 GCA_964581275.1 uncultured Clostridia bacterium
GTAGTCATCCACCACTAAAATGCCGTTCTTTTCGCCCTTGATCTGGAATCTGCGCTCGGCTCCTCGAAACCCCGCAAGTACTTCGGCGATTCTTTCAAACTTGATGCCCAGGTCGAGTCCGACTGCTACGGTCGCCAGAGCGTTGTGAACGTTGTGGAGTCCCGGCACCGGAAGTCTGATCTCGCCGAGCTCTTCTCCAAAAGCGCGAACTATAAACTCAGAACCAAAATCGGTGTTCAGGTTTATCCGGGTCGATGATACGTCCGCCTGAGCAGCCGAACCGTAGCTGATCGTCCGGCGTGTTAGCTGAGGGATGATCGCCTGCACATTTTGATCATCCAGACACAGCACGATCGTTCCATAGAACGGAACGCTATTGGCGAACGCTACAAAGCACTGCTTGATCTGTTCAATGCCTTCGGTGAAATGATCCAGATGATCCGAATCTATGTTTGTCAGCACTGCAATCGTCGGCGTCAAAAGCAGCAGGGAGCCGTCCGATTCATCAGCTTCGACAATGATGTATTCACCGCGTCCGTGACGGGCGTTGGACCCGAGAGAAGCGACGCGGCCACCCACCACCACCGAAGGATCGAACCCGGTTCCGGTCATCAAATGCGCGATCATCGACGTCGTGGTTGTCTTGCCGTGAGTCCCGGCGACCGCGATACCATGCCGATAGAGGCGCATCAACTCAGCCAGCATCTCAGCGCGCGGTATCACCGGAATCTGCTTCTGCCGTGCGGCAACCACTTCGGGATTCTCATCGCGTATTGCTGACGAGGTCACTATGACATCGGCTCCAAGGATGTTCTCAGCCTTGTGACCTTCAGAGACGACGGCGCCCATCGATTCCAAATGCTCGGTGATTTGCGAGCGCTTGAGATCACTGCCGGTGACCCGAAAGTTTTCGCCAAGCGACAGGAGCACTTCGGCGATACCACTCATGCCGATGCCCCCGATCCCAACGAAATGAATGTGTCTGAGTCCTCTAAAAAGCATGTTATTTGATATGAGTCCTAAAGGTCATATAGTTCATATCGCAACCAATGACACCGCCAGATCTACCGCTCGTTCCGTCGAGTCCGCGCGGCCTAATCCATGGCTTGCTTCTTCCATTCGGTCGATCTCCTCAGGATGCTCGAGCAGCCGACTCAATTCCTCGGCCAACCGGAGCGGGGTCAGATCCTTTTGAAGAATCATCCGTCCCGCCCCCACTCGCTCGAAGGCCTCGGCGTTCCTACGCTGGTGATCGTCAGTCGCGAACGGGAACGGGATAAAGATCGCCGCCTTCCCCGCTGCCGCAACCTCCGCTGCTGTCGTGGCGCCCGACCTGCAAATGAGCACGTCCGCGCGCTCGAATTGATCAGACATATCGTCAATGAACGGCCTCACCTGCGCGCTGTCGAATCCCGCATCGGCGTATCCGCGTTTTACCATTTCTAAATCCGGCTCGCCAGTTTGGTGCGTTATGCTTAGCCCGTCACGCCTTGCCACTAGCAGCGGAAGGGCCGCGACCATCGCCGTGTTGATCGCGTGCGCCCCCTGGCTTCCCCCAAAGATAAGCACGTTTAGCCTCTCGCCTCGCGACTTACGCGCGAGCCGAGCAAAGTCTATCCGAACCGGGTTGCCGGTCACGATCGCACGATGCCCAAAGTATTTCTTCGCATCGGCGAAGCTCAAGGCCGCGGCGTCAACGAAGCGCGCGAGAACTCGGTTTGTGAAGCCGGGCATCGCGTTCGGTTCAACGATCATCGTCGGTATTCGAGAAAGCGCGGCCATCAGAAGCGTTGGGCCCGACGAGTAGCCGCCGACGCCGATTACGACATCGGGTTTGAATTGCCTCAGAACTCGAAGCGCCGCCGCGAAACTCATCGGCAGTCCGCCCAGCGATTTGATTCTTTCAAAGACCGATACCCCCTTCAGCGCGCCCACTTTGATCAGCTCGAGCGCGAAGCCTTCGCGCGGAACGATCTTCGTTTCGAGTCCTCGCGCGGTGCCGATGAAAAGAATTTCCGCCGACGGATCGCGCCGTTTGAATTCACGCGCGATTGCTACGCCAGGAAAAATGTGTCCGCCTGTTCCACCGGCCGCGATGATGACCCGCATATCAATGCCGATTGCCGATTGTCGATTGCGGTTCACAGACTGTTTCCAATCCGCAAATCGACAATCGCCCATTGGCAATCATCAGGTTTTGCCGTGCTTGGACACGTTCAACAGGACGCCCGCAGCGAAGAGGCTGATCGCCAGCGACGACCCTCCCGCGCTAACAAACGGCAATGGAATGCCCTTGGTGGGCACAAGCGATAGCGTCACACTGATGTTAAAAAACGCCTGCGCAATGATCATCGTGGTCAGTCCTACGGCCAGCAACTGCCCGAACAGGTCGGGAGCAAATCGAGCCGCGCGGAATCCTCTCCACGCGAGCAATGCAAACAACAAGACCAGCGTTGATGCTCCTATCAGCCCAAGCTCCTCTCCAATGACCGCGAAAATAAAGTCAGTATGCGGGGCGGGCAGATAGAAAAGCTTCTGCCTTCCCTGCGCGAACCCTACGCCGGCCGGCCCTCCGCTCCCGATCGCAATCATCGACTGGACCGGTTGGAAGCCCCAGGTTGTTTGGTACTTCCACGGATCCAGAAACGCCAATAGCCTCGCGAATCGCCACGGCTTCAACAGCATGAATGTGATTGCGGGCACAACCGGGACCGCAAGGGTCGCAAAAAAGCGAACTGGCGTGCCGGCTTGAAACATCATCGTTAAAAAAACCAACCCGAGCGCCAGCGCTGTCCCGAGGTCCGGTTCGAGAGCGACCAGCCCGATCAAAACACCCGCAACCACAGCGGCCCGCACAAAGGTATGCCTGAAGCTCTCGATCTCTCTTACCCGTCTCTCGAGAAAGAACGCCAAAAACACTATCAGCGCCAGCTTCGCCGGCTCGGAAGGCTGTAAAGAGAAATAGCGACCGTACCTGATCCACCTGTGCGTTTCATTAACTCTCGGTAGAAACAACACCGCGAACAGCATAACCAAAGTCACAATCAGCACCGAGTAGATCACTACCGGGCGTTTGTAGTGTCGATAGTCTATGCAGAGCGCGACCGCCATCGACACCAAACCCACCAGCGCCCAAATCCCCTGTCGGGATAGAAAGTAGAACTGGCTCCCGTAGTTCTTCTCGGCAAGAATCGCTGACGCGCTGTACACCATCACCGCGCCGAACAGGGTGATGCCCAGAACGATGGCAAGCAGTACCTTGTCGACTGGGAGCTCTCGCCCCGGGCGTGGCTGAGTGTTTACCCCTCGCCCCAGGACGAGGTCGGCCTCACGCTTCCATCTCGGCACCGGAACTCTGCCGTTAGCAACCATGGTATGTATCTACTCGGACACCCTTTCTCAATTCTCAATTCTAAATCCGTCTGACGCTGCGCATGCCGAAGTCCAAGTACGCTACGTCGTCAGCCTGCCTGTCCATCCACTATGAATTCTGCTCGCCAGCTTGTTAACCACTTCCTTGAATACCCGGCCCCTATGTTCGTAGTTGTCGAACATATCAAAGCTCGCGCACGCCGGCGCAAGCAACACCGTATCGCCCGCGGTTGCCACTTCAATCGCCTTGAGGACCGCGTCCTGCATCGATCGCGCGCGAGTCATCGACCCCACGCCTTCGAGTTGCTCGGCGATCTTATCGCTGGCGGCACCGATCAGGACCATTCGCTTAACACGATCCCGAATCAGCGGAGCAAGCACGGTGTAGTCGCTGCCTTTATCCTTTCCGCCGAGGATCACAATAATGTTGCGCTCAAAAGCTTCGAGCGCTTTCACCGTTGAATCAACGTTCGTCGCCTTTGAATCGTTGTAGAACTTGATGCCGTCAATTTCGGCCACGTATTCGATTCGGTGCTCGACCCCCTTGAACTGCCTTATGGCTTCAGCGAGAGCCGGCAGATCCTTAATGCTCGTACCCATCGCGCAGAACGTAGCGGCGAGCGCGGTCATTACGTTCTCAATATTATGCATTCCGGGCAGAGGGATTTCCTCGAGTCCCATCACGTCAACCTCTCCTTCACGATCGGTCATCATGGTCGTGCAAAGCCGGCCGGCTCGAACGTAAGCCTCCGCCTGGGCGCCCGCTAACGCTTCGGCTCCGCGCGAACTGAAATAAACCTTTCTCGATCGGACGCCGAGCTTCGCGACCATGTCGGTGACTCCCTGGTCCTGCCCGTTGAGCACCGCTCCATCGTCTTGTGATTGATTCAAAAAGATTCTGTGCTTGGCACGCACGTAGTTCTCAAACGAGCCGTGCCGGTCCAAATGATCCGGCGTAATGTTGGTGACGACCGCAACGTGCACACGGAGGCTGTCGATCATCTCCAACTGAAAGCTCGAAAGCTCGGCAACAGTCCAGGTGTTCTCCGCGGATTTTTCGATCAAGCTCGTAAGCGGCGTTCCGATATTGCCGCCGACAATCACGTCTGCTCCCGCCGCTCGCATCAGCTCGCCGACCAGCGTGGTGACTGTCGTCTTTCCGTTCGAACCGGTGACCCCAATCATCCGTCCGCGCAGGAACCGACCGGCAAGCTCCGGCTCGCTGATGATCTCTACCCCGGCCAGCCTCGCCGACCCTAGCGGCGCAAGATCAGCCGGCACACCGGGGCTCAACACAATCAAGTCGGCGTTGGCGAACAAGCTGTGCGGATGGCCGCCGAACGACAACATCACCCCGAGCTTGCGCAGTTCACCTGGGGCACCGCCGAGCTCCGACTCAGGCCTGATGTCGTTGGCGATAACCATCGCGCCTCGCGAGGCCAGCAGGCGGGCAGCGGACAATCCGCTCCGCGCGACCCCGACAACCAACACCTTTTTGCCTTCTAGATTCATTCCAGGCTCAAACCGCAAATCTCAAACCGCAAATCCCACACACGCCCGCTACCTCAACTTCAGCGTCGAGAGGCTGAGCAGCGCGAACAGTATCGCAATTATCAAAAAGCGAAACACCAGCTTCGGCTCCATCCGGCGAGACACCTCTGGCGGATAGAGCAGCTCAAAATGATGATGGATCGGCGTCATCTTGAATATCCGTCGATGAAAAATCTTGAACGAAGCAACTTGCAGAATCACCGACAGCGCTTCGATCACGAACACGCCGCCAATCATCACCAGCAAGAACTCCTGTTTGATCATCACCGCGACCGCGCCTATCGCTCCCCCGATTCCGAGCGCCCCTACGTCTCCCATGAAAACTTCGGCCGGCGGCGCGTTGAACCACAGAAACCCCAAACTGGCTCCAGTCAACGCCGCGCAGAAAATCGTGAGCTCGTGTATGCCCGGGTTGTGCTCGAGCCCAAGGTACTCGGCAAATTTCAAGTGACCGCTCACGTAAGTAAAACCGGTGAGCGCCGCCGAAGTAACCATCGTCACCGATATCGCCAACCCGTCGAGGCCATCAGTAAGATTCACCGCATTCGAAAAACCGGCCACCACCAGCGGCGTGAATGCTAGCAAGTAGATTGGCCACCACACTTCAGGATTAAACGTCTTGAAGAACGGTACGCTCAACCGCGTGCTGTATGTTGTCAAATACTTCAGCGCCAGTCCGAAGCCCAGGGCCACCAGGAACTGAAACGCCAGCTTCTGCCTTCCGGTCAATCCAAGGTTGTGACGCCGCTTGACCTTCAAGTAGTCATCGGCGAAACCGATAGCCCCGTACAGGAGCGTCGCCACCACCGCTATCCATACATAGGCAACCGACAGATCCGACCAAAGCAGAGTCGAAACCGCGACCGCCAGCAGAATCAGCACTCCGCCCATCGTCGGCGTTCCGCGCTTTGCCTCATGAGTCCGAGGGCCTTCTTCGCGAATCTGCTGTCCGATTTGAAACTGTCTCAGCAGCCTGATCATTCGCGGCCCAAATATAAGGCAGATAACCAGCGCGGTAATAGCAGCCCAGGCCGCCCGAAACGTTACCTCTTTGAACACTCGCAGAAAAGACACACTGTCGTGGACATTCTGAAGTAATCTCAGGTAATAGAACATTCCGCCTCTAGGGCATCCCGGGTGCGGCGGCCCGAAAACCACAGGCCCAACTGCCTCAGCATCTTCCCGTCGCGGCGTCACCGGTCTTTGTTTCGCCAGAGTCCGCCGGCCTATCGAATCGCTGCTTCATCTGCTCTACTACGATCTCCGTCTTTACTCCACGCGAGCCTTTCACAAGAATGAGATCACCGGCACGCACTTCGCCGATCAGTATCTCAGCTGCCTTTTCAGGGTTCGCAGCAAAGACCGCGGTCTCATCGCTCATTCCGGCTTCGCGAGCACCGGCGACGATCTGTTCAGCAAGGCCGCGAACACCGATCAGCCTATCGATGCCCCGCAGCGCTATCTGCCGGCCGGCTTCGCGATGCAGCTCCGGACCGGCTGCGCCAAGCTCAAGCATTTCCCCGGCGACCACGATCTTGCGTTTGCTCTGCTGGTTCGCGGACAGAGTCGAAACCATTTCAAGAAGCGCCCGCGGATTTGAATTGTACGAGTCATCGATGAGCGCGAATCCGTCGCGGAACAGAACTACCTCGCCGCGCATCCTGGGGGCGTTCGTTGCGGCTAGCGCTGCGGCTATCTCCTCCAGCGGCGTCTCATATAGATCGGCAACCGTCGCCGCCGCCAGCGCGTTATAGATGTTATGCCGTCCGGGAAGCGGAACACTCGCTTCGACCCGACCGTGTCGGGTCGACAACACAAAGCTGCTTCCGCCAACACCCTCTGCCCTTATTTCGCTGGCCATCACATCTGCGTTGTGATCTATCCCGAAGGTCAGGTTGGTGATGTCATGGCGCATCGCGCCCATTCGGGCGACGCGCTCATCATCCGCATTCAACACTGCTGTGCCGCCCGCGGTTACCCCGCGAACCATCTCAGCCTTAGCCTCTGCGATCTCATCGATCGAAGCAAAGAACTCCAAGTGTGCGGGTGCAACGATCGTGACCACGCCGACATCAGGCGTCGCGATCTCCGTGAGCCGCTCGATCTCGCCTTTATGATTCATGCCCATCTCGAGCACGGCATAGTCAAAATCCGAAGCGTGTTTGCCGTCGGACTCCATCTTCAGCACTGACAGCGGGAGACCATAGTAGTTGTTCAAATTGCCGGTGGTTTTGACAACACGACCGATGCGCGCGAGCATCGCCGCAATCATTTCCTTGGTAGTAGTCTTGCCGAGGCTTCCAGTTATCGCGACTACATCACCTTGCCAACTCTTGAGCACGCTGTACGCTAGAAATTGAAGAGCCGCCAACGTATCGTCGACAAGGATCAGCGCCGCCTTGTGTGGATCGACCTGCCTGCCCTGCTCCGTGTCCAGAAAGTCGCGCGACACAACCGCCGCCATCGCGCGCCCGGCGACCGCGTCCCCAACAAAGCGCTGCCCGTCATGGTTCTCGCCGCGGATCGCAAAGAACAGCTCACCAGGCCGCATAGTGCGTGAATCGATCGAGTAGCCAATCGGCTCGCGTTCGGAGAGTTCGTTGGCACCGCGCGCGGTGCGTATGTTCGATCCGAGGACGGCTGCTATCTCACCCAATTTCATATCGGTCACTTGCCCTTGGCAGCGCAGGCATCCGTGCCTGCTCCTTCTAGCGCAAACTGAGGCAGGCAGGAATGCCTGCGCTCCCTGAGTTAGTAATCAGTTCGTCTCATCATCGCTTCGCGCGCGACTTCATGATCGTCGAAATGTATTCGCTGTTCGCCAATGATCTGATAGGCTTCGTGTCCTTTGCCAGCAATCAATACCACGTCACCCTCGCGGGCTTCATCGATCGTATGCGTATAGGCGAGCGTCGTAAGCCCTGCGG
>CAZOOE010000326.1:0-7847 GCA_964581275.1 uncultured Clostridia bacterium
TGGAACGGTACTCGATGAACCGAATGTTGATTGGAACGGCGGTTACCAAACGAACGATAGGCAACGCGTCACCGCTGACGATGCGGGTAATTTAGCAGATGCGTTATCGCGAGCGTTACCTGATTTACCGGCCGATGACAAGCGGCGCAGTGTTACCATTTCCGTCGAATTACCGCCAGCCTTCCACAATTTACCCACTAATCCGATTATCGATAGCATTGCTCTCGAAGACATCGAACGGCTTACACCGCTTGACTGGTTTGGTGGTGACGAGGGTCGGAAATCTGTGCAAAAATACATTGATTTCTGCCGCGCGGGCGAATTCGTTATTAAATGACGGCAACCGAACAACTCGTTGGACCGAGCGGCGGGAATGTGTTTTTCGCATCAAACCTAGTGCGGCGAAGGTTGAATGAAATCGCGCCGCCCGGTCAACTTTGACGTTCGGCGGCTTGCCGTGTAAATAGGAGCAAAGTGATGCGGTGTCGTACCTTGTTTCTGCTAAGCGTTTTAATCCTCAATCCGGTTCATGCACAGGTAAGAGGCGACCATCGCTACGATGTTGTGCCGTCGGAAACTCGGAAACGATTCATCTCACGGCTCGAACTCTATCTTCGTTATTCAACACACACCGACACCGACCATCTGAAGGTCCTCTATACGACTGAAACACTGTGTTCAATCTGTCTCGGGAGCAAGGAATGTGAGGAAGACTGCTCGCTATCAATGGAACTCGACCTCACGTATCTCGAAGAGCTCACGACAATCGGCTATCGCGTCCTCCAACTCAAACGAGCCAGATACCGCCCCGACGAGACCGAGATTGTCCTTGAACGTGTTGAGCGACTGAAGGAACACGCAAAGCCGGCGAAGCTGATAACGTCGAAGGTGCGGCTGTATGCCTCGTTTGAGCGAGGCGATTGGTACTTCTCGTTGATTACAGTCGATGGTCAGCTCATGCTGTGACGCCGCCGAACTAGCGGTTGCAGCGGAGCGCGCGCAACGGATGTACTTGGTTGCATCCAATGCCGTTGCGCGCGCTCGCTGAACCTGGGCGATCGGCGGCCTCGATTGTTGGCGGTATGACGGCTATCCCATCGATGGATTGGAGACGGCGGAACCCGCTGGCTCGTGCGGTTGCTCGTAATCCAAACGCGGTTCGACTCCTCCAAAAGTGGACGAACCCAGCTCGCTCATTTGCGAACCACGTGCGCCGTCTGCAACCTTGGAAGGGCAACCGACCGATCAGGCTATTATCAACCCTCACAAGTAGCATGAGATGGCTTGCTGCCATGCTTTCTTGACCAGGAGGACTTATGATTCGTCTAGTTCAATTGCCGCGTACCGCTCGCGCGCATGTGATCACCGTTATCTCCGGCATTGCCGCGTTCGCGCTCGTTGCCCCCATATTCGCGTCGGCAGCGCTCCAGGCGCAGCCTGCCGCGCGGAAGGGCAACGTTGCCAACGATCCTGACGTCCTTGGGGCCGAGCGCCTCTTTTCCGCGTGGATCGAAGGGCAGATCGCGTATCGGGGGCTCCCTGGGATTGCTATCGGCGTGGTGAGCGACCAGGAACTGGTCTGGGCCAAGGGCTTCGGCTTCGCGGATATCAAGGCGAAGTTGCCGATGACCGCGACCACCAAGTTTCGCATGGCCTCCCACAGCAAACTGTTCACGGCCATTGCGATTATGCAGCTCCGGGAAGAGGGAAAGCTGGGTCTTGACGATCCAGTGGTGAAACATCTCCCCTGGTTCAAGGCCAAATCCGCTGGCGACGACGACGGGCCAATCACTGTTGAGCAACTCCTCTCGCACAGCTCGGGGATGCAGCGCGAGGCCGGCGACCACTGGACATCATTCGTGTTCCCGACTTCCGATGAGATTCGGCGTCTCTACGCCGACCGGCAGGCGGCGTTTGCTCCGTCGGTGCGCTGGAAGTACTCAAATCTCGCCTATGCCGTTGCCGGTATGCTGATTGAGCAGGTGAGCGGTGAGCGGTGGGCCGACTATGTTGAGCGCCACATTTTCAAACCGCTGGGCATGAATTCCTCTAGCGTGGATCAGAATGTTTCGGGACTAGCCGTTCCATACGGACGCCGCATGCCGGACGGGACGCGAGAGATACTCCCCTTCGTGGACGCGCGAGGTATGGCGGCGGCCACGGGGATCACCTCGAACGTGGAGGACATGGCTAAGTTTGTCTCAGCGAACTTCCGCCGGGGCCCACGCGGCGGAGCGCAGATCGTGAGCACTGGATCGTGGCGTGAGATGCACCGGGTGCGCTCGGTGGAGGAGAACTGGAACTCGGGTTCGGGGCTCGGATTCGATGTGTCCCGGATAAACAACCGAACCTACGTCGGGCATGGCGGCGGCTATCCCGGCAACACGACAATGACGTCAATCCAACTCGACGACAAGGTGGGGGTCATCGTCCTCACGAACACGGGCGACTCCAACCCGAGCGACATCGCGCGCCAGTTGATGGCCACCGTCGGTCAGGCGGTCGCAAAGGCGGCGGCGCCGAAGCCGGACGTCATGGCGTGGGACCCGGCATGGGCGCGCTTCGCAGGGCTGTACCGCGGACGCGGAGGGGACTCGCAGGTCGTGCTCCTCAACAAGCGGTTGGTGCTGGTCACTCCGAATGGCCCGGACGTGAATACCCCCATCACGCTGGAGCCACTCGGCGGCGGACGCTTCCGCTTTGTCGCACCCACGGGCGGTGGCGTTGTGGGTGAGGTGGTGCGATTCGTCGAGGAGAGTGGGCGTCCGATGCGGATGTACACAGGCGACAGTTGGACTGATCGCGTGGAGCCACGGTGATTGAGTTCGTGGCGCCTATTGCCGGGAGGTTCCTTGGTGGCCGAGCGAGTCGAGATTACTTTGGCCTCACCGGTGGTGGCGGTATCCTTAGAATCGCAGTCAGCGGCTGGAGACGGTCCGCGTCGGACGGCTCCTCGCCGCAATTTCTTGGAGGCAGACATGAAAACGATCCTCTTAGCGGCGTTGGTACTCGGGTTCTGCGGCCTTGCGGTCGCGCAGGGCGAGAAGGCAGACCCGGCCGAGACTTGGAAGTGCGAGTACAGAATCGGCGACCAGCAGCGTACGTCCGAACTGACGATCAAGAAGGACGGGGACAATCTTTCCGGGACGATGAACTGGCCGGACCAGAAGGATGAGAAACTCAAGGACGTGAAATTCAAGGACGGGAAGCTGACATTCTCCGCCGTGCGGAAGTTCATGGATAACACGATCCCCATCGACTACACCCTGACCATCGACGGGGACAAGCTCAAGGGGAAGGGAGCGGCGGAGATTGGGGGCCAGAAACAGGAGTTCGACATCGAGGGGAAGCGGGAGAAGCAGGGCAAGTAGCGTTTGCGGGGTCTTGAACGCCGGTGTTGTGTCGTGGTCTCCCGACCAGTGCCATTTGGTTCGACCGAAGGTCTCCAACGCTCCAGGCTTTCGGGCGCAAGGAGGAGACCTGCGGTCGAGGATTGTTGAACGGTCAGGAGACCGTTCAACAACGGTGGGCGGGAGTCCCTACGGAAAGAGACATCGACGAACCATCGGATGCACTTGACCGGGCCGGCATCACTGTTTTCCGAAGTTGGTTGTCAACACAGCGGGCCCGGCAACTGATCCTTGGCGTTAGACGGTAACTCCAGAACGAGGCGGAGACTCATGGACTGTCGGAGGCAAGGGATGGCAAGCGTTGCGCGAGGCGGTCAAAGTTCGCGATCGACTAATGCATCCCAAAAAGGCGGCCGATCTTGTCGTTACAGATGCGGAAGTTCGAAAGGGAATGGAGGCGTTCAAATGGGTGATGGACCAAATGGGTCACTTAGCGGCGCAAACTCTCTTGCACCGCTGATCTTCTGTTGATTCGTGACGCCGACGCTGCCCAACAATCCGTTGCTGCGGAGGCCGCGAAGCGCACTTCTCATGGTTCTCGCAGCTCGTTCGCGGCCCCGCTGAACGGGAGCGTTCGGCGGCTGAAAGTCAAAGTGAGCGGCATGGACGAATCCACAATTGAAGAATTAATCCAGGGTCACGTCGCGCGAAACCGCGAACTCAAGAACCTGCTCCCGGAGAAGGGCGTCGACCTAGTAGAGACGCGGATTGTCGAACTTCATTTTTGGGCATCGGACGAGAAAGCTGCTAACGATCTTGCACTGGCGTTAGACTTAATCGGATATCCGGCCGCTAAACCTTCGAGATCTAACGATTCGGATCTTTGGAATGTAGAAAGTCAAGTAGAAGCAAGCCCGCTCGCGGCTACTGACCCCTTCTTCGTCGAGCGCTTGGTCAGACTCGCCGCGGAGCACGAGGCTGAATTCGATGGATGGGGAATCTCTATCTGAGCACCGGCGCCGAACAATGGCGTGAACCGGAGCCGCGCAAGCGAGTGCGGCTCGATGTCCCTGACGTCACCGCCGAACTCGGCGTGCAGCGGAGCGCGCGAGCAAGTGTCCGCCGTGATTCGAAGGTAACGTCGCGCCCGCTGACGCCTGTCGTTAGACCGCTCAGATCGTACGTCGTTGAATTGAATGCCAAAAAGGAGCAACAAATCTGCAAAAAGGACATTACGTTTCAGAGAGAAGCAGCTACGAGGATACCTCAATTCATTTCTGACTAGCTTCGATCCCGAAAAGCCATCAGATGAAGCATCGTTCGATGAGAAGAGCAACTTTCGCTTGCTATTAAAGCTCAGATGGTGTGTTTACGACGTCATTTATCTACGATTGAAGTTGAACCCGAAGTTGCAAAGGAAGCAATGGTTCCTTGAGCTATTCGACGTTGACGAGATAAGCATTGGCAAAGACAACGTAGCGCTGAGAGGAGATATAGTATGGTGGGCGGACGGCAAAGATGCAGTCGGAGAATGGTGGCCCGCCGACCACGAGCCGCATTGGGTGAGGCCATATAAGAAAAAGATCAGAGGTGAGCTAAGCGGCGGGTACTGGATATTGGAGCCTGTGATTGCAAGGCTGAGAATGCCGAAGCTGGGAAAACGAAATGCGGATTATGAAATTGAGTTTGGCAAAGACAGCACATATATGATGATCAGTAGCAAGAGGTGGCGAAAGGCGGTCTAACAAACGCGTGAACCGGAGCGCGCGAAGCGGATTTCTTAACGTTCCTTGAGTGTTCGGCGCGCGCCCGGTTACGCGTGGCGTTAGGCGGATAGAGCGTATGTCGGTCTCGAAATGCCCAAAGTGCGACGCGGAGATTCACGACCTCCCAAACCTATCCCCGGCAGTGGAATCACGAATACGACAGCTCGCTCGGTTGGGCGATCACCCTGTTATGGCTATCGCGGAACTCCGAGCTGCGACCGGGTTGGGACCTCGCGCGGTGCAAAGCATGGGTAGTGCACAAAGGCAATCCTTGTCCGCCGAGCGGTACCGCGCCATGTCCTTATTGTGGAAAACCACTTCGAACTGAGTACGCGAAGCAATGCAGGTATCGCAAGAGAGACTGGCATGACGAAAACAACGTGCGCATGCTTGGAAGCGTATAACACGCGGCTGCATCCGACAGGCCCTTATGCAGCAAGATTGGAGCGTAGTACACTGTATGCGCGATGAAGGTAAAGGAGCTGATCGCGCTGCTTGAATCTGACGGTTGGTTTCAGGTTCGCACAAAGGGTAGTCATCGGCAATTTCACCATCGCACAAAACCTGGGACGGTAACGGTGTCGGGAAAGCCAAACGTTGATATTCCACCGGGTACGTTGAACAGCGCTTTGAAACAGGCTGGGCTGAAGAAGCCGGAGTGATGCCATGCAATATCTTGTAGTTCTTGAAGAAGGGCCAGAGTCCTTTGGCGCGTACGTCCCCGATTTGCCGGGCTGCATCGCGGCGGGAGAGTCACGGGAAGAAGCTCTGGTCCTCATTCGCGAGGCGATCGAGTTTCACATCGAAGGTCTCAGGCAAACTGGTCAGCCAATTCCTCCGCCTTCCTCCTCAAGTGAAGTCGTGGAGATCGCAGCCGCCTAACTGTGCGTGCACCGGAGCCGCGCGAGTTCGTTTCTTGTGATGCGGTCCTGTTCCTCAATTGCACTTTAATCATCGCGCGGCCCGGTGACGCTGGCGTTCGGCGGCACACGTCGCTCACCAGCGCATCAAAGCGATCGGAGTGCGAAGATGATAAATAACGAGAGAACCTTCACAATCATTGAGAAAATACGTTCGTCGTTGCAGGCGCAGAAATATGGCGACTTTGTTGCCCTGTTTGCCGCTGATGGCGTATACGAATTGCCATTTGCCCTATCCGGTAGTGTTGCGAGGTACGAAGGTATCTCAAAGATTCGTGAGAGATTTGACGAGATCGGAAACAGTCCTGTGCATCGCCTCTACGAGTTGGACAGAGTTAATGTCGAGGCCTATGAGACGCTGGATCCAAATGTCGCGGTGATCGAATTGTCCATTGAAGGCAGGCTGCGTTCGAATAACAAACCAATAAAAATCCAATCGTCCTTGGCTATCCTTCTTTTCGAGGGCGATAAAATCAAACGCTATCGGGACTACCCCAACGCCGCAGGGATTGCCGAAGCGGTAGGCCTGCTAGCACAGGACGCCACGTCATTGGCGAAATGACTGCGTATGCATGGCGGTGCCGCCTAACCATTCGTTCGGGGAGCGAGGCGCAGGCCTCCGAGTAAATGCCGAACAGTCATTGCACCGGAGCGCGCCCCAGGTGGCGTCCGTCTTTGACGGTTTCACACGCGCGCCCGGTGAACGAATTGTTCGGTCGCTATATGGATGCGTACAACAAACTTCGACCTTGGACGGACATAGAAGCGTGCGAGTTCGCTTCTGTCGAAGGATTGCTTCTCGTCGATCTGCTGACGGATAACCCGGTCCATTGCGATTCCTGCCGTAAGGAAGTTGATCCCGAACGGCTGCAACTGACGACGGAAGAAACCGAAGCTATCGCCAGATGGTACTCCGCAGCCGGCGCCTTGTACCGGTTGTGGCTGGATTCCGGCGAATACGAAGAGTACGCGAAGGCGTGCCTGCTCGACCCGAACGGGCAAGTCAATCGCGACGGTCTTGAGGTGGTTGGGTCGCTCAGTGCGAGAATGCCTACGCGCTTGTGGTACTTCCGTGACACGGACGATGGGGAGGTAATGAGTTGTCCGGTCTGTGAGGGTGAACTCGACACCGAGGTTAAGCGGGGGATGGGTAAGTGTCTGAAATGCCCAATCCAACTCTGAACAACGGCGCAACCAACCACGCGATGCAACGTAGGCCGCGCAGTAGTTTCCTCATCATTCGGACCCGTAGGCGCGGCCACGGTGATCGCTATCGTTAGGCTGCTATAGATGAGGTAAACTGAATGAAGAGATACGCGATCGTACTTGCTCGGGCGTCCATCGCCGCTTTAACGCTGTCCGCATCGCTTCTAATTAGTGCTAACGGTCTCGAAGTTGAGGATGGCTTCTCAGTGGTGCGGGCAGTCCCTCCCGTCTATCCACCACTTGCTCGGGCTGCGGACGTCAGCGGAGAGGTCATCGTGGAAACAATAATTGATGTGCAAGGCGCTGTGACATCAGCAAGTGCTTCACAGGGAAATAAGTTGCTGAGTATGGCTGCCGAGAAAGCTGCAAGCAAGTGGCGGTTCAACGCCCTAGAGGGGAAAGAAAAAGAAAGAAAGGTTCGGCTTACCTTTCAATTCACATTAATTCCCTCAAACAAAGGCACTCCTGATGACCTGGGTGTCATCTTTTGGCCGCCATTCAAAGTGGAAGTACGAGATTCACGTTATAGAGTCAATTGAGCCATTCGGACTAACGAATAAGGTTCTTTGCGTGGTTTCGCCGCCGCCGAGCATTGGAAGAAACAG
>CAZOOE010000327.1:0-7829 GCA_964581275.1 uncultured Clostridia bacterium
GCCGACCCGTCAACTCTAGACTTGCCATGGCCTTTTCCAACGTCCAGCTTACCAAAGGCCGGGCTGCTAAATAAAAAACTTTCCAAGGCCGGGGCAGGAAAGTCCGCTTGGGCGTGACGTAACTCTGCTCTCCGTCCAGAGCCCGACCCAGAATCGTGCGAACTCCTCGATGATGGCGCGCAAGCATTATCATCGCATCGGTGAAAATCCGGCCAAAGAATCGCCCGTGGTAAAAGTGAGGAAGCCTATACGAGGCATGCTCAAGATCACGGCCAAACGCAACCCGCCACATGGAGTCATAAGTCGCGGCCGCACGTTGGTGAATCGTCGACGATGCGTTTGAGCCGCTGCCAGCCGAATCACGCAGCGCATCAGCATAAAGATCAGCGGACTTGAACGCGTAGTAGATCCCCTCGCCGGTGATCGGGTCCGCGAAGCCTGCCGCATCGCCTATCAACGCCCATCCGTCTCCGCTCGTTTGCAGGTCCTTCCAGCTCGTAAGGTCGAGCGTCGGAATCTTCGCGCCAAAGAACGTTACGCGCTCGGAGCCGGGCATCCGTCCCCCGTAATAACCTCTCACGAAATCTGTGAGCAGCGTTCGCAGTTCGTTGGAAGTACGTTCGCCAAGCTTGGAAGCGACTCCGAAGTTCATTACTCCGGGGCGCGGGAAGGCCCACAAGTAACCTGTAAAGTCTCTTGGAAAGCGCACGACAACTTCATCCATCGCAGGCCTAACTTGCGGCGCTCCGTTCTCGTCGTTTGGTCCCTGCGGAGCATCCGTTTCATCGGTCGCGATGTTGTACCCGAACGCCAACGCGAGGTCCTGCTTGGGGAAGATGCCAATGAGGCGGCGCCGCGTGAAACTGGCTGCGCCGTCGGCTCCGATCAGGAACTTGGCGCGCCACTGTCCTCCACAGTCGGTCGAAATAGTCCAGCCATCCGATTCGCGAGCAAAACCCGATACTCCCTCGCGCACGAACTCCGCCCCGGCTTCGACGGCCCGGTCGAGCACAAGGCCGTTCAGCACTTGTCTGGAGTAAACCGCGAAGGGTTCTTCGAGAGTAAGCGTGACGCGTCGCTCGAGCGGCGAGATCATGGTGATGCGTCTAACGAGTTTTCGGGGGTAGCTGGAACTCTCTAACAAAAATCCGAACTCGCGAATAGCGCGAGTGGGGACGCCTCCGCCGCACGGCTTTTCCCAGGCGCCCTTCGGATCAAACAGGACAACGCTATGGCCTTCAGCGGCCAGGCGCGAGGCTAGATGCGCGCCCGCGGGCCCTGCACCAATGATCGCGATCTCGGCTGAATGAGCCTGCATAGAGATGAGAGTCTAGCGGCGCAATGCATCGCTATCAAGCATGCGCAAATGGAACGGCTCAAGGTTATAGCCTGTGCGCGGCTGGCGCGAGGGAGTCTCGATGTTTAATCAAAGGGCGAGTCTGGGAAGTTGATGGACGCTTTCTTTCCCCGCTGAAAGGCGTCAAGGTGTAGGAGCAGCATCCCGATTCCTGCCGCGCCTTGCATATATCCGGTCTGCGCGACGAGCAACTCCGGTCTTATTCGGTGTTCGGCCTGAATCCATCTCGCCGTATCGCGATCGCGCGTCGCCTTCGTCAGCAGGTGCGCGGTCACCCGCTTCGAGAACTCCAGATACGACCGGTCGCCCGTCACTCGATGCAAGGTCAGGAAAAAATCCGCAACCCCCGCTGAGCCGCAACATTGGCTGACGTTGTTCCAGAAACCAGGGGTCTGCTTTTCTGGAATCCCGCTCTGCAGTATGCCGCGGGCAGATTTCTTGACCCAGTCCATCCAGGCGCGGTCGCCGGTGACTTGATAGAGGCGATAAAACAATCTTGATGTCCCGACTGGCCCGTGACACCAGCCGAGATAGTAGAGGTCTCTTCCATCTGGCTCGTTGTGGAAGATTAAGCAAGCATCATCGTCCGTCTTAGCGACAGCCTGAAGGTACTTTGCTCCGGCAAGCGCGGCATCAAGGAATCCGCGCTTCTTGGTCTCCTGATAGAGAGTCGCCAGGAAGTAAGCGATGCCCGCAGTGCCGTGCGAGAAATTTGGCATCAGCCGCGCGAAGGTGGGGTTCATCGCCCACTTCAACCCGTCCTTCTCCGGTCGTCCCAACTCAATCAACCTGTTGCCGTCTCGAATCGCGAGCTCGCGAAAAGACGGCTCCCGGAGCTCTCGCGCTGCATACAGCAGAAATAGTCCGATGCCAGCGCCACCGGCAATAACGTCGGTCGTATCGTTCCACTCGAACCCGGCTCCGACTTGTTTGGCTCGCACCGCGAGCATCGCCGCGCATTGCCACGCCCCTGCGCGGTACTTTTCTGCTCGAGTAACCCTGAATGTTTCAGTGAGGGCGAACCCGATTCCTGCGATGCCTTCGTACAGGCCAGACTCTTTCTCATTCGCGAATGTGGCGAGCAGGTGGTCGGCTCCGGCGCGCGCATCCTCGAGGAAGGATTCATCCGCTGTTGAGCGATAGGCTTCAAGGAAGAACAGAATTATTCCCGGCGTTCCTGCGTACAATGTGTCGTTGACCGATTTTGGGTCGCGAGGGTCTGTGCGCCACACCATACCCCGATCGCTCGGGTCAGCGGACGCCCGTATCCAGCGCGCCGCCGCGAGCGCGGCATCCAGATAGGAAGTATCAGCGGCGGGTACAGTCGAAACCAAAACGGAGAGCAATGCGACGGATGCGATGAAGATACTCACCAGCCCTCATTTCGTGGTTCACCCGCCGAAAAGCTAAACGGCGGAGGTCGCTCAAGATTTCAAATCGCTAACGTTTCCAGCCCGTGCTCTGGCTTGAGCGCCTCCGCCATTGATTGAACGGCGGAGCCCGCGATGTTTGCTAACTTTTTTTCTTGAGCTCGACCCAAGGGCGGGCTTCCGTGCCCGCAGCCTCTCCTAAGCATCCCAAGCAACCAGGCAGGGACTACGCTCCCAGGGCGCGGCCTACTGGCCTTCGGGCTTGTTGCCCGACCCGAGCCACGCGGTATACCATAAGTTCGCCAGCATCTGTGAACCCGCCGCCAAACGCTCGACCACAAACCTCTTTGAATCGGCATTGTGATT
This sequence comes from uncultured Clostridia bacterium, assembly GCA_964581275.1. Taxonomy (GTDB): domain Bacteria; phylum Acidobacteriota; class Blastocatellia; order UBA7656; family UBA7656; genus Onstottus_A. The sequence continues at coordinate 3,094 of CAZOOE010000327.1, forward strand.
GTTGGCATCCCACCGCGCAGTCTTATCCATTCGGTAGAGTTCCGGCACTCGATCGTACGACTGGAACAAGTATTTCATGATATCGGCAAACGGGTCCTGCAACTTGTTCGCGGTTTTGACAAGGCCGGCGAAGTCCTCGGGCTTGATCTGCGCCTTCACGTACTCGCCCTCGAATCGCCAGTGGAGCGGTTCTCGCGTATAGAGCTGAGGATTCGAGCTTGTGCTCCATCCGTTGAAGTGAACCGACGCGTGCAGCGGCTGCGACCCGTCTGCGACGTAGTGCCCGACCACCCCGGCGTAATAGATGATGTTTTGTTCAATCTGGTCGCGCTCGGCCTCGTGCTGGCGATCGCGCCACATTCGAAACAGCACTTGAATCTTTTGATAGCCCTCGAGGATTGAATAGGGCAAGAAGCCGATATCCTTGGGGTCCTTTCCCTTGGCGCGCAGCCAGTCCGCGTACAGATAGCGGTCGTTGGGTAGCGCTTCAAAGTTCTCAGGTTTGTCGATATCGATAAAATGATCCGGACCGTTCACCTCGCTCAGCGCCTTGTAGAGTTCCTTGCTATCGCGCCAGCGGTCGGGTTCAGGTCCCAGAAACGAAAGTCGCACTGCAGCTCCGCGAAAGAACGCCGGCATGTCATCCGGCATATGTTCCGCTGCAACGCGACTTATGTACCGGTGACCTTCCTCGCCCCAAGCATTCACCGGCGGCACCAGACTGAGCGTAACAAACACCGCGATGACCACCGAGGCCCCAACGAGCTTTAGATGTCGCATCAAGTTCCTCACAAGCTTGAATTTAATGGCAGACAAAACAATACGCGGGCCTCGGCAGGAGATTCAAGCGGGTCGCCCGACGAACTTCAGGTTGTCGCGCTCTCAGTCTTCGTCATGCTCTTGACCATCGTAGTGCATGACTGTCGCTTCTTCGTCGACCTGGGTTTCAAGGTGCACGTCGCGACCCCACAGCTTGTAGACATATTCAAGCGTTTTGCGCGCATACTTCATATCCAGCTCGACTCCTTCATACCGGTGCATCAGGTAGAGCTCGCGATTCCCGTCGTAATCGCCGTCCACCACTTCAATGTAGGGAAAACCGAAATTGGTCATGTTCATCGCAAGCTGGTCGCGGACTCGCTCCCATTTCTTTTCGGTCACTGTCCAATCCTCGTCATCGACCAGCTGATAGACGAATAGGTCCAGCTCATCGCAGAGCTCTTCGGTCAGATAATTGCGAAGAAATGAAATGTCGGTCTCAAGCTCTCGGACTTCGAACATTTTCTCGCGGCCCTCCCCGCCTCGTCGCCCAAATCTCTCCCGATCTTCATCGGTGGGGGTGTCCCATCGCTTTTCGATGTCTTCGAAGATCCGGTAGCCAAGATAATACGGATTGAGCTGCCCTTTGTGCGGCGAAACTACTCCGGCGTGCAGTTCGGCGAATTCCAGATGTTCACTCGTCGGCAGGTCCATCTCGCGCATTATGCGCGAGTGCCAGATGCTCGCCCAGCCCTCATTCATTATTTTGGTCTGGAGCTGCGGGACAAAATACTCCATCTCCTCGTGCAACATGGCCATAACGTCGCGCTGCCAGGGCTCAAGCAAAGGGGAGTGCTTCATTATGAAATAGACCAGGTCCTTCTCGGGGGTCTCGAGGCTCGGCTTATGCTTTCGCACTTCGCCTCGACCATCGCCCTCGACGCTTTGCTCCTCGAGCTCCGCCTTCGACAGCAGGTCGTCGTAGCGGCCTTCGCGTTTTGATTTCCTATCAGCTTCGCTGTCGGATTCCTCGCCTTTTTTCCTGATGAAGAAATTCGGATCAACATGCTCCTCTATCGAAAGCACTGCGTCGAGAAATTCCTCAACCACCTTTCTGCCGTGCTTGAATTCGTACTCGCCCATTCGGCGGGCGTGCAGCGCAGCTTCATCAACCATTCTTCGATTGGTCTTCGAGAAGTAGACGTTGTTCTTAAAGAAGTCGATGTGCCCCAATACGTGCGCGATCACCATCTTGTTTTGAGTCGGTGAATTGGTCTCCAACAGAAAGGCGTACGAGGGGTTTGAATTGATCACGACCTCGTAGATCTTCGACAGGCCAAAGTCGTACATCATCTTCATTCGGTGGTAGGCCTTGCCGAAGGTCCAATGCGAGTAGCGGCCTGGCAGCGCATAGGACCCGACTTCGTACATCACCGAGGCGGGAACGATCTCGAAGCGCACCGGAAACGGATCGAGCCCAAATCTGCTGGTCGCGATTTCCCAGATCTGTTCGACTGCTTTTTCGAGTTCTTGTACTTCCCGGTCAACCATGTGATTGTCTATTTTCTAACATAGAAAATCAAAAGTAATAGATAATCATGCTTCCTCACCGCGCTTGCCGAAGAATTCCTTCAACGCCGGATACACATCCTCCTTGTCATCGATACGCACACCGACGAAACGGTTCTGACTCCGGAGCCGGTCTTTAAAGATTGACAACAGCGCACCCGACGAACGGCGATAGCTGGATGCGCCTTCCTCACCGATCTCGCCATAGCCGAAGAGATTACAGGTTGAAATCAACTCGTCCGCGAGCTTTACCGCCTCGTCGTTATCCGAATAGTAGTTATCGCCGTCGGAGAAATGAAACGGATAGATGTTCCAATCCTTCGCCGGAAATCGCCCTCCGATGATGTCGAGCGCCAGGCGGTAGGCCGATGACACTACAGTTCCGCCCGATTCGCCCTGGGTGAAGAATTGCTCTTCTGTCACCTCCTTGGCTTCGGTGTGATGACTGATGAACACGATCTTGACGTTATCGTATTTGGTCTTGAGAAAGCGCACCATCCAGAAATAAAAGGACCGCGCAATGTATTTCTTGAATTCACCCATCGAGCCGCTTACATCCATCATCGCAATTACCACTGCGTTCGACTCGTAGGTCATCTGCTCTTCCCAAGTCTTATACCTTAGGTCTTCTTTTCGAAAGGGTCCGATATGCGCCTCACCGGTCGCGCGCGCCTGTCGCTTTATGTTCTCCATTATACTGCGGCGCTTGTCGAGGTTAGACAGGATGCCTGAGCGGCGAATCTCGGTGAACTTGGTAGTTTTGGACGGGACGGCGTGCTTTGCCTTTTCTTCCAGGTACGGCAGGTGAAGGTCTTCGAAGATAAGCTTCGCAATTTCGTCTATGTCTACTTCCGCCTCGTAGTACTCCTGGCCCGGTTGATCCCCGGCGCCCGGTCCTTGGCCTGGACCTTGTCCGGGCTGTCCCTCGCGCCCGATCACGTCGCCGACCTTAGTATTGCCGTCGCCAGTCCCGACGTGCTTTTTCTTACGGTAATCGAAGCGGAATTTGTATTCATCGAGCGAACGGATGGGGACTTTAACTACGCGCTTGCCGTCCGAGAGAATGATCGACTCGTTGGACACGATCGACCCAAGGTTCTTCTTGATCGCGTCACGGACGCGCTCTTTGTGGCGATCCTGATCGATCTGGCCCTTGCGCTGAAGCGACCAATCGTTTCGTTGGACGGACATACAGCTAAGCCTCTCTTGCGAACACGTGACTAGTTAAACCATAAATGACAGCCCGCACTACCCGATGGTCTGTGCGGGCCTAACCAAAACCAACTCAAACCTCAAGCGCCCGCGCGCTCAGCGCGAGAGCAGCGTCCCGACGTAAGTCAGCAGCTCATTCGCGCACACCGTACAGTAGGCGTTCTGCGACACCAGCCGGTCGATGACTTCGTTTATGCGGCGAAGCTGATCCGCGTCGGGGGTCTTGGTTGAAGTGGTGATCTTCACGACGTCTTTCAGATCAGAAAAGATCTTCTTCTCGATTGCTTCCTTGAGCCGTTCGTGCGATTTGTACTCAAAGGGTTTGCCCTTTCTGGCGTGGCTCGAGATGCGTATCAGAATCTCCTGGCGGAAGGTGTTCTTTCCGTTCTCGCTGCCCCCGATCTGTTCTTCGATCGAGCGCATCAGTTTCTCGTCGGGCTCGATCTCCTCTTCGGTGATCGCGTCCTTGAGCTTCTCTTTGTTGCAATACGCTTCGACGTTATCGAGGTAATTATCGCAAATGGTCTTGGCCATCTCCTCGAACGAGTACACGAACGCCCGCTGAACCTCGCTCTTAGCGACATCGTCGTATTCGCGCCGGGCAACAGAAACCAGGTTAAGATATCGATCCCGCTGGTCCGCCGAGATCCCGGTATGCTGCTCGAAGCCATCCTTGATCGCCCGCAACGCATCGATCGGATTGATGCATGTGATGTTGTCTTTGACCAGCGCGCCTGAAAGCCGGTTGATGATATATCGCGGGCTGATGCCGTCCATGCCTTCGCGAACCGTATCTTCTTGAAGCTCTTTCACGTCCTTCGATTTGAAGCCCTCCACGTCCTCCCCGTCATACAGCTTCATCTTTTTGACGATGTCGATGTTCGCCTTCTTGGGTTCTTCGAGTCTGGTCATCACCGCAAACATCGCGGCGATCTTTAGCGCGTTAGGCGCGAGGTGAATGTTGCGCAGGGCGTCGGACTGCTTGAGCAACTTGTCGTAGATGCGTTCCTCCTGCGAGACCTTCAGATTGTAGGGCACGCGGATCATGATGATTCGATCCTGAAGGGCCTCACTCTTACGATTAGCAACGAACGCCGAGTATTCGTTCTCGTTTGTGTGCGAGAGGATCGCCTCATCGGCGTAGATCAGCGCGATCCGGCCGGTCTTTCTGTGTTGTTCCTTGCTGGGCGTCAGTT
>CAZOOE010000328.1:0-5882 GCA_964581275.1 uncultured Clostridia bacterium
TGGCCTGTTCACATCGGTCATCCTTGTTATCGTGCTTTTTATGTTACTCGGCCGGGGTTACTTTGGAAGCTGGTTGTTTTTTGCGGCAGTCGGGGCGGTCATCTTTTTGAGCCTGGCTCGAATGCGCCGCAAATTCGCCCGCTCGGAGTACTTCGAAGTCCTGCGTCAAGATCGACACATGGCTGAAGACGGGTTGGCCCGACTCCTGGTCGAGCGGGACCGCGTCGAGCAACTCAGAGCCAGTTTAAAGTCCTAAATCGCCAAATAATTAGCAGATCCAAGAGTCCGGAACTTGACAGAATACTCATCCATTTCTAAGATACTTAAGATAGATTAATAATTAATAAAACGAAAGGATTATTGTGAGATCGATGGGGATTGAAGCTGCCGAAGTGATCCTCGAGGGCTTTGTGGAGGGGGTGTTCCGGTTGATGCTCGACCAGCACAAGGCTCAAGTCCTCGAAATGGACCTCACGCCTGTCCAGGCTCAGGCGCTCAAGTTGATTCGAGAGGCGCCGCTTCCGACAAGCAAGCTGGCCGCGGCCCTTGGCATAACGGCTCCGGCGGTGACGCAGTTGACCGACCGGCTCGACCGCAAGAAATTGATCGAGCGCCAGACGGTCAAGGCCGACAGACGCGCCGTGATGCTTGCAGTTACCGAAAAAGGGGGACGGCTCGTCGACAGGTTCCGCCAGCGGCGCGTCGAAGCGTTTGCCGACGCTCTCTCACGGCTGAGCGATGAGGATCGGCTGGATGTAATCGCCGCGTTGAGTAAGGTTGCAGCGGTGCTCCATTTGCCGGAAGCTGTTGGAAGCTTTGGCGTAAGCGTGCCGGCGGCGTTCGAGACGCTGCGGCCCGAGAGACGGACAGCGGTTGAGCCGCCGGGAGCATCCAAAGGAGTTGGTCAGGGACCCGTGAATCTGCCAACGAGAAGAATGAGAATCGAGTGGGATTGAACAGAGAACAGAGGTTCGACAGGAGGTAGCGAAAAGTGAAGAAGATTAGAAACAAACTAATGATCGTTTCGGCGTTGGTTGTGCTTGCAGCATCGGTTGCTGTAGCCGGTGCCGCCCCGCCTGAGCACCAGAGGACGATGGACAAGGTTCACAAGGAGTTGGTTACGCTGCCGTACTACGGTGTCTTTGACAACCTCGAGTACAAGGTCGAAAGCAACACGGTGACGTTGTACGGGCAAGTGCGCAACCCGATCACCCGACAGGACGCCGAGCGGCGCGTCGGTCGCATTGAGGGAGTGGACAACGTCATCAACAAGATTGAAGTGTTACCTGTGTCCGGATTTGACGATTCGATCCGGGCGCGCACGTACCGCGCCGTATTCCGCAGCGGCAGCCTGTACCGATACGCGATGGGAGCGAATCCGTCGATACACATCATAGTCAAGAATGGTCACATAACACTCGAGGGCGTTGTCTCAAGCCAGATGGACAGCCAGCTTGCGTACATGGCTGCGAGAGGGGTGCCGGGGGCGTTCTCGGTAACCAACAACCTGAGTGTTGGCAGCCACAGTTGATAGATAAATGAAACCCGCGCCCTGCTGGCGCGTTGAAAGGTTTCGGGCGTAAGTAGGGGTAAATGGGTTAGAACCAGAAGGCAAAACGAGTGGCAGCCCCGAAATGGGTTGTCACTCGTTTCTTGTCACTGTACCCTTGCCATCGTCGTAAGCTAGGGAGGTTCGACAAAAATGGAGACAAATGTGAGTAGCATCAAGACAAAACTTAGCAGCGCCCGGATTCTCGTTCTTGTGGTGGCACTGGCGGTCGCATCCGGACTTGGCTTTGAGTTGCGTGGGATCGCATTGGCACAGCAGCCGCAAACGGCGCAGGCTCCCTTGCCCTCGCCGCAAGATCTTTCGCGGGCGTTCATCAACGTGGCGAAGCTAGTCAAGCCGGCCGTCGTCAATATCGACGTGGTCGAGAAGACCAAGCGATCCTCGATACAACTTCCAGAGGGATTCCCGCAGATTCCAGGGCTTGGGGCTCCCCGCCGCCAAAAAGGGACCGGGTCTGGAGTGATAATCAGTGCGGACGGCTACATACTTACCAACAACCACGTAGCCGGTGATGCAGATCAGATCAACGTGAAGCTCTCCGACGGACGGGAGCTAGAGGCGAAGGTCATTGGCAAAGACACCGAGACGGACCTGGCGGTTATTAAGGTTGATGCCCAGAACCTGTCCTTTGCCAGGCTCGGCGACTCCGTTAAACTGGAGCAAGGCGAATGGGTGATCGCGCTCGGGAGTCCTTTTGGGCTTCAACAGACAATGACCGCTGGAATAGTCTCAGCCACCGGCCGGGACCTGGGCGCCGGCGCCGGTCAATTTACAAATTTCATCCAGACCGACGCGTCGATCAACCCGGGCAACTCAGGCGGGCCGCTCATCAACATGCAAGGTGAGGTGATTGGGATCAACGCGTTGATCTTCTCGCAGACTGGGACCAGCTCGGGAATCGGTTTCGCCATTCCATCGAATCTAGCGACCAAGGTGTACGCTCAGCTAGTCAAGAGCGGCAAGGTAACGCGCGGTTATTTGGGCGTTAGCCTGCAACCGATTTCGCCTTCGCTCGCCAGAGCCGTTGGCTACAACGGTACTGAGGGCGCTGTGGTAGCCGATCTGCCCAAAGACTATAGCCCAGCGGCAAGCGCCGGCCTTCGCAGCGGTGATGTCATCGTAGAGTTTGACGGTAAGCATGTCACATCGCCTAAGCAGCTGACTGAGATGGTCGCCGACACCCCAGTGGGTAAGCCGACACAGCTCAAGTACGTGCGCGATGGGCGCTCGGAAACAGCCACGGTCAAGCTCGGCGAGCGTCCCTCGAGGCCTGGTGACAATGAGCAACCTGAGAGAGACGATCCGGAAGAGGACGGAGGAAAGATTGGGGTTTCAATCTCAGACGTGAGCGTCGAACTAGCTCGCGAAATGAAGCTGAGGATCCCGACGGGCGTAGCGATCAGCAAGGTGCAATCGGACAGCCCGGCCGCAGAAGCAGGCCTCCAGCGTGGTGATGTCATTCACCGCATAAACCGGATACCGGTCACCAATCGGCAAGATTACTTCAGGGCGCTCCGCTCGCTCAAAGGCGAAAAGGAGATTACGCTTCAGATCGAAACCGGAGGTCAGCTGCGATACGTGACATTGACGCTGGACTAACGACAGATCATAAGTGTTGAAGGTTCGAAGGGCGGTCATGGATGGCCGCCCTTTTTCCCCTTATACCTCCCGCGAGTGTCTCTCGGTTCGCTGCTCTGTTGAAACAGGCACACCTCACGTATAATTTCGCGGATGACAGTCAAAACAGCGTCCGTTCAGGGAAGCTTGCTCGCCGTTATTGCATTGGCAACCACAACCGCCCAAATATTTGCTCAAGATTCCGAACCAAGAACGGCCGATCTCTACTCGCCGCGGCTGATCGCTGAAATGAGACAGCTCCACGACGCGGCGCTTGCCAGTGACTACGCATACTCTCAGCTGACCCATCTCTGTAACAACATCGGACCACGATTGAGCGGTTCACCGCAGGCTCAGCACGCCGTTCAGTACGTCGCGGGAGAGATGCGCCGGCTGGGCCTCGATGTGCGGCTCGAAAAGGTGATTGTGCCTCACTGGGTGCGAGGTGCTGAGACCGCAGAGTTGGTGGAGTTCGCCGGGCAAGCGCCTGGAACGACTCAGAGGATCGTGTTGACCGCGCTTGGCGGAAGCGTCGCCACCGCCCCCGAAGGTTTAACTGCCGAGGTGGCTGTCGTCGACAGCTTCGACCATCTCGCATCGATGGGGCGTGGGAAGATCGAGGGCAAAATCGTTTTGTTTAACACGCGGTTCGACAAACAAATGACGGCTCAAGGATACGGGCTCGATGCGTACGGTCAAGCTGTCGTCTATCGCGGCACAGGTGCCAACGCCGCAGCTCGGCTCGGCGCGGTGGCGTCGTTGGTGCGCTCGGTAGGGGGGCTGATTACCGCTTGCCTCACACTGGCGCCCTCGGGTACGCCGGCGACGCGCCGAAGATTCCTGCCGCCGCTGTGGCAGCCGAAGATGCGGACTTGATTGCCTACCTAACCGCTCAAGGCCCGGTTCGCTTACATCTCGCCCTCACTCCGCGAACTTTACCGGATGTCGAGAGCTACAACGTGATCGCGGACATCAAAGGCTCCGAGCATCCTGAGCAGGTAATCATAGTCTCCGGTCACTTGGACTCATGGGATCTTGGTACTGGTGCGATCGATGACGGAGCAGGAGTCGCAGTGGCTATGCAAGCCGCCGAGTTGATCAAGCGGTTTGGCCTTCGTCCCAAACGAACAATCCGAATGATTGCGTGGATGAATGAAGAGAACGGTCTGATGGGCGGAAAAACTTATGCTGAAGTTCATAAGCCGGAGTTCGCCAACCACATCGCTGCCATCGAAAGCGATCTCGGCGCAGGCCATCCGGTTGGGTTCTCGGCACACGTAAATGCAAAGGCGTTGGAGATCCTCAGGCCGATATCGGGTGTTCTGCAGGCTTCAGGCGCGGGAATCATAACGCAGAGTCGGAATGCCGAGGGCGCAGACGTTTCTCCGCTGGACGCTGAGGGTGTGCCCACACTTGCCCCGATTCAGGATAATCGTACCTACTTCAGCTATCACCACACTGCTGCTGACACTCTGGACAAAGTGGTTCCGCGCGAGCTTGCTGAGAACGGGGCAATCTTGGTCGTGCTTGCCTATGCGATCGCCAACTTACCTGAGCCGTTGCCGCGCTAAAGATTTGTGGTGATAATCCGCGGTCATTGACTCCTTTCGCGGCCTCCGCCGAAAACCGGAAGCGCAGGTCTTATGGGCTTCACATCACCTTCCGGCCGGGTCGAAGACCTCGACAAACCCGACGCTCACATCACTCTCATTCGAGCGCAGTGGCGCGATTTCGCCGCGTTCGCTTGGGAGAAGTTTGTGAGTGAGGGTCGTGGCGCGGTGATCGTTGATCTGAGAAAGGCGTCGAGGTCCGGCGCGAGCCTGAAGGTGCCGACCTATTACGTCGCCGCGGGCAGTGAGCGACTGTCAAGACGAGGCGGCTGGCCGAACCAAGAAATCTCGGAAGTGATCGATGACTACGACCCCGAACTGGATGTGGTCTTTATTTTTCTTCGCCTCGACGGCGGTGTGTGTAACTACAACGCCTCTGATGAACCTGCGCCACCAAGGGCTTATCAGGCAAAGCGGAAAGCGAATGAGGGTCGCGGCGAGCGGGCCTCATCCGACTAACCGTTCACCGCAAATTGAACTCGACTTCTACACTGTTCATCCAGTATGGCACTGGCTGGCCGTTCTTCATTGCGGGCTTGAAGCGCATTTGATACGCGGCACGTATCGCCTGCTCGTTCAGCCCATCCGGCAAGCCGCGCATCACGATCACCTCCTTAACCGTTCCGTTCGTGTCCACCAGAATCTTCACCCGGACAACTCCCTGAACTTTGTTTTTGCGGGCCTCTTCGGTGAACAGGGGACGCGGTTGATTCAAGAGGACCGGACGCTCATCGACTACCGGCCGGTGAGCGGCCGAATTTGGACGGCCGACGCCCAGTTTGAAGTCACCGTCGCCTGTGCCGCCGTTCTTGCCCGGCCCTACGCCGGGACCATCACCCGGTCCAATCCCGCCGTGTGAACCAGTGCCTATTCCCCCTTCGGAGCCCTGTCCGGCTGAAGGTATCAGGCTCGAACTGTCGGGGAGACCGGTAACAGTCAGATCATCTTGCTTGAATACCATCTGCTGGTCGGCCATCACGTTCTCGATCATCTGGAAGGCAGGCGGACTACTGTGCAGTGCTGGTCGCGGACCTACGGTATCCTTCTGGTGCTTGGCTAGCCGCCGCTTTATCGTCGGTGCGTCC
>CAZOOE010000328.1:5892-7791 GCA_964581275.1 uncultured Clostridia bacterium
AGTTGCGGTTCGGGTCTCGGAGCTACGATGAGCTGTGCGAGCGTGGATATCGGCACGATTCCATTCGAAGCATCCGCGGGCGTTTGGCGTCCGCCGCCGCCGCCGCCCGAAGGTTTGTCGCCGCCCTCTGGCATATCCGCCTTAGGCCAGTAGCGAGGCAGCTCTATCACAATCATCGGCGTGGTTGTTTTGTTATGGTCCCGCCCTCTCTGGTGTCCGAGCGACCAGAACACGAGCATTGAAATAAACGCTATGGCATAGAACAAAATCGCGATTGCCAGACCCAATCGCAGAAGCATCTTGCGCCGCCCACCGCCGGAATCCCGTCTCAACGCACAAGTGACAAAGGCCCTCGGGTCCTCGCGGAACTCGCGCGACGCTTCCTGAATCTCACCGATCAGTCGCGCAATCATAGACGGCTGTTCGATCATCGTTAGAAACGAAGCACTGTTTTGCATGTCCTCTCTCCGTGGTTCCGGGTTAGCTCAGCACGGTTGGGTATGCACCGGTTAGATATGTTGTGAGAGGGACTGACCCTCTACCATTCTGTATTTGTTGTTCTTAGAATGAGGTGAGATTGGGAACTTGCAGGGGAACTCAGAAGACTCAGTGCGTTCGTCGTACGGCCTTAGGCGAAAGTTTGTAGACTGGCAACAGACGAACTGCTTACGTACTTCCGCCTAACTGAAGGCCGTACTACGAACTCAACTTCGCTCAAACCTGACTACTTGAACTCGAGTCCACAATTGAGGCACTTGTTCGGGTCTTTGACTAACAGGAACAACAGCGAAAGCAGGCAGGTGAACGGAGCGCCGATCACCGCTACGAGTATCGCCCACAGCGGGACGGTTCCCTTTACCACGCTGGTTGAGTTGCATCGTACGCACACCTTCGCTGGAACCACTGGCCGGGCCATCGGCTGTGGCGTCTGATGGCTCGGAGGCGCGTAGAAAGCCGGCGGCGGGCTCGTCCCGGGCGCGGGCGGTGGCGGTATCGAGGGAATGTACCCCGATGACGGTCCCTGGCTTTGGGAGGTCAGCGGCGCGGAACAGTATCGGCAAAAGTTAGATCCCTCACGATTCTCGGCGCCGCATTTTGCACAGATCATACTCGGTTCTCTCTTGCCTGATTACCTTGAAAGCCGTGTCTTGCAGACTAATTCGTCGGCCACGCGGTGTCAATGAATGATGAACGAACCCGTGATGCGTGCGTAGCATAGACTTTAGTTTGTGTTCTTCAGGATAGTCTAGACAAACAACGGGCACAGACTAAAGTCTATGCTACGTCACGCATCACGGTTCACTTTTCGAACAACCCCGCCGTATCCCACTTGCGGCGAGTGTCGATGATCAATTTCGCCACTTTCTGGGTCACCTTAGCGAAGTATTGATCTGCCTTCGCTTGATCAAACTTCACGTAGCCTTGTCTTTCTTTGTATAACCCAATCGAAGACGGTGCCGGATAGGCGGAATAGGTGCCCGGCGCTGCGTTCGGCGTCGCCAACTCATCCGAGTAGCGCTCTTTGTGGACAAGCTTCGGATCGATCGCTTGAATAAACGCGGTCTCGTTCCAACCGGCGTGTCCGCCGTCTTCGCCGAACACCGAAAGCGTCACATCCGAAGCGTAGCTCCACCAGTTGATCACCAGCGTTCGCACTCGCTTTTCCTGGCCTATTTCGGTGGCAAGCTGATTCAGCACCGCAGTCTGCGGACCTCCGTGTCCGTTGATCACAATGATGTTGCGAAAACCGTTCTTCGCCAGCCCCGCCAGTACGTCTCGCGCGTACGCCCGGTAAGCGGGCTCCGAAATCGAGAACGCGCCGGGATATGCGTCCATGCTGCCGGTGATGCCGTAGGGAATGATCGGAACAAACGAAGCGTTCCAGATGTCGCAGTGCTC
>CAZOOE010000329.1:0-7776 GCA_964581275.1 uncultured Clostridia bacterium
TGTGTGCAGCGACTGTGCTCCGCCTAGCACCGCGGCCAGCGCCTGAATCGTCGTCCTAACGATGTTCACCTCGGGCTGCTGGGCCGTCAGCGATGAGCCCGCGGTCTGAGCGTGGAATCGAAGCATTTGTGATCGCGGATCGCGCGCTCCGAATCGCTCTCGCATGATCCGGGCCCACAATCGTCGCGCCGCCCGGAACTTTGCGACCTCTTCCAAAAACTGATTGTGCGAGTTGAAGAAGAATGCGACCCGCGGGGCGAACTCGTCCACATCCAGCCCGCTATCCACCGCCGCCTGCACGTAAGCGATCGCGTCGGCAAGTGTGAACGCAACCTCTTGCACCGCGGTCGAGCCGGCTTCGCGAATGTGATAGCCGGAAATCGAGATCGTGTTCCACCGGGGAATTTCGCGAGCGCAATAGGCAAAGATGTCAGTCACGATTCGCAAACTCTGCCGCGGCGGGTAAATATACGTGCCCCGAGCGATGTATTCCTTAAGGATATCGTTTTGAACCGTTCCCGAAGTCCTGTCCGGCGAGACTCCTTGTCTCTTCGCCACCGCGACGTACCTCGCAAGAAGGATCGCTGCGGTGGAGTTGATGGTCATCGACGTTGACACTCTGTCGAGTGGGATCTGATCAAACAACAGTTCCATGTCCTCGAGCGAGTCTATGGCGACGCCGACTTTCCCGACCTCGCCGCGGGACATCAGGTGATCCGAGTCGTAGCCCATCTGTGTGGGCAGATCGAACGCCACGGACAGCCCGGTCTGGCCCTGCTCGAGCAAATAGCGATACCGCGCGTTCGATTCAGCTGCCGACGCATACCCGGCGTACTGCCGCATCGTCCACAGCTTGCCGCGGTACATCGTCTCGTAGGGTCCTCGCGTATACGGAAAGTCTCCGGGATCGTTCAACTCACCCTCGTAGTCGACGCGCGCATCTGATGGCCTAAACACGGTCTTCATCTCGATGCCCGAGCTTGTTTCGGCCTTTCTGTCAACGCGTTCTTTTGTGCTCATGTCTACACCACCGGTCTTGCTCGATCAGATTAACAAACGGGTGGTCGCTTGCCAAACTTGCGGGTCACCACACTTGCTGCGCTGGCGATGAAGAGTAGCAACGCACCGGCGAAGATCAAGGAATGCGCGTCAGCCCATTCGGCCGGCGCGAGTCCGATCACGTGAGGGCTGGTAAGATTGAATAGCACGAACGTCACGATGAGCGTCGCAGCGATCAGTAGTCGGGTTTTGCCAGTCGCCTGGGTTCGGTTGATCAGATGGGCCGCCGGCAGGACCAGGATTACGTAGTGCGCTTTCCAGCTAAGCGGCGAGAGCAACACCAGACAACAAAAGAACGGAGCTGCGGCAGCCATTTCGCTTTGTGCGCGCACTGCCGAGAACATTGCCAGCGCGAGTAATCCTGTCGCGATCAGTAAGGTCGCTCCGTCAGCCGGTCTGCGCGACGCACCGTCATCCTCCGACGCCGCTTCATTCGCGTGACGCGCGCCCCTTGCGATTGCCCCGCGCAGCGATTGATTGCCCGAATAGGCAAAGTCGTAACCCTGTTCGTTCTTGACAGTGCGGCTCACAAAGGTATGAAAAACATCCGTTCCACGTGATCCAAACGGCAAGAAACTCAGGCCGGTTAGCGCAACCAGAAGCACAGCGCACGCTACAACAAATCCAAGTCTCAACTTCGCAACGTGATACAAAAGCAGCAACGCCGGCGTTAGCTTGATGGAAACCGCAACGACTAGCGCGGCAGCTGACAACGCCTTTCGATCGCGCGCGTATAGGTACACATGGGCAACAGAGAGCGCCGCCACAACGGCATTGGCCTGCCCCAAATTGAAAGTGTCCAACACGAATCTTAGGACGAGCACCAAAGTGCAGCAACAGAGGGTTACCTGCCACGAAATCGGCTCTCCTTCGTTCTGCGCCGCTGCAGCGAGGGGAGGTTCGCTATTGCGACTGGCCAGACCTGCTGACATCCGCGCAGCGGCCACAATCGACACAGCGCTGATCAGAAACCAAAGATACGCCGCCACCGGCAGTGGGAACAGCGCCAGCGGAACAATCAACTCGGCGAGAAGCGGCGGGTAGAGGTAAGGAGTCCAGTCGCCGAGCGATTGCTGGTACGGGTCGTGACCCTCTCTGAGCTCGAGCGCCGCGTAGTAATACACATTGAAGTCGTTGCTGTACACCGCGGGGTTCGTGCCGCTTTTACCTGCGAAATACAACCCGCTCAACAGCATCGCGAGCGCGAGGACTCCGATGACTGCGCGCAGCCGCGTCGATCGGTCTCTCCGGGGCTGATCTAAGGGCACCCTCACTGATGAGCCGGTATCTGCCATTTCCTCACGCATTGGTACTTACTCGTCAGCCACCGGTCAACTTCTCTCTCAGGATAACAGAACAGGAGGTGTGCTTTGCCCCCGCTGCAGTGAAGAGTTCGTAGTCCGGCCTTCAGTTCAGGCGGAAGTTGGTAACGGCGGACCGCCGCCGAACCGACGACTGTAACAGATCAGCTGTCTCAGATCGTCACTAACTTCCGCCTGACGTGCGGACTACGAACTCTTCACTGCAGTTGGGGAAACGGCACCACTCCTGACCGTTATGCTAAGATCGTCACTGCGCATTTATTCGGGTTGTTCAATCACTTCAAAAATCTCAACCTCGCCGGTGCGATGCACCAGCCTGAGCCAGTTCGGTGGTACAAAGGTGCTCGCAATATCATGTTCAAAAGGGCCGTAGATGATGTAACCAACTCGGTGCTGCGAAAACAATCTTCGCGCAGCCTCATCGCTCATTGTGTTTGTGTAGAATGCGATGACTTGAGCGCCTTTCTCATCATTGCGAAGGGTCTGAGCGTAGTGACCAAGAAACACTCGCAGGCCGGTTTCCGACGGAACAACATTGCCCGTCAGATAAGAAGAGAACACCACACCATTCTGCTTTGAGTTCGTTCTCAGCCAGTCGAGAGCCGAAGCCAGATCGCCGGGCAGGTAGCGCCTCGGATCGGTGGCACCGGAGGCTGCTCCTCGCGCAATCGTTTGTCCGATGATAAAGCCAATATTCGTGATCGAAGCGAACGCTAACACCCCGGCCAGAATCACTTTCCTGCGCGGCGACGAAGCATGTCCTGTGAAAAAACTGCGGGAGATCTGGAACAATGCGACCGATGCCGCGATCGACAGCGGCAATTGCAAACCTTCCACGAAGCGCCTTTGAAAGCTCACCGGCGCATAAAGCAGCGAGGCCTGAACGACTGCCCATATCAAAAGCAAACGTCCGTACGGGGCTCGCCGATCGCACATCAGACGAAAGCCCCATACCGCTAGCGCCGTGACGATCCCGAACCCAAGCGCGTATTCCCAGGGCGCCGGTGAGAAGGTATCAGTGATTCGCAACCATTCGCGCAAAACTTCGTTTGAGCGTTTCAGATAGATCAGATACGAAATGCCGGGAATCGCACCGAGGGCAAACGCTGCGGTCGTGAGCGCGCTAGAGTAATAGTTCCGTTGCGGCGCGGTGCTTCCGCTCAGCCACGGTGACGCTAGCAAAGCCGCTCCCGCAACACCACAAACTACGGCGACCATGTAGGGGTGAACAACCGAAACCACTGACACCAGTACTCCGGCAAGAAAAGCTCGTCTCGCTCTCTTCTCGACGATCCCGCTAAAGAGGAGCTTAATGCCGCCACACACAAGAGCCGCGCCTACAACGAAGTGCACCTGAGAGAACACCGACCGAAACGCGATCGCCTCGGGTAGGTTCAAGTCCACCGAGCCTGCTGCGGCGGTTGCGCCGAACAAGGCACCTCTGTTCCCAAAAACAAAAACAAGCCAGCCGAAGCCGCCGGACGTCGCATACAACCACAGCGTGTACCTCACCCTGGTTTTCGATTTCATCACGCTGCCCGCCACCGACCTCGCAACCGCCAGAAGCAACAGACCAGCAAGCAATCTCGCGGCGTGATACGTCAGCGCTATGGGCACTCCGCTGCTGCGGGCGCAGAGACCGAGCAAGCTCCACAACGGCAGAAAGAACTCGCAGGACTGCGCCTCGGAAGTGTATGGATCGCACATCAAAAAGCGACACTGACCGCCCTGTCGGATCCAGGCGAAGTAGGCGAAGGTGTCATCGTAGGCGGTCAGCACTCCGGTAAACACGTGTCCAGCGGGAGTACGTAGCGCTGCGGCAACGTATGGAAGTGTGGTCAGGAGGGCAAGCGCGAGCCAGATAAGCCAAATATCGCGGAGGAGGGCAAGAGCGAAGGCTGGATAGGCGCGAGATGAACGACTCTGCCTCATCCGTTATCCTTCCACCTACAGGGTCGAAGCAAGCAAGCGGCAATAGTAGTAGAGCACCGGAGCGCAAAACAGGATGCTGTCGACACGGTCCAGCATACCGCCGTGCCCCGGCAAAAGATTGCCTGAGTCCTTCACGTTGGATCCGCGTTTCAACATTGACTCCGCGAGATCTCCGATCTGACCGACCGCTCCCATGATTGCACCTAGCGCCAAAGCGTGGGTGGCGGGAAGCTCGGGGAAGAACGCCAGCCTCGAGAGGTAACCTGTAACGACGGCCAACACGAACCCGCCGATCGCCCCTTCTATTGTCTTGCCGGGACTGACTCGGGGAGCCAGCTTATGGCGGCCAATCGTGCGACCGGTGTAGTAAGCTCCAGTATCAGTCATCATTACAATGGCGAAAAACATCGTAAGCAACTTCGGCGCAAGATGAGGAACAGGCTTTCCGTGCAGAGTGTCTGGCATCATTCGAACGCCTACCAGGCAACCGGCAAGCAAAGCGACGTAGATCACGCCGAACACCGTTGCCGACACCGACACCAGCGACTTCTTCAGATCATCCGGCTGAAGAATTGCCGCGGAGAGGGCTGCAATCAACAGCGCGGCCACCGCCGCCACCGTCAACGCCGGTTCTTCGAAGACGAAACCCGCGATCACCACCAGCCCGGCGCAGCATCCGGGAGCAACTTGAGGCTTGCATCCTGCCTTTGATGCAAGACTGTAGAACTCGCCAAGTGCCAGAACAACGGCGATCGTCGTCAAGGCCACAAAGAAGTAGGGGGAAGGGCTCCAGACGGAATACAGCAGGATTGGAAGCGCGACGATCGCGGTGAGGATTCTCTTCATAGAAGTGAAGCGTGATCCGTGATGCGTGATTCGTGAGGCGAACCGCGTATTTGTCACGGATCACGCGTCAAGTCTCATTCATTTCATGTTAGCCGCGATCAGCGAATTCTTTACGCCGGGGTTGACATCCCCGTATCGCCGCTCGCGCTTTTGGTATTCGACGATCGCTTCGAACAAGTTTGCGCGGCGGAAGTCTGGCCAGAGCACATCGGTCACGTATATTTCGCTGTAAGCAATCTGCCAAAGCAAGAAATTGGAAACGCGCATTTCGCCGCTCGTACGTACCAGCAGATCCGGATCGGGTAGGTCTTTGGTGAACAAGTGCTGCTCGATGTCGTATTCGGTAATCTCAGAAGGGTCGCGCCCGATGCGAAGACCCTCGGCAATAATCTCGCGGCAGGCTTCAACAATCTCGGATCGCCCGCTGTAATTTAGAGCGACAGTAAGGACCATCCCGGTGTTGGGGCCGGTCTCGCGTCGGGCCCGATCTATCTCGCGACTGACAACTCCCTCGAGTCCCTGGTCACGACCGATCGTCTGGAACCGGATGTTATTGGCCTTCAGGCTGCGGACCTCCTTGCGTAAAAACTCGCGTAGCAACCCCATCAACGCTTCCACCTCGAGTCTCGGCCGCTTCCAATTCTCGGTCGAGAACGCGTAAAGGGTCAGATGCGAGATGCCTAGTCGAGCTGCGGCCTCTACCGTCGCCCGCACCGCCTCGGCACCAGCGCGATGGCCGGCGACCCGCGGCTGATTCCGCCGCGCGGCCCAGCGTCCGTTGCCGTCCATGATGATCGCGATGTGCGAGGGGAGTCTGCTGGGATCGATCTGTCTAAGGAGGAATTCGTCGATTGAACCGTTTTCGATGACGCTCTCAAACTCTCTAAGAATGTTAACGCTCATTATTCTTCGAAGCGATGACTAATGATGACGAGCAACAGGGAGTACTCGGCACTCGTCAATTTAATAGTCCACACGAACCAAAGTCAACCCGTTAGCAGGAGAGGAAGGACCCGCATTTGCGCGATTGCGGCTCTCGAGTGCCGCGACGACGCTCGCCGCTGTTCGCCTCCCTCGACCCACTTCGATCAATGTTCCAACTATCGTCCTGACCATGTAGCGAAGGAATCCATCTGCGGAGACAATGATCACGATTTCATCCGTTTCTTGCTGGATATCCAGGCGGCCCAGCTTGCGAACAGGGTCTTCAGCGTCAGAACTTGCAACTGTAAATGCGGTGAAGTCGTGCGTCCCGATTAGCCCTGCGGCGCCGCGGCGCATCTCTTCTATCTTAAGCCCCGCTCGATAGTGGTGGACATAACGATAGACGAACGGGCTAACGATATCGTCAGTACATACACGATACCGGTAGGTCTTCAGTTTAGCCGAATAGCGTGCGTTGAACGCGTCGGAAACCGGTGTGACTTCGGGGACGCGAATATCGCGGTCGAGATTTCCGTTGATCGCATCGCGCAGCAAATTCGGTTCGAAACTCCTTTCTGCGAAAAAGTTCGCGACCTGTCCTTCAGCATGCACGCCCGCGTCAGTTCGCCCCGCACCGTACACGGTCACGGGACGGTGATCAAGGATCGAAAGCGCTCTTGTGAGCTCGCCTTGAACGGTGCGGCCGTTGGGTTGTATCTGCCAGCCGTGATAGTTGGTGCCGTCATATTGGATTGTGATCTTGAAGTTTTGCATGAAGGATTCGTGACCCGTGACGGATGGCTGGGGTGACTCGTGTGTGACTCTTTGGTCACTCGTGACGTTCCAAAATCACGGATCACCCGTCACAGATCAATTCCTCACTTGAGTCCCCGGCTGCCGGGCTTAATCGCTGGAATTCCATCCGCGCAGAGGGGGCACTCCGCAGGATCGTACGCCGCAACGTCCAGCGTCAGCACCGACTGGTACCGCACGCCCAGATCAACACCGCCACCGCTTCGATCCACCATCGAGCCGGCGCCGATGACGACGCCGTCTGCATCGATCACCGCCTGAATGGTCTCACGAGTCGAGCCCCCGGTGGTGATAACATCCTCGACAACCAGCACTCGCTCACCCCGACTCAGCCGGAAGCCGCGTCGAAGGGTCATTACACCCGCCTCGCGCTCGGTGAAAAGCACGCGCGCGCCTATCGCCCGCGCGGTTTCATGGGCAACAACTATCCCGCCAATTGCCGGTGCTACAACCGCGTCAACTCGGTCTTCTTTGAAGCTCTCGGCCAGCGCGCGGCCGACGAACTCAGCATGCTCCGGGTATTGAAGAACGAGAGCGCACTGTAGATAGCGTGAGCTGTGCAAGCCGGAGGTGAGTTGAAAGTGACCTTCCAGTAGCGCGCCGGTCTGCTGAAAGATGTTTAGCAGGTATTGTTCGTTATCGACCATGCCTATTCCTTCCGCCGGAATTTGAAGCTCGCGCCTGTACCTTACCAAACAAAGCAGGCGGAGCAAAACACCCTTACGTTCGATCGCCGGGACCACTCGAACTCCGGTTTTTCTTGTTATACTCGAACTCCAATGATTGATGTTTCTGGTTTCATTACCGCCGGCGGCCGAAGCTCCCGCATGGGTACAGACAAGGCCTGGCTCGAACTAGGCGGGAGACCAATGATCGAGCA
>CAZOOE010000330.1:0-7767 GCA_964581275.1 uncultured Clostridia bacterium
CCGACCAGCTTTGCGCTGTCAGCCATTATGTCGCAGACCTGACGCGCGAGCTTTCCAAATTCGGATAACCCGGTCTTGCGATTGTATCCGATCGAAGTTGCGACGGGTCTCATTCGCAGTATAATCCGGGCGGCTAAATGATGCTGGGAACTCCTTCAGAGAAAGCACCGACATTCGAATGAAAAAAGCAATGGATCCACCGGATCGTTGGGACCCGGAGCCCCGCTGGCCGGCGTGGATCGCGGTCCTGGCGGTTGGCGGACTATACACCGCGCTACCATCGTATCTGATACTTGGTCCACGCTGGCTCTTCCTGGCAGTGGTTGCGGTGCTCCTTTTGCCGATAGTCATCTCCCACGTCAGAGGGCATCACCTGCTCAATCGAGTCTTCGGCTTGACAGTCACGTCGGTGGTGACGGTGGGGTTGATTGCCTCGGTAATACTGCTGATAGTGGCCCTGCCGACGCATAAAGAGAGCCCTACCGAATTGCTGGTGTCTGCAGCGTCTTTGTGGTTCACGAACATTCTGGTCTTTGCGCTGTGGTATTGGAGACTCGATGCAGGAGGCCCACTCGGGCGCGATCGACAGCCCGGTCATTTCGAAGGCGCTTTCTTGTTTCCTCAGATGACCATGCATCCTGAAGCGAAGCGCGCCGCCAATGAAGAGGAATGGTCGCCGAACTTTTTTGACTATCTGTTCCTGGCATTCAATACCAGCACTGCCTTTTCACCAACGGATGTGCCGGTGCTTACGCGCTGGGCCAAAATCCTGATGATGCTTCAGTCGCTAATATCTTTGACAGTGATTGCGCTGTTGGCGGCGCGGGCGGTAAATATGCTCTAGTGCTTTGGATGGCAGGAGAACAGAATTCTCACGGACGGCAACGCCGACTATTCGATGGAGTTGAGTATCGTTTAAGTCAGCTAAAAGCGTCAATCATCGCACGAACGTTGTCGCCTAACGGATAAAGTACAGGACAAGTGCAGCCTGCTTCAATGTACTCACACACCTTTGCGCGGCACTCGTCCGGCGTGCCCGAAGCGGTGATGAGTTGAACAACGTCATCGGGAACCAGTTCCGTTGCTTCTCGGATCTGATGCTCCTCGGCAGGCCAGGTCAACACTCGCCCGATCTCCTCAAGCAAATCCTGACTCACGCCGCTCGCCTTCATTATGTGAGGCTGCTGCCCGAGGTATTGAGTGACAAGCTCACGGGCGTTGTCGAGGGCGCGCGATCGATCTTTGTCCAGCGAACAAACTACCAGTTGAGGCCGGTCGATCTGATCTACACTGCGACCAGCGCGTTCGGCCCCGGCTCCGAGGTGCTCCATCGCTTCACGGTTGTAGGCGGGAGATACGAGGTAGTTGAGCAGCACTCCGTCCGCGATTTCGCCCGATAACTCCATCATTTTCATACCTGTTGCGCCGATGTAGATTGGGACATTCTTTGGCGAGCGATCACCGTGAACGATGTCGATCTCGATGTCTTCTACCTGAACGAACTCGCCCTTGAAGGTCACTTTTTCCATCGCGAGCAATCGGCGAACGACATCGACGGTTTCGCGCATCGCTTGAAGTGGTTTGCGTCGATTGACTCCGACCCTTGTTGCCAGGGGCTCCCACCACACGCCTAGTCCGCACATCGCCCGACCGGGCGCCAGATCGTCGAGCGTCGAAAACGTCGCAGCGATCAGCGCCGCGTTGCGGGTCCAGTTGTTGATAACGCCGGACCCGATCTTGATTCGAGCGGTCGTCGCCGCATAGGCAGCCATTGGGACAATAGCGTCGCGCACCAATCGCGATTCCGCTTGCCACACGGCTTCAAAGCCTCGAGACTCTGCGTAGCGCACGTAGTCGATAGCCTCGCGCAGCGGGTGTTTGTCCTGGAGGTAGAGGGCAACACGGTTTGAAAACTCAGGCATAATGGCTCCAATCTGGCGCGCGACGCATTGCAAATTAACGGGGGCATTATACTATTACTTTGCGGGGATTGGCGTCTTTGCGCGAAATAACCGCCTGAAGAAAACGATTCGCGCAAAGCCGCGAAGACCCGCAAAGCAGACGCTAAGACAGGCGAAAACGACGACCGAGTTGGAGCGGACAAATGATCAACACGCCGGACCTCATTCTAAAAAGAGGGATGAGCACCGACGGCACCGGCCGTCCCGGAGTCATCGGCGACGTCGCGATTCGTCGCAACTGGATTCTCGCAATCGATGCGCCGGGTTCCCTCCAGGGTGCGCCTGAGGAATTGGATTGCAAGGGATTGGTCATCGCGCCCGGGTTTATCGATACCCATAGTCATTCGGACTTGCGTGTACTCACTGAGCCTGAGCTGCCGATGAAAGTTCGGCAGGGCATCACGCTGGAAGTTTTCGGCCAAGACGGCATTTCGGTCGCGCCAATTCGCAAAGCAGACCGCCAACAAATGGGACGCTTGCTAGCGGGTTTACTCGGTAAGCTTGATCGCGACTGGGATTGGGAGTCGGTCGGTGAGTATCTCGCCGCCGTCCAGCGCGCTAAACCGTCGCTTGATTGCAGCTACCTGATTCCGCACGGCGCGGTTCGCTCAAACGCGATGGGAATGGAGGACCGGCGCGCGACGGTGAGTGAGATTGCCGAGATGCAGGAGCTGATTCGGCAGTCGATGCGTGAAGGTGCACTCGGGATGTCGACCGGGTTGATCTATCCGCCGTGCTGTTTCGCGGACACGTCGGAATTGATCGAGCTGTGTAAGGCGGTCGCCGAGTTTGACGGAGTCTTCGTGGCCCACATGCGTAGCGAGAGCGACTATCTCGAAGACGCGGTCGCCGAGATGATCGAAATCGGCAAGAAGTCGCGCGTGCGGGTTCACATCTCGCATTTCAAAGTCGCCGGGCGAGAGAACTGGGCGGTGATCGACGGGGTTCTCGAAATGGTTCAGATCGCGCGCGCTGATGGAATGCGTCTGACCGCCGATCAATATCCTTATATCGCGGGATCGACGATGCTCGGCGCAATACTGCCTCCGTGGGCTCACGCGGGAGGAGTCGAAGCGACGCTTGCGCGGCTTGCTAGTGCGGAAGAGCGCGGGCGCATGCGCGAGGCGATGCTCGACCGCTCGCGGTCGGAGTGGGACAACTTCTGGAAGTGGTCAGGGCCTGAAGGCATCATCGTTTCCGATATTCCGTCCGGGCGATGTCCGGAATGGGTCGGCAAGAACCTCGCCGAGGCGGCAGCGCTCGCGAAACAAGCCGGCAGCGGGGTGAGTGAAGAAACGGCAGCCGAGTTCGCTCTTGATCTGCTTGCTGATGAGCGAATGGGCGTCGGGATGATCTCGTTCAGTCAATCCGAAGAAGTTGTGCAAAAGATCATGCGCGAACCTTACGTGAACGTCTGCACCGATGGACTGCTGGGCGGGAAGCCTCACCCACGGGCTTACGGGACTTACCCACGGATCCTCGGCCGCTACGTCCGAGAGCTGAACGTTTTGACGATTGAAGAAGCGGTTCGCAAGATGTCGGGCCTTGCCGCCGCAACATTCAGACTCGATCGTTACGGACTGATCGAACAAGGCGCTCAGGCAAACCTGGTGGTTTTTGATCCACAACGAGTGATTGATCGCGCGACGTTCGAGTATTCAAAACAGTATCCGGTTGGAATCGACCACGTTATTGTTGAAGGTGAGCCGGTAATACGTTATGGAGAACCGTATTTCACCGGCGTTGGCGTCGCGGTAAAGTCGCAAGATCACTCGTGATCGCCTTTGTCCTCGGCTTGCGAGCTAGAAAGGCGACGCAGCCGTCAATCATCCGCTGCTCGCCAAAGCACGTGAGAGTGCGCACGCGAAACCCGGCCGCCCGTAGTTGCTTCCTCACTTCAGATCGCTTGTAGAGTTGCAGTTGATGAACTTCCTCATCACGTCTGAAGAGTGAACCCACTCTTCTGAACGACGTTATCCGCCGCGTGAGCCGATCGGTACGGGCATCTTCGTGAACGTCGACTAAGACCGCCCAGCCGGGTCCCTCCATATGTTTCTGACGCGGGCCCTTCCCGCGTCCCGGCTCGGCGATATCGAACATAAACAATCCACCGGGCTGGAGTGCGGTGTACACCCGATGAAATAGGCTTCGGAGCTGGCTGACGCTATTTTGCTTGTCGAACAGATAGTTGAAACACTCACCGAGTGACGTGACCGCAACACACTTCGGGAGTTTGACCCTCAGCAACGACCCTATCTGGAATTCTCCTTGTGGGACTCTGCCACGGGCGATATCGATCATCGACTCGGAAATGTCTATGCCAAGGACATCGTAACCCGCATTGGCGAGTGCTCCAGCCCACAGCCCGCTCCCGCACCCCAGATCAATCACGAGACCACCGGCAATGCCGGCCTTCCCGAGTTCGTGAAGCAGCCCAGGCGCACATTTCCTGGCGTAATCACCAAACCCCACATCGTGAATGTAGGCCAAGTCGTGCCGGTAAGCTTCCATCAAAGCGGTCCTCGTCAAGAGCGCGATAGCGGGCTCCAGTTTTCGCATACTCGCCGTAATCACGCAACCCACGCGCTCCAGCCGCTCTGCTGGCACGTGTCCGCGACGGATGGTAAGATTCACCGTCAAAGCTGATCGTCCAAAGGCCACATCGATGCGAGCCCACATCGTCACATTCGGCTGTCAGATGAATGAATACGATACCCACGCCATCCAGTCGGAGCTGGCTGGCATCGGCTATTCGTTCGTCGAGAGTTACCGCCAAGCCGATCTGGTACTCGTCAACACGTGCGCGGTGCGAGGCAAACCGGTGGAAAAAGTCCAAACGCTGTTGGGCGAACTGCGCAAAGAAAAGTATCGGCGCAGGCATCTTACTATCGGTTTGATGGGTTGTCTTGCGCAGCTTCCGGAAGGCCAGCGGATGGGCCGACGGTTTGGTGTCGACATAATGCTCGGGCCGGGAGCGATAACCCAGATCGTTCCGGCAATCGAGAGCGGCAAGTTTCAATCATTCGAGTTCAAACGCGAGCTCCAGTTCTATTCGCCGCCTCCTCCAACCGGAGAGCTTAGCGCGCACCTCACGATTATGCGCGGCTGCAATCACCGATGCACGTACTGTATCGTTCCGGCGACGCGAGGCCCCGAGGTCTCCCGTCCGGCGGAAGACATCATCAACGAGGCAAGAGCTTTGAAAGAGGCGGGGGTTGTCGAGGTAAGCCTGCTTGGCCAGAACGTCAACTCCTATGGCATGGTTGCCGGGACCGGATTGCGGCGGGCGTTGATACCGGGATACCCCTCGTTTGCCGAGTTGCTGCGGATGGTAGGCCGGGTCGGAATCCCGCGAGTTCGTTTCATCACCTCACATCCGATCAACTTTGACGACGAGATAATTGAAGCCATCGCCCGCACGCCGGCTGTATGCAGGTTCATCCATCTGCCGGTTCAATCGGGCTCAAACCGCGCGCTCAAACGAATGGCTCGGGAGTACACGCGCGAGTTCTACCTCGATCGGGTGCACAAGGTCCGCGAGCTTCTGCCCGACGCTACGATCTCGACCGACTTCATTGTTGGATTCCCCGGCGAAACCGAGGAGGACTTTGACGAGACGCTCTCCCTCTATCGCCAGGTTCGATACGACATGGCTTACATGTTCATCTACTCGGAGCGAGAAGGCACGCCGGCCGCGCTCCATTTCGACGATATGGAGCGCAGCGTAAAGGTCGAGCGGCTGTCGCGGCTGATCGAGCTGTCCAAGGACATCTCTCTCGAGCAAAATCACAACTGGGTCGGGCGTGAAGTTGAAGTGCTGGTTAAGAGTTCCGCGGCTGAAGAGGGGTTCGTCCAGGGACACACTCGCGGCAATCATGTTGCTTTAGTCAAAGCCGACCTCAGTCCCGGCATCCACCGGGTTTATGTTGCTCAGGCGACTCCGAATCGCCTGTACTGTACAACCGAACCGACGGGTTTGAACTCAGAACTCATACAGGGACCTGTTATCCCTGGCACCTACGATTTGAGCTTCGCCGTCTAGCACGCGGGTGCAGCTAAAAGCGTGGGTGACAGTCCCAGCGATGTCTGGTCCGCCCGGCGCTTTGCGGGTCTCGGCATCCAGGCGGGAACCGGTTGTCCAGATAGCTATTTCGCGCAAAGACGCAGAGCCTGCCGCCAGGACGCGAAGGTTGCCGAGACACTCTTGGTGAGTTGTCGAGTGGCGATGAAGTCGCACTCTTAGTTGCATTCGCCTTCGATCTCAAACGTCCTGTCTTGTTAGGGTCAAATCGAAGTGATATATTGAAAAGGTTGATTTGGTGTGGACTAGAGAACAGAGCGAATACTCGCATTGGAGGACAGAGATGGCAGAGAATGATGGATCGGGAGCAGCCGAAAAACTGACTTTCTTATTGATAGGTGCGGGCATTGGAGCGACGTTGGCGTTATTGTTCGCACCAAAGAGCGGCCGCGAATTGCGCGGAGACATCGCCGATTACACAAAGCGCGGAGTGGACGCCGCAGGGGAGCAAGCTCGGATCTTGGGCGATCGCGCGTCGGAACTCTACGGAACCGCATCCAGCAGAGCCGCCGAAGTCTACGGGACTGCTGCAGGCAGGGTCTCTGAGGTGTACGGGACTGCCGCGGGCAAGGTCTCCGACGCTTACGGTACAGCGCGAGAAAAAGTGGTGGCCGGCGCGGAGACCGTATCGGAAGTTGCCGGACGACAGAAAGACCAGATCGCCGCGGCGATTGAAGCGGGCAAGCAGGCTTATCGCGAAGAGAAGCGCAAGGCGGGTGTCGCGGGTGACGGCGAGGAAGCCTAGTCAAGAGCTCCTCCTGGCCGCCGAATTCCGACGGCCTAAACGTTGCGCAAACGCCACGGCCCCACTTCATCTTTTTATTAGTCAGACCTCTTGGGGCTAGTTGAGTTCCCTGTGTTCGGCTAGGAGAGTTGCGTGGATCAGCATAGTTTTTACATCGTCATGACGGTGGCGGCAGTGGTCATCGTCGTGAGCTTCATCGTTCAGGCAGCGATGTTTATGTTTATCTATGGCGCCATCAAAAAGCTCACCGGCATTGCGGCGTCAGTTCAGGCCAAGGCAGAGCCCTTGATTGCCAAAACTGTGCCGTTGATTGATCAGGTTCAGGGTACCATCAGCACGGTCAAAGACTCAGTCGAGAAGATCAGCACTCAAGCAAAGGATGCGTTTGACAAGGTGACCATTGAAACACGCGCAGTGGCCGCGGCGGTCTCGGCCTCTTCGCAAGAGATCTCGAAGCTCGCCCAGCGTCAGGCGGAGCAGATCTCGCAGACTCTCGACTACACCGCCGCCTCGATACAGCGGCAGGTTACCGAACTGGACAGCTTGCTGGTAAGGACTCAGGATCGCTTTGAGGATACGACCAGGGAAGTGCAAACCACCGTGCTGCAGCCGATGCGTGAGCTTTCGGCGATGCTCGTCGGTTTGCGACGGATACTGGAGACGTTGTTTGGGCGCAACCGAAAACCGATCGACCAGGCGTATCAGGACGAAGAGCTATTCATTTGACTGCTCCTTGAAACGGGCTCCAGGGGCCACTTTCACGGGAGCAATCAACTTATCGCCATCAGCACCTGGTTTCCTTTTGTTAGGAGCCAGGTGCTTTGCAATTTGCGATTTGTGATTTGCGATTATTTGCGATTTGCAATTATTTGCAATTTGGAATTCGTGATTTTGCAACCTGTGGCTAGCTGGATCGCACGGACTATCGAGTCACGAATGGAAAATTGAGAATTGAATAAGAGGAGAATATGGCTACCGAG
>CAZOOE010000331.1:0-7766 GCA_964581275.1 uncultured Clostridia bacterium
CCTTGAATGGTGGAATATGTCGCGCGACGACCAAACCGTATATGATTCAAACGAGTTACGGACCCCATTCTGTGCATCTCGCGGCGCCGGGCGTCTCGGTGCTCACCACACAGGCGCGGGGAAGCTGTTTTATCTGCACTCAAGAGACCGATCCCTTGAAATGGTACACCAGCGCAAGCGGTACTTCAGTGTCTGCAGCTTGCGTCTCGGGGGTGGCGGCTCTGGCAAAATCGAGATACCCGAATGACACCGCTATCCTCTTGAAACGGAGAATCCGAGAAGGGGTTGAGGTGACTGAGAATCTGAGCAGCTACGTTATCGGAGGCGGGAGGCTGAGCGCGGTTGGCGCGCTGACAACTCAGGTCAACATTACTCCGCCCACCCTGCAGGATATCAACTACAAAACGAAGAAACAGAAACTCTTCGTATACGGATCTGGCATGCAAGCCGGAATGGTCGTTCTCGTCGGGCAGGTTGCATATTCGGGCAAGCTGCAGAGCGATGACGGGACTGTCTGTTTGGCGAAGGTGCCGGTCGCCGCATTCCCGCCAGGCGCGCCAGTCCCGATCAAGCTGCGCAATCCCGACGGCGGTGAGAGCCTGGCCATAACACTCACACGGTAGACCAATGAGGGACACTCTTTCGCTCGAGCGCAAGCTCAAGATGCACGAGGCGCGCGAAGCGATCCTAAACCGCATCGGCTCCGAAACCTTTTCGGTCATCAACCTCGACCACTTCCTTCAAGCCACCGTCACTGAGGTCGGCAAGATGATGGCCGTCGACCGGTGCGACGTGATGACGCTGACTCCGGAGAATCATCTCCGTATCACCCACGAGTATCGCGCGAACGCCGCTGACGAGTTGCCTTCCCTGCTTGGGGTGCAACTTCGCGTTGATCTCGAACGGCTGCAGGAAGGCTTTGATCTCTACAGCCCGCAGGCGATCGAGGACACCTCGTCTCCCGAAGTGGCGCCCGTCCTTCAAAAGCTGATCGAAGGGCTGGGCAGCAAATCCGTGTTGGTTGTGCCGATCACGTTCAACCTGCAACTGCTTGGGATGCTGGGACTCCATCATTGTCACGAGCACTATCACTGGAACGACGACGAAATAAATTTCATTCGCAATCTGGCTCAGCACCTCGCGATCGGCTACCGCTACACCCACATTTACACCGAGAAGGAACGGGAAGCGCGGATAAACAAAGTGCTGCTCGAGATCGCGAACGATATCAATACCGGTTCCGATTTCACTGAGGTGATCGAGCGTATTCTCGACCGCTCGGTCGATTTGCTGCGGATTCAGGCCGCGTGTCTCGCGATCATCGATGCTAACAGCAGCGAGATTCACTTCACCAATCTGCGGACCTCGAACGGAAATGCTGTCGAAATTCTCAAGCGGCCGTCGTTGAAGTTTCCGATTCTCGAACTTCTCCCGAAGACCGTCGGTCGCGGTCAGATGCTCAAAATCCTCAGCCCGGATCAGCACGAGTACGCGCGCTCGTTCCTGACCGAGGTGTTCAACGTCGGGGCGGCTATCGTCGCTCCGATCTTGATCGAGGACAAGGTATTCGGCGCGCTGATCCTGTTGTGGTCCGAGCCGCAGCAGTCGTTCGCCAAAGAGGTGACCGCGCTCGCGCTGGGCATCGCCGATCAACTTGCGATTGCGCTCTCGAAGGCGCGCCTCTCTGCGGAAGTTCTGAGACTGCGCCGAGAACTGGAACACGCGCATAGTCAACACAGCGGCAGCGGTCTGGTGGGCAAGAGCGATAATTTCATGCGTTGCATGCAGATGGCGCTGTACGTTGCGGACAACTACACCACAGTGATGATTCAAGGCGAGTCGGGCACCGGAAAGGAGCTGATGGCTGATTTGATCCAGTCCCGCTCCTCACGAGTAGAAAAGCCCTATGTGAAGATCAACTGCGGCGCGATTCCCGAGTCTCTCCTCGAGTCGGAGTTGTTCGGGCACGAGAAGGGCGCCTTTACCGACGCTCGGAGCCGGCGCATTGGAAAATTTGAAGAAGCGAATGGCGGCACGCTCTTTCTGGATGAGATTGCCGAGATGTCGCTGTCGGCCCAGGTGCGATTGCTGCGCGTGCTTCAGAACGGGGAGTTCGCGCGCGTCGGCGGCAACGAGATCGTCAAGACAGACGTCCGCGTGATCGCTGCGTCCAACGTCGATCTCGAGCAGGCAGTCAGCGACGGGCGTTTCCGACGCGACCTGTTTTACCGGCTTAACGTCTACCCGATAAAACTGCCGCCGCTGAGGGAGCGCCGCGAAGACATTCCGTTGCTTGCGACCCACTTTCTCGAAATATACAAAAAGCGCTCGAACAAGAACATCACCGGTATCACCAAAAAGGCACTCGAATGGCTGCGCCGCTATGACTGGCCCGGCAATGTACGGGAGCTGGAAAACGCAATGGAGCGAGCGGTCATCATCGCGCAAGGGCGAATGATCGCTATCGACGATCTGCCACACGCCGTCCGGGGTGCCGAGGCCAGCAAAACGATCGAGGTGGAAGTAGGGACAACGATCGACGAAGCCGAAAAGCGGATGATCATGCAAACTCTGGCTTACACTAGAGGCGACCGCACCCGCGCGGCTCAGATTCTGGGCATTGGCCGTAAGACGCTTTATCGAAAACTGCAGAGCTACAACCACGCCGAAACTAAGGAAGAGCCTGATGAGGGTGATATGGCCTCTAACTAGTCTGTTAGACTTGAACATTCCCTTTACATCGTTTACGAAGGAGAGAATCAATGAAAAGAATCATCGGCACGACTTTCGTTCTTCTGTTTGTCCTGGCTGCGGTGTTCGGGGGTCAGACTCCCAACGTCGTCGGAAGTTGGGACATCACGATTGAATCACCACAAGGCAAGAACAACGCGTTGCTGGTGGTAAAGAAAGACGGCGACAAGCTGAGCGGCGCCATGAAGTCGCCACGCGGCGAGCGGCCAATTGAAAGCATCGCGCTCACCGGCAACGACATCACCTTTGTGATGAAGGCCAACATCCAGGGACAGGACATGGTCTTTACCTACAAAGGAAAAGTCGAAAAGGATTCGATGAAGGGTGACGCTGACTTCGGCGGGTTTGCGACCGGGACGTGGACGGCAGTTCCGCACAAGGAAGACGGCGCGGCTCCAGCTGCAGCGTCGCCGTCAGGTGGACAAGCAGGTGGCGCGAACATCACCGGCGACTGGAGCGTTGCGGTTGAAACTTCCGCGGGCTCCGGAAATCCGAGCTTCACTTTCAAACAGGAAGGCGAGAAGCTGACCGGAACTTACAAAGGCCAATTCGGAGAAGCCCCGCTGACCGGGACTGTCAAAGGTGCTGATATCACATTCTCTGTCAAAGTGAACGCCCAGGGACAGGATCTGACCATCGTCTACACCGGGAAGATTGAAAGCAAAGACAGTATGAAAGGAAAGGTGATGCTCGGAGAATTGGGAGAAGGAACCTGGACGGGCAAGAGAAAGTAGACCGGGTGCCCAGGCTCCTTGTGGATCACCAAACCGAAGCTTGCGGGCGAGCAGCGATGTGGCTCGCACGAGCAATTCTACAAACGACCTCAGTTGGACGGTTGCGGATTGCGGGTCTAAAAAAGTATGCTGATCCGTGGTCCTGGATCTCGATTTGGGTCGCGTAAAGTTCCAGTCCGAGGATCAGCATCGCAGTCGCCAAGGGGGTAGAGTCTTGCTGAGGTTCCATCGCGCGCTTTTTCTCGGCGCAGCCACCGCTGCAGCGTTCATTCTCGGGTCCACGGGCTTTTCGAATCGCTCGACCGCTCAAACGAATCCGGTCACCGTCGCGCCCGGCTTTGAGTTCAATCTGTTTGCCAATCCTACGAACGTGCCCCAGTTCGCGGCTTCCGCATATGATGGCCCGGTCTCCATGACGTTCGATTCTCGAGGCCGCCTGTTTGTCGGGACGTTTTCGGGCAGGATCCTAATACTCCTTGATAACGACGAGGATGGAATCGTTGATCAGATCAAGACCTTCGCGACCGGGCTTGTGCAGCCGTTGGGTCTCGAGTTCCGCGCAAACGGCGATTTGTTTCTCACGAACAATCCGCTGGGCAGCGCTGGCCGGATAGTTAGGCTGCGCGATCTTGACGGCGATGACGTCGCCGACGAAAAGACGATAATAATTGACGGGTTGCCGAGTGAAGGCGATCACCAGACCGACCGTCTCAAGTTTGGACCGGACGGCCTGCTCTACGTTGGTCAGGGCTCGTCTACCGACGCCGGGACACCCGATCCAGGCCGGCCGGGCGAGCGGCTTTACAACGCGAGCATACTCGCCATCGACGTTGACAATCCCTCTATCTCGGTAGTTGCGACCGGGCTTCGGAATCCCTTCGGCATGGCGTTTCATCCGGTGAACGGACAATTGTTTACTACGGACATCGGGTCGGGAGAGTTGGGACAGCTACCGGACAACGCTCCTCAGGAGAAGATCAATTGGATCGCTCAAGGTGGCTACTACGGCTTTCCTGGATGCGAAGGCGTGCCGGTCGCCGGTATCCCCGCATGCGACGGAGTTCGTGGACCGATTGCGACGTTCCCGGCGCACATGACACCGACGTCGATCGCCTTTTACACCGGACCTCAGGGAGGCGACTCGGCCAATCAAATGCTAGTCACACTGTTCAAGCATTTGCCTGGTCAAGGTGGCGACTTGCAACGATTCATTGTCACCGGGGACGCGGCAACCGGATTTCAGACTACTAAGGTCCCGCCGTCAATCATAGAATTTGGCTTGATAGACCCTAACGATGGTCCGGTTGATACCGCGATCGATCCAATCAGCGGCGACATCTATGTTGCGCGCTTCGATCCTGTGCATCACGCTGACGACCATGAGCACCATCACTTCATCTATCGAATCCACCGAGCCGGGAGCGACTCGCTGACATTTATCGCCCCACCCCGTCCATCTGCGGTAAAGGCAGGGTCTGCCGGATTGACTATCTCGTTACTCACTCGGCGCGCTAAACCAGGCGCGGTCGTTTTCGATGTCAGCGACAACACAGCGCTGGCGACGCGGCAAGGTTCGTCCGGCACGGAGCTTGTTGCCGATCTGCCTGCCAGCGCGCTTGCCACTGACCGGACGATTGCGCTCGAAGTGCGAAACCCGGATAACACCCGGTCGAATCAGCAGACATTCACTGTGAGCAAAGACGGCATCGGCCCGCCGCCTCCACCTGACAAGACACCTCAACTTACGTCGAGGTTCGTTTACAAGAAGAAGCGGGCGAACGTGTGGGACCAGCTTTTCGTCGGAATCAACGCCAAGAAATTCCGGCTGGTCGTCAGTGGAACCGACTTCGACGCCGGTGCTCAGTTGCTTGTGAACGACATCTCGCTTGGGCTCGAGAGCTCGAGCACCACCGAGTTGGTAGGCCAGTTGGTCAATTCGTTAGTCCAGGCGCCCGGCGAGTTATCTGTGCAGGTTCGCAACTCCACCGGGAAGGTCTCAAATACGCTCAAGCTTACGGTGAGTCCGTAACCTTATCCGCTAGGTAAGGTAGCGAGCCATCGCTTCGTCCCACTTATCCTGAGCCTTCATAATAAGCTCGATCACTTCGCGCACTGCGCCTCGACCGCCTCCGCGCGCGGTCACCACGTGTGAGTGTTGTTTGGTCTCGTCAACGGCGTCAGCTACCGCGACCCCGAGACCCGCCCGGCGCAACAGAGGTATGTCTACTACGTCGTCGCCTACGTAGCAGACTTCTTGATCGCTCAGCCCTTCTTCGGCGATCACTTTTTCATACGGCTCAGTCTTTGTCCACGCCATCTCGTAGAGGTGCGCGACGCCAAGTTCATTCGCGCGTGCTCGCACGATCGACGACTTCCGTCCCGAGATTATCGCGATCCGCAAGCCTGCTCGCTGGGCCATCACCATCGCATGCCCGTCCTTCACGTCGAAGGCCTTGGTCTCGTCGCTGTCGGGCAGCATGATTATTCGCCCGTCGGTGAGCACGCCGTCGCAGTCAAGGATCAGCAGCTTGATCTTGCGCGCGCGGTCGATGATGTTTTGATCCGTGGAAATCACTCGCGTTCCTCAACGGAAGAAGTCCTTAAGTTGATCGAATCGGTCGATGAGCACGTCCGGGTTCGTGAGACTCAATTGCTCGGCTGTGCGAAACCCAAATGTCACGCCGCAGGTTCGAGTGCCCGCGCCGCGGCCTGCGTTGATGTCGTTCTCGCTATCGCCAATCATCACCGCTTCCGCCGCGGATCCATTGAGCATCCGTATCGCTTCAATGACCGGGCGCGGATCGGGTTTGCGAGCCGGAGTAGTGTCGCCGCCGACTATCGCGTCGAAATACTTTGCGATGTCGAAGTGGTCCAGGATGATCTTTGTGAACCGGACCTCCTTGCTGGTGACGACGGCCTTGAGTTTGTTCCCGAACGTCGCAAGCGTCTCGGGGACCTGCGGGTACAGCCGCGTAGTCTTGAACATCTCCTCCGCGTAGTGGCTGTGCATGAGCGCGATGCCCCTTCGGTGAAGCTGCTCATCGGGAGGCTGGCGGTTGGCGTCAGTTGCGGTGAGGCAGCGGTAAGTGAGCACGCGAACCCCATCACCCACGAAGCCTCCGACCGTTGGTTCATCGAGCGGAGGTCGTCCGACGTCGGCCAGCATGAGGTTTATTGAATTAGTAAGATCGGTCTTCGAGTCGATCAGCGTGCCGTCGAGGTCGAAGAGCATTAGCGACACAGGGAGCCGTAATTCGTGATTTGTGATTCGGGATCCGTGATCCGTGATCCGTGATTCGTGATTCAAGGCGTTTTTCGTTGTTTTATTCTCCATACTCCATGGAATCGTCCTTCGCGGCGAATCACGAATCACGAGTCACGTATCGCGAATCACGAGTCACTCTTCTTCCTCTTTCAGCTTGGCTAGCACGCCAAAGTCTTCGAGCGTCGTCGTGTCGCCTTGGACCTCACTGCCCGACGCGATCTCGCGAAGCAGTCGCCGCATGATTTTTCCGCTTCGCGTCTTAGGCAGCGCATCGCTGAAGCGTATGTCGTCGGGCTTGGCCAGCGCGCCGATCTCTTTTGCGACCCAACGCCGCAGCTCTTCCTTCAGCTCACCGGAAGGCTCGTTCCCCAGCTCGAGCGTTACAAACGCCGCAATGGCCTGGCCTTTTACTTCATCCGGTCTTGCGACGACCGCCGCCTCGGCGACCCTGGGATGGGCTACCAGAGCCGATTCCACCTCCATCGTCGAAAGCCGATGACCCGACACGTTGATCACGTCGTCCACCCGACCCATGATCCAGAAGTAACCGTCTTCATCTTTTCTCGCACCGTCTCCCGCGAAGTAA
Organism: uncultured Clostridia bacterium; assembly: GCA_964581275.1. Taxonomy (GTDB): domain Bacteria; phylum Acidobacteriota; class Blastocatellia; order UBA7656; family UBA7656; genus Onstottus_A. The sequence goes on from CAZOOE010000331.1 coordinate 7,337, forward strand.
ACGCCCGGTATGTCGGACCAGTACTGGCTCACGTAGCGGTCGGGATCATTGAAGATCGTGCGCAGCATCGAGGGCCAGGGACGCTTGATCACGAGATAACCGCCCGAGCCGGCGGGAACGGTCTCGCCTGAACGAGTCACCACATCGACGATTACCCCGGGAAACGGTCGGGTCGCCGAACCGGGCTTGGTGGCGATCGCTCCGGGCAACGGAGTGATCATTATCATCCCGGTTTCCGTCTGCCACCTAGTATCGACAATCAGTCAACGTTCGCGGCCGATTACTTCGCGGTACACCATCCACGCATCGGGGTTTATGGGCTCGCCCACAGCGCCCAGCAATGCCAAGCTGCCCATCCCGTAGCGCCGCGACCACCGGCCCCCCCCTTTCACAAACGCTCGAATCGCAGTCCGCGCGGGTTAACAGACCC
>CAZOOE010000332.1:0-7738 GCA_964581275.1 uncultured Clostridia bacterium
GCCGGGATCGGGATTGGCCTGGTTGCGGCAGCCGCGGTCAGCCGTCTCCTTGACAGCCTTCTGTACGGCATAAGCAGTACTGACGCGCTAACGTTTGTGACAATCCCGTTCATTCTTGCGTTGGTAGCGATGCTGGCGAGCTACGTGCCGGCGCGCCGAGCGACCAAGGTCGATCCGATGATCGCGCTCAGGTATGAGTAGAAAGTGATTTGCGATGGCGATTGGCAATCGAACACTGCCGGGAATCGGAATTTGAAAATTTGATTATGGAAACAGCAATCAGGATCTGCGTTATGGCATTCGGATGCTGGCTCTGAACGCTAAACCGGAACCATTACTTCGGGGGAATGATGCAAACTCTCTTACAAGATCTTCGCTACGCGCTTCGAATGATGGCGGCCAGTCGCGCCTTTACCGCGGTGGCTGTGCTGGTGCTGGCTTTGGGCATTGGAGCGAACAGTGTGATTTTCAGTGTGATCAACGCGGTACTGCTGCGTTCGCTTCCCTTCCCTGACCCGGATCGAATAATCATGGTTTTTGAGAGCAACCTTCAGCGACACAACCAGGAGGCGGTCGCCGGAGCTAACTTCCTGGATTGGAGGGATCAAAACCATGTCTTCGAGAATATTGCGGCGTATCGGGAAGACAGCGTAAGCATCACCGGAGATGACCGACCCGAGCGGGTGTCGTGCCTGGTGACTACCGACAGCCTGTTCCCGGTGCTGGGCGTCAAGCCGATGATCGGCCGCGTCTTTCAACCGGACGAAGACAGTCTTGGCAGCAATCGAGTAGCTCTGATAAGCCGGAGCCTTTGGGAGCGTCGCTTTGCCGCGGACCCGAACATAGTCGGGAAAAAGCTCACCGCCAACGGCGAGGCTCTCACGATCATCGGAGTGATGCCGGCTCAGTTCAGATTTCCCGCCGATGTAGACGTGTGGCTTCCGCCCCGTCAGATTGTTCCCGAACATGTATTGACCCCTACGGTCAATATGTCTACCAACAGAGACAGTCACTACCTCAGCGCGATCGCGCGGCTCAAACCGGGAGTTACGCTTGAACAGGCCAGAGCGGATATGGACGCTGTCGCGAGCCGGCTGGAAGAACAGGACCCAAACAACAATATGGGACGAGGCGTGGCTTTGGTTGCGCTGCGCGAGCTTGCTGTTGGGGACATACGGCCGACCCTCCTGGTCCTGTTTGGAGCGGTGGGATTTGTGTTGCTGATCGCCTGCGCAAATGTTGCCAATCTGTTGCTCGCCCGCGCATCAACCCGCCAGAAAGAGTTCGCGATACGGACCGCGCTGGGAGCAAATCGGTTCCGACTCGTCAGACAGATGCTCACCGAGAGCGTTCTGCTTGGCGCCGCGGGGGGCGGGCTGGGCTTGCTGCTCGCGCTTTGGGGAATCAAGCCGCTGGTTGCGCTCATGCCCTCTGACATCTATGGAGCCCGGAACATCGAGATTGACGGCCTGGTGCTTGGTTTTACTCTCAGTGTGTCGCTGTTGACCGGGCTGGTATTCGGCCTCGTCCCCGCGCTGCAGGCGACCAGGAGTGACTTGAATGAATCTCTGAAAGAAGGGGGCCGCGGTGGAACGTTGGGGGCGCGACGCAATCGAGCTCGCAGCCTGCTGGTCGTCTCAGAAATCGCATTGTCGCTGGTGCTATTAATCGGGGCGGGTCTTATGATCAAGAGCTTTATACGTCTCGAGCAGGTGGATCCCGGCTTTGAGACTAAGAACGTTTTGACTATGCGGCTCTCTCTTCCCGCGGCGCAGTATCAGGATGCATCCAAGCGCGCGGCCTTCTTTCAACAAGTCATTTCTCGCTTCGAATCGTTGCCCGGCGTGCAGTCGGCGGCGGCGGTATCGCGGCTTCCTCTGACCCCTGGAAACAGCTCGCGGGGTTTGACGATTGAGGGATTTCCAAACGACAGTTCCGGCAATGCACCCGGCGCTGACTATCGCGTGATAAGCCCCAATTACTTCCGTTCGATGGGAATTCCTATTTCGAGGGGCCGCGATCTAACCGAACGGGACACTCGCGACGCACCCGGGGTTGTCATCATCAACGAAGCGATGGCGCGACGGTATTGGCCCGACCAAGACCCGCTCGGCAAACGGATGCGTGTTGGAATGAACAACGACCCGTGGATGGAAATAGTCGGCGTGGTCGGAAACATAAAGCACTTCGGACTGGATTCACAGTCGAAGGCTGAAATCTATGTGCCCTACTTAAAAGACCCCTGGCCGTTTATGACTCTTGTGGTTCGCAGCAGTTCCGATACTGCGAGCCTGGGCAATACGATGAGGAATGAAGTGTGGGAAGTCGACAAAGACCTTCCCGTTCCCGACATACGAACAATGGATCAACTCCTCTCGGGTTCAGTATCCCGGCGGCGCTTCAACACGCTGCTGCTCGGCATTTTCGCTTCGGTGGCACTGGTCCTGTCGGCAGTCGGGATCTATGGAGTGATGTCTTATTCGGTCACCCAGCGGACTCACGAAATTGGGATCCGGATGGCGCTCGGCGCTCAGCAGTCCGACGTATTGAAGCTGGTCGTTGGCCAAGGTATGACGCTCCTGCTTATCGGTGTCGCAATAGGATTGGCCGCGGCATTAGGGCTGACACGCGTGTTGACAAGCTTGCTGTTTGGAGTCGGGGCGACCGATCCCGCGACATTCGTGATTATTTCAGTGCTGCTGACAGGAGTGGCTCTGACGGCCTGTTTTGTGCCCGCACGACGGGCGATGAAGGTAGATCCTATGACGGCCCTCAGGTATGAATAGGGACATTGGCGGTCTGCCGGACTATGAGAGGGCATAGCAAAATGATGAATGGTCTCTTGCACGATTTTCGATACGGGCTGCGGTTGATCCGGCGAAAACGCGGGTTGACCATCGTCGCCGCAATCACCCTGTCGCTGGGATTATGAGTGAGCGTTCAACCCCTTGCCAGATTCCTTCTCTCTCTCCTATTGACAATCTATAGGTCGCGGGTCTTATTCTCCTACAGACTCTCTATAGGAGGTGCTCAGATGTCAGGAGGTACGGACGATCTGCTGCAAGGCACGCTCGATTTGCTGATCCTCAATACGCTTGGATTAGGCCCAAACCATGGTCTCGGGATTGCGCGTCGCATAAATCAAATCACCAAGGGCACCTTTCATCCGAAGCCTGGTTCGCTCTTCCCGGCGCTTCATCGGCTCGAGGAGAAAGGCTGGCTCGCATCGGAATGGGGCGAGTCGGAGAACCGACGCAAGGCAAAGTACTACAAGCTGACCAGGACGGGCCGGCGTCACCTCGAAACCGAGACAGCCAACTGGGAAAGAATGGCCGGAGCGATCTTCCTCGCCCTCGAAGCGACTTCTTAGACGTCGACAGACTTCGGTTTGTCGCGGCAAACGTTGATCGATGAGCCGCCAGAGACTGAAGGTTGTCGAACTCAACCGTAGGAGATGATTTATGCCGCTCTTCTCTCGCATTCGTAGTCTGATTTCAAACCTTTTCCAGAAGAATCGGGTCGAGCACGAGCTGGACGACGAAGTGAGCTCTTATCTCGATCAACTGATCGACGAGAAAATAGCCGCCGGGTTGAGTCCCGATGAGGCCCGGCGGGCTGCGCGAATCGAGTTTGGAGGGGTCGATCAAGTGAAGGAGCACGTAAGGGACGCACGAATAGGATCGATGATCGAACAGCTGTGGCAGGACGGGCGCTACGCGCTGCGAATACTGAGAGGAAACCCGAGTTTCACTGCGATCTCTGTGGTTACGCTCGCGCTGGGGATCGGCGCGAATACGGCTATCTTCAGTTTGGTCGACAGCATTCTGCTACGGCCGCTGCCATATCAGCAGCCCGAGCGTCTCGTTGATCTGCTGCAGTCGCACCGTCAGCTCGGGTTGAACACCTGGAATCTCTCCCAGGCGGGTTTTGTACACCTCCGTGACCACAACCATTCACTCGAGGCCCTGGCCGGCTATTCGAGCGGGGGAGCGAATCTGACCGGAAACGGCGAGCCCGAGCGAATTCAGGTGACAAACGTGACCGCAGAGTTTTTCAGGGTGCTGGGCGTTCCTCCGATAGTTGGCCGAGTCTTTCGAAGCGGCGAAGACAGCCCGGGAAACAATGGTGTTTGCGTTCTCAGTTATGGCTTTTGGCTGCGTCGGTTCGGCGGCGACCCCAACATTGTCGGCCGGTCTATCAACCTCAATAGCGTATCAACCGAAGTGATCGGGGTTATGCCCGCGGGCTTCAGCTTTCTGCGTGTCGCGAAGAGCGACCTGTGGATTCCCATCGCCCTGAACCCAAGCAGAACCGCGCCTTACTTTCTGAGGGGTCTAGCCCGGCTTGCACCCGCCGTATCTTCGTCTGAAGCGGAGGCGGAAACTACGAACGTGCTCTGGGACTACGCCCGTCAAAATCCCAACACTAGTGAGGGTGGGATACCCCTCGAGCGAGGCTCAACGCTCAAGACGATCGTCACGCCGTTGAAGGAGTCGATAGTGGGAAGAACGGAAAAGCCCCTGCTCATCCTTCTGGGTGCGGTGGGACTGGTACTACTGATCGCCTGTGCCAACGTGGCGAACTTGCTGATGGCGCGCGCCACCTCGCGGGTTCGAGAAATTGCCGTGCGATTCGCGTTGGGCGCTTCATCTGCTCGCGTGGCCCGGCAACTGTTGACCGAAAGCGTGGTGCTCGCCTTGATTGGCGCGGCCGGCGGGATGATGCTGGCGTGGCTCGGAGTGAGAACTGTCAGCAGTTTGCCGATTGAGGGGATTCCAAGAATCGAAGAAATAACGGTGGACGGAACCGTTCTGGGATTCACTGCCGGCATTGCTCTTCTGACGGGATTGCTCTTCGGATTGATGCCCGCGTTGCGGGCGTACAAGATGGGTATGGTTGCAGCAATGCACGAAGGCGGGCGCGGCACCACCTCGAGCCGCAGGTCAAACAGCGTTCTTGTTGGTGCGCAGTTCGCCCTGTCGTTTGTTTTGCTGATCGGAGCAGGACTTCTGCTCAAGAGCTACAGCCGGTTGGAGTCTGTCTCACTCGGTTTCAATCCTGAGAACATGCTGACCATGTCCATCTCCTTGCCGAGGGGCAAGTACTCGAAACCGCAACAGTCGACGCAGTTCTACCACAGCCTGATCGAGCACGTGCAGAGTCTACCGGGGGTTCGCGCCGCCGGGCTGACCGCTTCGCTTCCGCTCGCCGGCGGCGGCAACAGTGACGGCTTTATAGTCGAAGGGCACGAAGCTTCCGAGGCGAACAGGGGGGAACAGGTGCAGGCGCAGTTGATGTCAATAACGCCCGGAACTTTTCAAGCGATGGGAATCACTTTGCTTCGTGGCAGGGATTTTTTTGAAACAGATCGCGGCGATTCACCCCAGGTTGCGGTGGTGGATGAAACCCTTGCAAGAATGTTCTGGCCGGATGGGGATGCTATTGGAAAAAGAGTTGAGACTACCGGTGACCAGGAATGGATGACGATCGTCGGAGTGGTCGGCGGCATCAAGGAAGGCGACCTGGCGGGAGTATTACAGCCTCACATCTATGCTCCGATGTCACAGGCTCCCACGTCTCAGGCGTCGCTGGTCATCAGGACAGACAGCGTTCTGAGCAGTCCCGTCGCCGCCGTCAGAAACGAGGTATCGCAGTTGGATCCTGATATCCCGTTGTATTCCATACGATCAATGCACGAAGTCATCGGCCGGACTCTGAACAGCCAGCGGCTCACGAATATCTTGCTGACCGCGTTCTCGATACTGGCATTGTTACTGGCGGCGGTAGGGATTTACGGCACGATGTCACTATACGTCGGCAGCAGGAAAAATGAATTTGGCATCCGGTTGGCGCTTGGGGCACAACCGGGCGTTCTGCTTCGATCGGTTCTGAGAGAGGGCATGCTGCTCATCGCCGCCGGCGTTGTAGTTGGAATAGGCGGCGCTCTTGCGCTGACGGGAGCTATCGCGAGCCTGCTATTCGAAGTAAGCCCTACCGATCCGGTGGTCTTTACCGGCGTCCCCTTGCTCCTGGTTCTGGTAGCGTTGGCCGCCTGTTTTGTTCCTGCGCGGAGAGCTTCGCGAGTGGATCCGATGATCGCGTTGCGGTATGAATAGCTGATCCTTGGTTAACCAATCCCTGCGACCTGCGCAAGAAGCGGCCAAGCAAGATTAGAGTCGGTTTCGAATATGGGTTCGCGCAGCGGCGCAAAGATCCGCAGAGACTATCTGCCACTCCTGTATCGCGACTAAACACCCCAGTCTTGTGAAATCTGATAGGGCTCCTCGCAAACGGCAAGCCGGACTATCTTGCTGTTGACAGTCAACAGGAACGCCTGTAAGCTCCTGTTGGAAATCCACAGGAGGCGTTTTGAAAGAAACCAGATCTGACATTTTGCAAGGCACCCTTGACTTGATGGTTCTCAAGACACTGGAAGGGCTCGGTCCTTTGCACGGCTACGGAATCGCCCGACGAATCGAACAGGTCAGCCAGGGCGTGCTCGAGCTGAATCAAGGCACCATCTATCCTGCGCTGCTGCGGCTCCAACAAAAGGGGTGGATACGGGCGGAGTGGGGCGCGTCGGACAACAACCGCCGAGCCAAGTATTACTCGCTCACTCGAACCGGCCGAAAGCAACTCGCAACGGAGACCGAGGATTGGGAACGCATTGCAGCGGTGATCGCCCGAATGCTTGAGAGCCTCTGAGGGAGGGTTGAGATGCGAATGCTCCGAGAGTTCGGCTGGCGCGTGCGCGGGCTGTTTGGCAAGAGTCGTCTCGACACAGACCTCGACTCCGAGCTGCAAATGCATCTCGAAATGCTCATCGAAGAGAACCTTAGTCGAGGAATGACTGTCGAAGAGGCGCGCCGCGCCGCCCTTCGAAGCTTTGGCGGGTTTGAACAAACAAAGGAAGCCTATCGCGACCAGAGAGGCCTGCCGATCATCGATTCATTGGTCCGTGATTTTCGTTACGGCCTGCGCATGCTGCGAAGGCATCCCGGGTTCACCGCGATAGCGATATTCACGCTGGCGCTCGGCATCGGCGCAAACACCGCCATCTTCAGTGTGGTCAATGCCGTTTTGCTTCATTCATTCGGCTATCGAGAGCCAGACAAGCTTGTGCTGTTGGCGGAGAAAAGGCGGGAGATGAATCTCCTCGCGCTATCGTTTCCCGACTTTGTTGACTGGAAATCAGAGAATCACGTACTCGATTCCGTAGGTGCGGTTCGTCGGTGGAATCCCAATTTACCGGCGCTGGCGAGCCCGAGCGTCTTCAAGCCGCGATGGTAACCGCGGGAATTTTTCCAACCCTAGGAATCGCGCCGCAACTTGGGCGGGTCTTTGTCGACCAGGAAGACCATCCCGGCGCCGAGCGCGTGGTAGTGTTGAGCCACAACTTCTGGCGGCGGCGCTACGGCGCCGATCAAAGCGTAGTCGGGGAGCATCTGACACTCGATCAGCAGGCTTACACGATCGTTGGCGTAATGCCCCCTCGGTTTGAATTCTGGACTGCCGAAGTATGGGTGCCGTTGGGTTTGATAGCCGACGAAATCAATCGGAGAGACTTACACCCTGGGATCTACGCGATCGGGCGAATCAAACCTGGAGTTACCCTCTCCGGCGTTCGAACCGACCTCGCCGAGATCGCCGGTCGCATCGAGGAGACATACCCGCCGACGAACAGTCAGATCGGTGTCGATGCGGTGATTGGCCAGGGAACTGAGCAAGATGATGAACG
>CAZOOE010000333.1:0-7729 GCA_964581275.1 uncultured Clostridia bacterium
GATCTTGAGAGAACTTACACCCTCCTTCTTTTTACACAAGCAAAGTTACGTCACCAAAACTGGACGGAACGGTTGGCGGCTAATTGAAGATATATCGTATCAGCCGCAGCTAAACCGCCAGAGTGCCCGACATCGGTTGCAACAATTGAAACTTTAAGAGGCGGCAAGCGTTTGTCCGACAAACCCGAGGCAGATCTGAAGAAAAAAAATGGGGATTGAGGTTGACCCAATACTCTTTGGCTTCCGGGTTTCGCGAATCGTCGCGTTGTACGCGGAGTTGAGCACCGTGGTTACCGGTACTTCGATCGCGCTGTCGTTCGGCATATACGCGGCGGTGCACGCTTCGGGTCTCGACCCGGTCGAAGCGCTTCGATACGAATAGTGGGCGCTAACTCTTGAGGGAGGTACAGGAACCATGAGCAGAAGAATATCGGGCCTAATCGGGCTGATCCTGTTGACCGTTTTCGTCACCAGTTCTTTCGATGCACAAGTCAGAGACGCTGCGATGACCAATGTCCAAAGCAATTTGGCAACGCTCTACGCCGCTGATCCGGTTGAGAGCAGCATTTGTTTTGATGACGGGAAGGGCGGGTATGTGCTTGAGAAGAACAGAGTTTTCAATCGATGCAGTCACGTCGCCTTCGATATCTATGAGAAGGACAGTCTGACTGCCGGAATTCAGGGCGGCGAGCGTGGCTACATTGTTGATCTCGGAAACGCGACCGACTTGAAGCAGGAATATGGCTACGAGGAAACCGTGGGCAATGCACAAGGCTATGCCTCGCTTCACATCACCGACAATAAGGTGATGATCCTCAAGAGCTACAAGGAACAAACTTATCAAACTCTGAGCGAAGGTGAGGCATTGTTCAAGGATGGGGCCAAGGCATCCACGCCGGTGGGGTTGGGACACATTTATCTGGTGCGGATTAAACGTAACCGACCAGAAAAGGAAATCCTTGTAAAGGTTTTGGTGGTCGCGTACAGACCCGGCGAGTCAGTGGTTTTACGATGGGCGGTCCTTTGACGTCATCGCCAGCGGTCGTTGAGTTAGCGAACGCGTTCGCCCGCATACAAGTCGGGTTTTATTAACACTCACCTTCAGTGGGGTGCCGGGCGCGGACCAGCAATACTCGAGTCCCACTTAATCACACGCCGCTCGGTGACTGGAATTAGCCTGGGTGTCTGGAAGAAAACTTGTTGACACATCGCCGCGAGTCCTTTATCTTTTGTCATCCGTTGAAAAGAGTCTGGGGCGTTTACTGAATTGAAACCAAACGCGGGACTCGCGCGTAGAACCCTACGTCAAGCGGAGAGATTTTGATGAAGAGCGAACACAACAAGCTAACCGTCGATGTCATCGGCAGCGCGCCCAGGTCGTGGAGCGCCCACCTGAAGCAGGTGTGCCCGCTTGGCATCACGCCGCTCTTTGTTATGGACGCGACCGCACGCACAGGACCCTAGCAATTCTTCAGCATCAAGCCCGACCGCCGCCAGCGTCAGTTTGATGCTGGCGGTTTTTGATTTTTGGGGGCTTAGTCAGAACCCAGTTTCGGAACATTCGCGCAAATAGATGGCCGCAACCAGTGCCCGCGACCGTCTTGAAAAGCTTCGCCGCTGAAGCTGATCGAAGTTCTGAGTTCAACCTTCAGTTTGCTCGCTCGAGGTCGGGCAGGCTGAGGCTTGAACTCATAACCTGAAGCCTGGAGAAGACCATGAACTCGGCTAGTTACGGCGAGCTGCTGAAGGGCAACAAGAACTTTCGAAGGCTGTGGGCCGGGCAAGTCATCAGCGAGCTCGGCACATGGTTCTCGTTTATTGCGGAGCTCGGTCTGGTGCGAATGTTGTCGGGCTCTCCGTTGATGACAACGGCGCTCCTTGTAGCGAGACTGCTGCCGTTCTTATTGGTGGCGCCAATCGCGGGAGTGTTCGCCGATCGCCGGTCGCGCAAACAGATAATGATCGCCGCCGACTTGATGCGGGCGGTGACCGCCGTTGTTTACGTCTTTGCCGGAATGATCGGCTCCGCCTGGCTGGTCGTCGCCTGCAGCGCGCTGATGGCGTCGCTTACGATGTTTTTCGAAGCAGCTAAGAACGCTACGATACCGAACCTGGTGACGCCACGCGAGCTTTTGACCGCGAACGTGTTGATGTTTTCGACGCGGTTTCTGCAGTACACAGTGGGCTCGGCGATAGGTGGGCTGACCGCGGCGCAGTTCGGCTACAACGCCGCGTTCATCGTGAACGCTTTGTCGTTCGTCGGGTCGGCTCTGTTCATCCTGCCTATAGCAGCGAGCGCAACGCGGCAGGCGAGAGAAGTGGAGGCGCAGGCGGTCGCGCTCGATCCGATGTCCGCGGAGGCTGCGGCAATGACGCCGATCACCGGTAGCGAGCAGCCGCTTGAGCGAGCGGACGCCGGTTTTTTCGACGATCTTCGCGAGGGACTCCGATACATCTGGAGAACGCCCTTTGTGCGGGCCGTAATTCTGGTGAACATCGGCTGGGGGACCGGTGGAGGGATGACCACGATTCTGTTCGATCGAATCGGCGGACACGAGTTCGCACAAGGCTCGGGAAATCGCGGAGACTGGTTCGTCGCCGCGCTATTCACCGCCGGCGGCGCGGGTGTTTTTCTGGGAATGTTGCTGACTCGGCGTGTTGGCTTGTGGATCGCAGACGAGCATCGCGCTGGTCTTTTTATCGGGTGGTCGCTGCTGCTTCACGGACTGCTCTTTTCGATGGCTGGTTTAATGCCCACGCTGGCATCGATGGCGGTGTGGGTAGCACTCAGCCGGTTAGTACTTGGAAACGAGTTCGGCTTCCAAGAAACCATGATGATGCGAATCTTGCCCGATGATTATCGCGGCAGGGTATTCACAACAGACCGGTCGCTGGAGCTTGCGACGATGGCGATTTCTACGATCGTCACCGGCTGGCTATTGACGCGGTTCGGCCCGCGCCCCCTGATGATCGCATCCGGATTGCTTTCGGCGAGTCCCGGTCTGATCTGGCTGCTGGCTTTGTGGTTCGCGCGGTTCAGAGTGCCGGCTCGCGCTGTACGCGAGAGCTACGGAGACTAGCAAAAATGGCTGAAATCCTTGGACGCGGGGACGTGTCGATGAATCTCGTAGGTTTGATTCTGATAGCAGCGCTGAGCGGTGGGATAGTCGCCGTGTCGCTGCGCCTCCGCGCGTCCGCATCCTCGGCCCGGATGTGGCTCGAAGGCGATCGCCTGCCCGGGGAGATTCGACGCCGCTAGCGCAGCCGGGGCGTAGCAGCGGCGTCGCCTGGCTTCAAGAGCGTTTCGGTCTTAGAGGCGAATCGGGGCTTTACCAGGCAGTAAAGGATCACTTTGAACCTCTGACCGTTGGCGTTCAACGTCTCTGCGAAAAAGTCACGCAGAGGCGCCAAGCCGCAAAGACGCGAAGCGGCTCGCGGGCTTAGTCGCCAAACCCGGCGGGCGTAGCCTCCGGCTGGGGCTTGGAGCTCTTCAACTGGATCTGGACTATCTGAGCCTCCGGGCTCGCCGGCTCCTTCAGCACGTGCTGCCTGTACAGCTTGGCCATTCGATCGTTTTCTTTCTGGTCCCGGATTCGATCCCGCTGTTTTCGCAGCTTCTCTTCGCGCGCGGTCTTTGCGATTCCAAGATTGTCGAGGTCATGTTGAACCTCCTTGGTCACCAGCGCGTCGTCGAGCACCAGCGAATGCTCGGCGCTATTCAACGACACCGATTTGCCGCCGGCGAAGATCTCGTGCCGCCCGTGCTCTTCGTACCACTTGGTGAGCGTCGCGGTCATATGCATCTTCTCGATGATTTGACGCCAACCCACACCGGTGTTGTAAGCGCAGAAGGAAATCTCGCCCTCCTGCGTCGCGTAAGGGATAATGCACTGCTCGGTGCGTCGAAAGTCATAGTTGAACAGGTCCTGGAACCACATTCCGGCTATGAACAGGAAGTTCCACCGGTCGGCGCGGCGCTTCTCGATATCTTGAACGGTTCGATCGCCGGACACCTTGCCGTAGTCCTTGCCGGTCGCACCAAAGGTCTTGTCGAATTTCTTCAGAAGATCCATCAGTCTGAAGTGTTTCGGCGCCATGAAGGGATCGTAATTCCGCATCAGCGCGAGCGCCATTCCCGCAACCGATAAGAATCGTCCGCGCGCAGCGTCGTTGACCTTCATCACGTCCTTAGCGAGTTGTTCGGCGTCGAGAAACGCGGTGACCGGAGCTGATTCCTTAGTCTCCTTGTCAATCATCACCGCCATCCCGATTCCGCAATTTGGATGACACCCGCAGGTGAGCTGGCCCCAATCGTTCTGCGGTCCGTGAACGAGGTCAGCCCAATCGGTGAAAGTGCTCATGAACGAAATCGGGAACCAGTCGCGAATCGGCTCGCCAAGACCGGTCTGGTTCTTAACATCGTGCGCCATGTGCGACAGCGTATACCGCTGCGCGGTGCGGCGGTCATCGGTGATCTCTTCGTCGCGTCCGGTGAATGAGACGGGCTGGAACGAGAGGAAGTTGATCTTCTTGGGATTGTCGAGGGCAAACTGAATGATGCGTCCGACTTGCTCGTTGTTGATACCGTTGATGATGGTGGTAACCGGCACGATGTCAACGCCGGCGCTGTGAAGGTTTTCAATCGCGCGCAGCTTGACATCAAAGAGATTCCCGACTTTGCGGTGCTCGTTGGCCGCGTTGCCGATTCCGTCAAACTGAAGATAAGCGTAGCGCAGCCCGGCTTCCGCCGCTTGTTTGCAAAACTCAGGGCTCTTGGCGAACTCGATCCCGTTTGTCGCGGCTTGCACACTGTTGTAGCCGACCTCGCGCGCGTAACGAACCGCGTCCAGGAAGAACGGCGACATCGTCGGCTCGCCACCTGAAAACTGCACCGACATCTGGCGGCGCGGTTTGATGGAGATCGCGTTGTCCAGCAGAGTCTTGATGTCCTCCCAGCTGAGCTCGTGAACAAAGCCAACCTGATTGGCGTCCATAAAGCACGGGTCGCACATCATGTTGCACCGGTTCGTCAGATCGATAGTGAGCACCGATCCGCGTCCGTGTTTGATCGTGCTCGTGCCGTGCTTGTGAAGCTTTTCGTCGTTGTGCGCGCGAATGTCACGGCCCGGAAAGACTTCTTCGAGGTGCTTGAAGAAGTCGGGATCATTGGACATCACGTCTTCGAAGTGGCCGTGCTTCTCACAATCCTTGACCATCAGGATTTTGCCGTCGCGCTCGATTATTTGGGCCTTGATTTCGCCGATCCTTTCGTTGAGCAGTATTTCGTGAGGCAACTTGCCGTCGACGATCTGCTGGCGAATTTCGGGAATGCACTTTGGGCACAATGAATCGGTAGTCCGCGGCCAGCCCAGTGGCGGCTTCGTCTTTTGATAAGACTTCAATAGCGGTTTCTCAGACCACTTGGGCGTGAAAGACGGGTTGGGTTTGACGCGGTTGAGGCGCTCAAAGACCGCCCATCCGCCGCGCGCGACGTAAGTCAACCCCTTCTCCGCGTACTTTACAGGCTTATGCATATTCTCTCTCCTCGTCTGCGAAACCTCCAGATGAATCCCACTGACCGCGCAGACATTTGTTGTTCAATTGCGCCCGCAGCTTTGCGGCGCTTGTAATCATTGCTTTGCATTCGCCCGGTAAAAATCCGGGCACTCAAAGAACCACGCTTAAGACCTAGGCCTTTTCGGTTTGCTCGATCTGATACAGCGTCTTTATCGCTTGCACCGACTCTCGCCGCACCGCCCCCTTGACTCCCAGCGTTTGCGGGTCGCGCCAGTTGTCGAACGTCGCAACCTGATGCACGCATGCGATCGTGCAGTAAGGTGCGCAGGCCTTCTTCGTCAGGTACTCCCTGCGAATGTCCTCTTTGGTGTAGCTTGTGAGAGGGACTCCGGGATAGCCGCGCTGTTGCGAGCAGTAGTGTACAAGCCCGTCTTCGCAAATGTAAAGATAGCGCGCGCCCGCTCGGCAACGCCACCGGTTGGGGTTGCCATCAACCAGGTTCTTCTGAAATCCATTCCACCTGACGTGACCCTTCTTGCCCAGGTCTTTCATCTCAAGATAAACATCACGCTCGACGCCTTTGAGCGGCTTTAGGGTTCCAAGTCCATCGTGAATGATCCCCAGCGAACTAGAGAATCCGAGCTCGACCGCGCGCCGCCCGATTGTCAGTGCATCTTCGGGTGTCTGGATTCCGCCGCCGATGACCGAGTTGATATTCACCCTGAACTCGGCGAGCTCCGATAGCCACTGAAGCTTCTTGTCGAGCACCTTCAGGCTCTTCTTTGAAACGTCATCGGGTCGAAGATTGTCGATGCTGATCTGCATATACTCGAGACCCGCTGAATTCAGAGACTTGATCTTCTCTTTCGTCAGAAGATATCCATTGGTGATCAAGCAGCCCAACATTTTGCGACGCCTGATTTTGCTGACGATGGCCTCAATCTCAGGATGCATCAACGGCTCGCCGCCGCTGATGATGATCGCAGTGGTGCCGAGGTCTGCGAGCTTATCCAAACGCTCAAACATCACCTCGATTGGCACCGGCTTCGAATAGTCGTCGTATTCGTTGCAATAAGAGCAGGACAGATTGCAACGCCGCATTGGAATAACGTGTGCCAGGATGGGATGGTCGGTAGACGCCAGGCCCTTGGCCATGAACCTGTAAGCGCGAAAATACATTTTTATTCGACTTGAGAGCTTCATAAGAAAACTGTGAGTGAATAAGGTAAAGCAGCCTTGTATGGGTCGGCCCGCTGAAAAAGAGTCCATACGAAGACGTAACAAAGAGCCGAGCAATTGGTATACCTCTAACAGGCCCACTCAGCGGCGGCGATAACCTCATTTATTTCAATAAATGAGAGCGGGCGCCCGCTACTGATACAAGCTGTAGTCGGCCGGCAAATCAGGTTTTGACTCATAACCCGAAATGGCTATGAGATCGTCTGCGGCCTAATGACTCAGGCAGCCCCAAGGGACCGTCTCGCCTGTCATTTTGACCCAACTTGCTCTCTGGCGCGAAATGAATCGACATTCGGGTTTTACCTTTTCGGTACATGTCGACGGGATGAGTCGGTGACCGAAGAGAATTGGTTATTGGTCTAATCCCCTCGGTGGCCGGTGAGAATCGGTCTAATCCGTATATCTTGCTGGTCTGGGAAGCATAGAACCAGTCGTTTCTATGGGCAGGTCGTGAAATGAGCCCTAGTCGTCGGCGATGCTGTCGGCAAACCTTCGCTTATAGTCTTGATAGAATTGCAATTGGTAAAGCCTCCAGTAGAGTCCACGCTGCGCGAGCAGATCCTGATGGGTACCAGTCTCCCGGATTTCGCCCTTGTGCATCACGATGATTTTGTCCACTGATTGAATCGTCGAAAGTCGGTGCGCCACCACCAGCGAGGTCCGGCCCTCCATCAATCGTTCGACCGCGTCGCGGATGAGAAGCTCAGTCTCGGTGTCGATCGAGCTAGTCGCTTCATCGAGGATCAACACTCGTGGATCAAATGCTAAAGCGCGCGCGAAGCTGATAAGCTGCTTTTGACCGACCGAGAGACCCGATCCGCGTTCGCGGAGCTCGGCCTCGTATCCTTCCGGCAGTCTTTGGATTAATGTATCCGAATTAACCTTTCGAGCTTCTTCCCGAAGTCCGGCCGGGGTGATACCGCCGTATCCCAGGGCAAAATTCCGTGGACTGTCCGCCGAAAAAAGAAAAAAA